>JBDTXR010000059.1:0-29901 GCA_040006075.1 Byssovorax sp. | reverse complement strand
GTATATGAGGCGTCGATCGTCCGGGTAATTCCTGGCGGTGCGGGGGCACGAGCGAACGCGCTGGCCATGGAGAAGGACCTTGTTTACGACTATAAGCAGCTCACCGATTTGAAACCCAAGGGGAATTTGAAACCATGAGCAAAGAGAAGCGGCTCGTCGACTTTGATGTCGGCGACTCTACTACCGGGCGAGTGAACGACGAGGGCGTGAACAACGTTGTTCTCTTCGCGACCTACGAGCCTATACGACTCTGGCTGAAAGAGCGCGTGATCAAAGCTCCATTTCGCAAGCTCGCGGTGTCCTTTGCAAATGTAGCAACCTCCGCGCGCTGGGATGGCCAAGTCGTGAATTTATTTGGGGTTTGCGAAGTGACCGAGGCAGTTGATCCAGCAACGCTTCGACAGAACGTCGGCGATCTTCGATGGGTGCTCGGGTGCGTCCGCCATGCACTCGGACGCGTGGCGGAGAGCACGGGCTGGCGGTCGGACGAGCTGGAAGCTTTCCTCGCAGAGACTTCCGAGAGACCCTGGCCTCTGGTGCATTTCTTCGGGCGTCTTGCGCGGGTTGATCGCATCTCCGGCGTGAAGTGCGTGCCCTGGCTCTCGGTCCGGCCGGGCGAGACTCAAAGCGGCGTCCGGTTCGTGAGCAGGGACAACGTCGAGCGCGATGTGACGCTGGTTTCGAGGCCCAGGCCGTTCTACTACCCGGTGGATCCTTTCAACATCGTGAAGTCGGCAATCCGGGGGCGGGATTTCGTGCTCCTCGACGAGGTCAAGAACGTCCTGGCCAGCGCCCCGATCGATAGCCCGGCTCCGCATTGACGTTGCTCTCGACCTGGAGGTCTCGCCGCGCGGCTCGGGCCAGAATGCGTCCATTCCCGAGGGCCGGAATCAGCGAGGGCAGGGCGGTGACCCTCGTGCCGCCTCGTCGCTTGACGCGCTCTCGCTTGCCGTGGTCCTCTGCCCGCATGCCCCCGCGCCCGCCTGCCAGCTCTCGTTCCTGCCGCTGAGGTCGGCCCGGCGATGCTCCTCGTGACGGCCTGGCTCAAAGCCTTCTTGCTCACCGTCGTCGTCGAGACCCCGATCGCCGCGGCGCTCTTCCGCTCGGCCGAGCCGCGGCTCTCTCGCCGCGTCGCGCTGGTGCTGCTCGCGAACCTGGCCAGTCACCCGGCGGTCTGGTTCATCTTCCCCGAGCTCGGTTTGCCGTATTTCCCCGCTCTTCTGCTCGCGGAGACCTGGGCTGTCCTGCTGGAGGCGGGGTTTTATCGCCTGACGTTCGAGAAGAGCGACGCGGTGGAGTCGCTGGGGATCTCGGCTCTGGCCAATGGGGCTTCGCTCGGGCTTGGGCTGCTGGTGCGGGCGGCGACCGGGTGGGTTTGACGGAGTCCCCTCAATCGTCCTCCGGCTCCACCGTCACCCGGAGGGGCATTCCGTGGTTCTTCGCGTGCTCGTGCACCTGCGCGGCCTTCGACTCGGCGATGTCGCGGAAGTACACTCCCGCCACGCCTCGTCCGTGCTCGTGGACGCTGATCATGAAATCGAGCGCGCTCGTCTCCGACATGTGAAAGAACCGCTGGAGCACGTCGACCACGAACCACTTGGTGGTGTAATCGTCGTTGTGAAATACCACCTGGAAGCGGCGGACGCGCTCGGTCTTCGGCTTTGGCTTTTGCTGAAGGATGACCTCGCCGTCCGCGTCGTTGCGCCTCGTGGGATCGCTCGCCATGTTCAGGGCGTAGATCGCCCGCGGGCGCGGCGCAATGCGAGCGTGACGGGTCGGCGCTAGATCAGCAGCGTCACCCGCTCGCGGAGGCCCGGGGGCAGAGTCTCCAGCGCGGCGCGGATCTGCGTCGCGTCGTATTTCATGCTGAAGTGCTTGAGCACGATGTGGGGGCTCGCCAGCGCCTCGGGGCGGCGCGTGAACAGCTCGGCGAGCTCGCTCAGGTGCGTGTGACCGTACTTTGCGCTGACCTCGGGCGAGGTGCCCGGCAGGTGGGTCGCCTCGACGAACAGGACCTCGCTCTCGCCCAGCTCCGGGTGCCGTTCGAGGGTCTCGATCGTGCTGTCACCCACGTAGGTGAGGCGGTTGATCTCGCGGCGATCGTAGAGCTCTTCGCCGCGCGCGCGCGCGTCGCGGATCGCCTCGCCCGGCAAGCCGCGAAAGGCCTGCTTCAGCGTGCGGCCCTGCTCGATCACCGTGTATCCCCGCGAGGTGATCCGGTGATTCACGTCGAAGACGCGCACGGTCCGGTTGGGCGAGAGGGCGAAGGTCTCCCCCGGGACGACTCCCCGGACGATGGACTCCAGATCTGCCGGCTCTTTCTCTTCCAGCCGCTCGTAGGCGCGGAGGACGTCGAGGAGCGCGGCGCGGCTCTCCATCGGGACCACCACCCGCGACGGCCGCTGGCCTGTCATGCGGCGCAGCGCCAGGTGCCGGATGAGCCCGAGCGAGTGATCCTGGTGAGCGTGGGTGAGCAGCACGTTGCGGAGCTGGCTGGTCTCGACCGAGCAGTGGCCGAGATCGAAGCAGGCGTCGAAGGCGGGGACGGCGACGTACGACGCCAGCCCGGAGATGCTGAACGCCTCGATCTCCAGCGAGCCTACGCGGAGCGAGACGGGGCGGCCGGGGTTGTGAAGCTTGGCGCGGGACATCGCGGGCCGAGGGTAGCAGCCCCCACGATTCCTCGCTCGCGGCGTCGGCGCGGTGCTCTGGCGGACAGTGACCCACACGAAGCGCAGCAAACGAAGTTTGCCGCGGTAGGGATAGGCACTTGACGATCGGGTCCGCCACGGAGTTGACTGGAGTAGCCGGGGGAGAGCGCGGCCAAGTCGTGAACAGCGCGACTCCACGGCTCGTGACGGGGCGTCTTCAAGAGGAAGGGTAGACTCGATGATCATCGGCCTCGTCGGGCGCCTCGGCCGGATCACGCAGCTACCGCGGTCCACCGATCCGATCGCAGGGCGCGTCAGCGCCCGGGAATGCTGAGCCCCACGTGACCGACGTCCCGCCCCCGGACGACGGGAGCAACGCGCTCCCGCCGCGGCGGATCCTCGTCGTCGACGACGAAGACGGCCTCCGCCAGAGCCTCGCCGCCAACCTCGAGCTCGAGGGCTACGTGGTCGCCGAGGCCAGCGGCGGACGTCAGGCCATCGAGCTGGTGCGCGAGAGCGATTTCGATCTGGTCATCACCGACATGCAGATGCCCGGGCTCGACGGGCTCGACACCTTCCGCGAGCTCCGCAAGCTCCGGCCGGCGATCTCCGTGGTGATCATGACGGCGTTCTCGCTGGAGATGCTCGTCGAGGGCGCGCTGACCGAGGGCGTCTACACCGTGGTCACGAAGCCGTTCGACATCGCCGGGATCCTCGGGCTCGTCGCCCGCGCGGTCGAGCGTCGCCTGGTCCTCGTCATCGACGACAACGTGGACCAAGCCGAGCTCATGGTCCTCGCCCTGCGCGGCGTCGGCATGCGCGCCGAGGCCGTGCACGACGGCGCGTCGGCCGTGCGCTTCGTCCGCGAGGCCGGCGTCGACGTCTGCGTCCTCGATCTGATCATGCCGGGCATGGATGGTGTCCAGACTTACGAGGAAATCCGGCGGTACGACGGCTCAATGGCCGTGATCGCGGTGTCCGGTCACTCCGTCCCCGAAATGATGCACCGCCTCATGAGCCTGGGTGGGTACGCTTGCCTGCGCAAGCCGTTCGACATGCGCGAGATCGTGCGCGCGATCGCCCGCGCCCGCGGCGAATCGATGAAGGGGTGACTCGAAGATGGACGAAGGTGATCTGGTCGCGCAGCTCCGAGCGCTCGCCGACAAGCTGGAGCGGCGAGCCCCGAGCGGGGTAGCGTCCGATCCTCTCGGAGGGCTCGAGCGCGCGTCCGTCGCCGAGGAGGTCGCCTCGGTCCTGCGCCACGATCTCCGCAACAACCTGGCGAGCATCCGCAACGCCGCGTTCTACCTGCGGCGGCGGACCAAGGACACCGAGCTCTGGCGCTCGGATCCGCGGATGGCCCAGTTCTTCGGCCTCATCGACGACATGGTGCTGGTGTCGACTGGCCTGCTCGAAGATCGCCTGAGCCTCAAGCACCTCTTCTCGCGGAGCGTCGCGCGGGTCTCGGGGCCGTCGTGCGTCGACGAGGGCGTCGCCGGCGCGCGGATCTCGCCGACGATCAGCGTCGACGTCGACGCCCGCGAGGGCGACGTCGTCGCCGATCGCGCCGAGGTCGGGCTGGCGATCCGCTGCCTGATCGAGAACGCCGCCGAGGCCGCGCACGGCCGCGTGAGCATCGCGGCGCGCGTCGACCGCGACCGCTACGCGATCGCCGTGAGCGACGACGGCGACGGCCTGCCCGAGGCGATCGCGCCGCGGATCTTCGACGCCTTCTTCACCACCAAGGAGGGCCGCGCCGGCCTCGGGCTCAACATCGCGCGGCGGATCGCCCGGCGCTACGGCGGCGACGTCGGACCTCACCCCGAGGGGCTCGCCGGCAAGGGCTCGTGCATGGTGCTCACCTTGCCGCTGGTCGACGCCTCCGAGCTCGGCAGCGGCAGCGTCGGCCCCCGGCTGCTCCTCGTCGACGACGATCCGAGCAACCTGCTCACCCTCGCGACGCTGCTCGAAGGCGAGGGGTTCGCGGTCGACACCGCCGCGTCGTTCGCCCTCGCCGCGGCGCTGCTCGCGAGGCCCGACACCGGCTACGACATCGTGCTCCTCGACCAGAACCTCGGCGACGGCCGCGGCACCGCGCTCTTGCCGATGGTCCGCGCGCGTCTCCCGCGCTGCGCGGCGATCCTCATCAGCGGGAGCGTCGAGGCCGACGACGTCGCGAGCGCGGGGTTCGACGCGATCCTGGTCAAGGCCACGCCGTTCCCCGAGATCCTCGCGGCGGTCCTCGCGACCTCGGCGAGCGTGAAGGTCACCCGGGGCGAGGCCCCGCTCCCACTGGCCGCGCCGGGCGAGCCCGTCGCGAGGTGAGCCGATGACGACCGATCCCTCCACCGACGCGCCGCGATTGCCACTCTCCGAAGTCCACGTGATCTGGATCACCGCGGGTCTGAGCTGCGACGGAGATACGGTGTCGATCACCGCCGCCACGCAGCCGAGCCTCGAGGATCTGATCCTCGGCGCGATCCCCGGGATCCCCCTGGTAATCCTCCACAACCCGGTGCTGGCCTACGAGAACGGCGACGAGTTCCTGGCCTCGATGTACCGCGCGGCCCGCGGCGAGCTCCAGCCGTTCATCCTCGTCGTCGAGGGATCGATCCCCGACGAGACCATGAACACCGACGGCGGCTTCTGGGCCGCGGTCGGGACCGATCCCGCGACCGGACAGCCCATCACCACCTGCCGCTGGATTGACGATCTCGCGCCGAAGGCCTGGGCCGTGGTCGCCGCCGGCACCTGCGCCGCCTACGGGGGGATCCACGCCATGGCCGGCAACCCCACCGGCGCGATGGGCCTCGCCGACTACCTCGGTCACTCCTTTCGATCGCGCGCCGGGATCCCGATCGTGGCGGTCCCCGGCTGCCCGGTCCAGCCCGACAACTTCATGGAAACGCTGCTCTACCTGCTCTACCAGGCGGTGGATCTCGCCCCGATGATCCCGCTCGACGAGTCCCATCGTCCAAAATGGTTGTTCGGGCAAACAGTGCACGAGGGGTGCGATCGCGGCGGGTACTACGAGCAGGCCGACTTCGCGACCACCTACGGAGACCCGCGCTGCATCGTCAAGCTCGGCTGCTGGGGCCCGGTGGTGCAGTGCAACGTGGGCAAACGCGGCTGGATGGCGGGTATCGGCGGGTGTCCCAACGTGGGAGGCATCTGCATCGGCTGCACGATGCCCGGCTTCCCCGACAAGTTCATGCCCTTCATGGACGAGCCGCCCGGCGCCAGGATGTCGTCGGCGGCGGTGCTCATGTACGGTCGCACGGTGCGCGCCCTCCGCCAGTTCACCCAGGCGTCGCTCAACCGCGAGCCGGCCTGGCGCGGTCCCCAGGCTCAAAAATAAGACATTTCGAGCCGCGAGCAGAGAGACAGGAGCAACGTCATGAGCGACACCGCCCCCGCGAAGCGGCTGGTCGATATGTCCTGGGATCCGGTCACCCGGATCGTGGGCAGCCTCGGGATCCACACCCGGATCGACTTCGACGAGCGCCGCGTGGTGGAGTGCAAATCCACGTCGTCGATCTTCCGCGGCTACAGCGTCTTCATGCGCGGCAAGGACCCGCGCGACGCCCATTTCATCACCAGCCGGATCTGCGGGATCTGCGGCGACAACCACGCCACCTGCGCCAGCTACGCGCAGAGCATGGCCTTCGGCGTCAAGCCACCGCACCTGGCCGAGTGGATCATCAACCTCGGTGAGGCCGCCGAGTACATGTTCGATCACAACCTCTTCCAGGACAACCTGGTCGGGGTCGACTTCTGCGAGCAAATGGTGGCCGAGACCAACCCGGGCGTCCTCGCCCGAGCCAACGTCACGCTCGCCCCGAACGCCGACAAGCACGGTTTTCGCACCCTCGGCGACATCATGCGAGCCCTCAACCCCTTCAAGGGCAGCTTCTACCGGGAAGCCTTGCAAATGAGCCGCCTGACGCGGGAGATGTTCTGTCTGATGGAGGGGCGCCACGTCCACCCGTCCACCCTGTACCCCGGCGGCGTGGGCACCGTCGCGACGGTCCAGCTCTTCACCGACTACCTCGTTCGGCTGATGAAATACGTGGAGTTCATGAAGCGGGTCGTCCCCCTCCACGACGATCTCTTCGACTTCTTCTACGAGGCCTTGCCGGGCTACGAGGAGGTCGGTCGCCGCCGGGTGCTCCTCGGCTGCTGGGGCTCGTTCCAGAACCCGGACGTCTGCGATTTTCGCTACGAGACCATGGCCGATTGGGGTCGCGCCATGTACGTCACCCCCGGGATCGTGGTCGACGGAGAGCTGGTGACGACCGACCTCGTGGACATCAACCTCGGGATCCGGATCCTGCTCGGCAGCTCGTTTTACGACGACTGGGAGGGCGCGGATCTCTTCGTCGCCAAGGACCCTCTCGGCAACCCGATCGACGCGCGGCACCCGTGGAACCAGATCACGCGACCCAGGCCGCAGAAGCGCGATCTCGCCGGCAAGTACACCTGGGTCATGTCCCCGCGCTGGCTCGACAAGCGCACCGGCGATCACCTGGCCATCGACAGCGGCGGCGGCCCGCTGGCGCGGCTCTGGGTCACCGCGCTCGCGGGCAAGGTCGACTTCGGGTACGTGAAATCCACGGGAAGCAGCGTGAAGATCCGGCTCCCGCGCACCGCGTCGCTCCCCGAGACCGAGCTCGAGTGGACGATCCCGAAATGGAGCAACACCCTGGAGCGCGATCGCGCCCGCACCTATTTCCAGGCCTACGCGGCGGCCGCGGCGCTCCACTTCGTCGATCAGGCGTTGAAGGAGGTCCACGCCGGGAGGACGAAGACCTGGAACGAGTTCAAGGTGCCTGACGAGGCCATCGGCTGCGGATTTCACGAGGCCGTGCGCGGCATGCTCTCGCACCACATGGTCATTCGCGACGGGAAGATTGCCAATTACCACCCGTACCCGCCCACGCCGTGGAACGCCAGCCCGCGGGACTCGTTCGGCACGCCGGGGCCCTACGAAGACGCGGTCGAGGGCTCCCCGATTTTCGAGGAGAACGGGCCCGAGAAGTTCAAGGGGATCGACATCATGCGCACGGTGCGGAGCTTCGATCCCTGCCTCCCGTGCGGCGTTCACATGTACCTCGGCGACGGCAAGGAGATCGAGGTCCGCCACTCGCCGACGTTCGGCGCGCTGGTGCAGCCCGCGGAGATCGACGACCCGTGAGCGACGAGGCGACCCGCGACGTCGAGCGCCAGATGGATCGGATCGAGGCGCTGATCCGGGGCGTGGAGTCCTCGAGCGACGCCGCGGGGCGCGACGCGGCGCGCGAGCTGGTGGCGACGCTGCTCGATCTCCACGGCAAGGGGCTGGCGAAGGTGATCGCGCTCCTCGCCGGCGCGGGCGATCCGGGGCGGACCATCGCGGCGGAGTGCGCAGGGGACCCCGTCGTCCGCGGGATGCTGGCCCTGCACGAGCTCGACGCGCTCGCGCCGAGCGCGGCCGGGCGCGTCGATCCGGGTCCTCTCGTGCAGATCCGCTTGCCCCGCCGGGAGATCACGCCGGGCGAGCGCTGCGATCTGTGCAGCCTCGCCATCGCCGACGAGCACCCGCACCTGATCGACCCGGCGGCGCGCGCGCTGGTCTGCGTTTGCGACGCGTGCGCGATGCTCTTCCACGATCCCCGCCCCGACGCGCGCTACGTGCGCGTGCCTCGCCGCGGGCGATCGCTCGACGATCTCCGGATCACCGACGCGCAGTGGGACGCGCTCGGCGTCCCGGTCCACCTCGCGTTCTTCTTTCGAAGCTCGCGGACGGACCGGGTGATCGCGCTCTACCCGAGCCCCGCCGGAGCGATGGAGTCGCTGCTGCCGCTCGGCGCGTGGGACGAGATCGCCGCGCAGAACCCGGCGCTTCGGACCATGGCGCCCGACGTCGAGGCGCTCCTCGTCCATCGCGTCGGCGACGCGCGCCGGCACCTGCTCGCGCCGATCGATCGCTGCTTCGAGCTCACCGGGATGATCCGCCGGCATCGCACCTCGATCCTCGGATCGGCGCGCTCCGGCGCGGACCTCGAGATCGAGGGCTTCCTCCAGCGTTTGCGCGAGGAGGCCTGCCCCGCGGGGTAGGCGCGATCGATGCCCGATCTCGCGTTCGAGGTGACGGGGGCCGCGCCCGTGCTGCACGCCGCGCAGCCGATCCTGGCGCTCGACGTGGCGATCCGCAACGCGCGCCCGGGCGAGACGATCCACGCGCTCACGCTCCACGCGCAGGTGCGGATCGAGCCGCAGCGCCGGCGCTACTCGGCGGCCGAGCAGCTCGCGCTCGCGGACCTCTTCGGCGCGCCGAGCCGCTGGGAGCAGACGCTGAAGCCGCTGCTCTGGGCCCAGACCAGCGTCGCCGTCCCGCGCTTCACCGGCGCGACGACGGCGCAGCTCCCGCTCCCGTGCACCCTGGATTTCGCGGTCGGATCGGCCCGCTACGCCCACGGCCTCGACGAGGGCGTGATCCCGCTGCTGGTGCTCTTCAGCGGCACCGTCTTCCACGCGGCCGAGGGAGGCGCGCTGCAAATCGCCCAGGTGCCGTGGACCGCCGAGGCCCGCTTCGGCCTGCCGATCGCGAGCTTTCGCGAGACCCTCGATCACTACTTCCCTGGCTGCGCGCCGCTGCTGCTCCGCCGCGACGTCTTCGAGCGCTTGCACCGCTACCGCGCGCTCGCCGGCTTCACCTCGTGGGAGCAGGCGCTCGAGAGCTTGCTCCCGCCCGAGGCGGCGTCGCGATGATCCTCGGGCGGATCCAGGCCATCGCCGACGCGATCCTCTACGAGGGGTACGCGCTCTACCCGTACCGGACCTCGTCGCTGAAGAACCAGCGGCGGCTCACGTTCGGCACGCTCTGCCCGCGCGCGTACAGCGAGGCCGAGGGCGGCTTCGAGCCCTGGGAGCTCGAGTGCGCGTGCCTGATCGAGGCCCCGGAAGGCGCGTCGATCGAGGCCACGGTGCGCTTCCTCCAGCCCACCGCCGCGGCCGCGGAAGACGCCGGGACCTGGGACGAGGCCGTGGCGCGCGAGGTCGACACCGGGCCGCTTTTTGTAGGCGATCTCGTCGCGCGAGCCCACGCACCGCGCTTCTCGTTCTCGTTCACGATCGGCGAGGCGCGGGTAGAGGGCGCGATCGAGCTCGCGGTGGAGCACCTTGAGGGCCTGGTTCACCGGGTGACGGTGCGGGCGCAGAACCTCACGCCGCAGCCGGCGGGCGCGGGCGCGGCGGGCGCGCGGCGGCGGTCGCTGCTCTCGGCGCACGCGGTGCTCGGCGCGAGCGGGGGCGGGTTCGTCTCGATGATCGATCCGCCGGAGCCGCTGCGCGCGCTGGCCGAGACCTGCCGCAACGCGCGCGTCTGGCCGATCCTCGTCGGCGATCCCGGCTCGCGCGATCGGGTCCTCTGCTCGCCGATCATCCTCTACGACTACCCCGCGATCGCGCCCGAGAGCCCGGGCGATCTCTTCGACGGCACCGAGATGGACGAGATGCTCACGCTCCGGATCCTGACGATGACCGAGGAAGAGCGGGGCGAGGCCGGCGCCCTCGACGCGCGGGTGAAGGCCTTGCTCGATCGCACCGACGGCCTCGGGCCCGAGCAGCTCGCGCGCCTCCACGGCGCGGTGCGCAGCCTCCGTCGCGTCGACGCTGCGGGGCGGGCGCCGCGCACGGTGAGCGCGGGCGGCGTCGCGGTCGGCCCGGGCGCGCGCGTCGTGCTCCGGCCGAGCGGGCGCGCCGACGTCTTCGATCTCGCGCTCGCGGGGATGACCGCGACCGTGGCGACCATCGAGCAAGACTTCGAGGGTCGGGTGTTCGTGACGGTGACCCTCGACGACGATCCGGGCGCGGATCTCGGCGCGCAGGGCCTCCCGGGGCATCGCTTCTTCTTCCGGCCCGACGAGGTCGAGCCGCTCGGCGATCTCGATCTCGACCTCGATCTCGATCGCAGTCGAGGCTCCGCGTGACGCCGGCCACGCGCGTCCTCGTCGCCGGCGTCGGGAACATCTTCCTCGGCGACGACGCGTTCGGCGTCGAGGTCGCGCGTCGCCTCGGCGCCCGCGCCTGGCCCGAGGGCGTCCGCGTCGTCGACTTCGGGATCCGCGGCCTCGACCTGGCGTTCGCGCTCGAGTCCTGCGACGCGGCGATCCTCGTCGACGCCACCGCGCGCGGCGGGGCGCCGGGCACGCTGTACGTGATCGAGCCGCGCGTCGACGCCTCGGCGCGGGACGACGGACCGGCCCACGGGATGACGATCGAGCGCGTCCTCGCGCGGCTCCCGGACCGCGCGCGGCCGCGGCGGATCCGCCTCGTCGGATGCGAGCCGTCGCGTCGCGGCGACGACGTTGACGACGTTGACGAAGAGACCCTGGAGCTGAGCGCGCCGGTCGCGGCGTCGCTCGACGAGGCCGTTCGCCTGGTCGAGGCGCTGGTCCACGATCTCCTCGCGGAGGCGCGCCCCGATGCATGAGCTCTCGATCACCCAGAGCATCGTCGAGACGGTGTGCGAGCGCGCGGCGGGCGCCCGGGTGCTCCGGATCGTCCTGGTGATCGGCAAGCTCTCCCTGGTGTTGCCCGACGCGGTGCGGTTCTGCTTCGACGTCTGCGTCGAGGACACCCCGCTCGCCGGCGCCGAGCTCCAGATCGTCGAGCCGCCCGGCGTCGCGCGCTGCCGCGCCTGCGGCGCCGAGTTCGAGATCGAACGGCCCTTCGCCCGCTGTGGTTGCGGCGGCACCGATCTCGACTGGCTCTCGGGAGAAGAGCTGCTGATTCGCGAGATGGAGATAGTCTGATGACGCTCAGCGGAGGGAGGGCGTCGTGACCGCGATCGAGAGCATCGAAGGCCTGGAAGACGCGGGGACGCTGCTCGCGCAGATGGCGCACGCGCTCCTCTCGGACGATCCGCGTCTCCAGCAGATCGTGGTCCCGGCGCAGCCGACCGAGAAGACGCGCTCGCAAATCGGCGAGTCGGACGAGAGCGTGATCGTCGTCGACGAAGCGCTGGCGATCGTCGGCTTCGACGAGGCGGCGACGCGGCTCTTCGGCGTGGTCGAGCGCGAGGTGCTCGGCAAGGACCTCGGGGCGGTGCTCGTCGTCGGCGACCAGGGCGCGCCGCCCGCGAAGATCCGCGCTGGTCGCGGCGGATCGGCGCAGCTCGAGATCCACCCGGACGTGATGGGGCGTCGCCGCAACGGCGCGACGATGCCGCTCGATCTCCGCGTCAGCACGGTGATCCTCGAGGGCCGCCCGCGCTTCCTGCTCCAGGTGCGCGACCGCTTCGAGCGGCAAAAACGCGAGGCGCCGGTGCGCCGGGCCGAGGCGCGCTACCGCGCGCTGGTCGAGCAGATCCCCGCGGTGACGTTCATGGCCGCGCTCGACGACGGCGACAACGAGATGTACGTGAGCCCGCAGATCGAGACCCTGCTCGGCTTCTCGCAGCGCGAGTGGCTCGACGATCCGGTGCTGTGGTTCAAGCGCCTCCACCCCGACGATCAAGAGCTCTGGAACCAGGAGTTCGCGCGGGGGATCGCCTCGGGCGGGCCCTTCCGCGCCGAGTGCCGCGTCATCGCCCGCGACGGGCGCGTGGTCTGGATCCTCGGCGAGGCGCGCCTGGTGCGCGACGATCTCGGCCGGCCGCTGTTTCTCCAGGGGATCGCCTTCGACATCACCGAGCTCAAGCGCGCCGAGCGGCAGATCCGCGACGCCCAGGAGACCAAGATCCGGAACGAGCGCCTGGCCGCGGTGGGGCGCCTCGCGGCGAGCATCGGCCACGACATCCGGAACCCGCTAGCGGCGATCGGCAACGCCTACTACTACGTGAACAAACGCCTCGCCGGCACGCCGCTCGGGAGCGACCCGCGCATCCTCCAGCTCCTCGGCGTGATGGACAAAGAGATCAAGGCCTGCACCCGCATCGTCGGCGATTTGCTCGACTACGCGCGCGAGCGCCGGCCGTCGCTGGTGGCGTGCCCGCTCGGGCCCCTGGTCGCCGACGCGATCTCGATCGTGCCGGCGCCCGCGCACGTGACGCTGGAGAACCAGGTCCCCGACACGCTGCCGGTGCCCGATCTCGACAAGGATCAGCTCCGTCAGATCCTGGTGAACCTGATCCAGAACGCGGCCGAGGCCATCCCGAGCACGCGCGCGGGGCGGGTCGTGGTGTCGGGCCACGCCACCGACGGAGAGATCGTGCTCGCCGTCGCCGACAACGGGGTCGGCATCCCCGAAGACGATCTCGACAAGATCTTCGAGCCGCTCTTCACGAGCAAGGTCAAGGGCACCGGGCTCGGCCTGTCCATCGTCTCCAACAACATCACGCGCCACGGCGGTACGCTCACGGTCGAGACGCGCAAGAACGTGGGCACCACCTTCACGATCCGCTTGCCGCGGCGCAAGCCCACCTCGGTCCCCGCGCCCGCGGCGTGAGCCCGGCGCGAACGGAGAACAGCCCATGTGCCTAGCGATCCCCGGCCGCCTCGAAGAGCGCTTTGTCCTTCGCGGCTCGCCCATGGGGAAGGTCGATTTCAACGGTCTCCGCCGCGACGTGTGCCTCTCGTGCGTGCCCGACGCCAAGGTGGGCGATTTCGTGATCGTGCACGTCGGCTTCGCGATCAGCGTGATCGACGCGGCCGAGGCGGCCCGCACGCTCGCGCTCCTGGCCGAGCTGGGCGAGCTCGACGGCGACGGGGTGCCGGCCGAGGGCGAGACCGCCGGGCCGGCCGCTCGGTCACCTTGACGCCCGACGCCCGCGGGGGTGTTCTGGGGCGCACCGAACCGCCGTTCCCCGCGAGGCGCATGTCATGAAGAAGATCCTGGTCGTCGAGGATGATCCGGTCAACGCCAGCATGCTCCGCGATTACCTGGAGGCGTACGGGTACACCATCACCGTGGCCACCTCGGGCCCGGCCGGAGTCTCGACCTTCAACGCCGAGCTGCCGGATCTGGCCATTGTCGACGTGCTCCTCCCGCGCACCAACGGCTTCGAGGTCTGCTTCGAGATCAAGCGCACGGCCCACGGCAAGAAGACGCCGGTGTTCCTGATGAGCGCCATCTACAAGGATCTCGATCACGCCGAGGGCTACGCCAAGAACGATCTGAAGGCCCAGGCCTACTTCGTGAAACCGTTCGACCTCGAACGACTGTTGAGCCACGTGCAATTGTTCATCGGCGACGCCTGAGGTCCCGGGGCAGATGCGTTATCCGGCCTTCCTCGCCGAGGTCGCGCTCCCGCAGAACCGCAAGAACCTCCGGTTCAGCATCGCCACCGGCTACGGGACCGCGCTGGTCTTTGGCCTGCTCGGCCTCGGCGCGCGGGCCTTTGGCCTGTTCCCGTTCCTGTGGCCGCTCTATTCGCTGGTGGCCTTCAAGGTCGTCGCCAACACCCTCTCGTACCTGAGCCTGCGCTACGACGTGCTGGTGCTGGAGATGGCCGGGCTCAACGTCGCCGCCGATTTGCTGGCGATGACCGGCGCCGTCTATTTCACCGGAGGCCCCGAGAGCCCGCTCTTTGCCATCTACGGGATCGAGATCAGCATCGTCGCGCTGCTGACCAACCGGGGCACCACGGTGCTCGTCGGGACCTCGGCGATCGCGCTCTACGGAGCGATGGTGATGCTGGTCCGATCGCAGCTGATCCCCGCGCTCCCGACGCCGGCCACCACCGTGGGTGGGATCACCAGCGGGTACGTGGTGATCCAGCTCTTGCTGGTGAGCGTGGTGCTCGGCGTACCCACGCTCTACACCGCGGCGATCCTCAAGGCGCTCCGCGACAAGGAGCACGCGCTCGAGGAGCGCAACCACGAGCTGGTCGAGGCCAGCAAGCACAAGAGCCAGTTCATGGCCAACGTGACCCACGAGCTCCGGACTCCCATCCACGGGATCTGCGGCCTGAGCGATCTGGTCTCGGCCGGGATCTACGGCCCGGTGACCGAGAAGCAGAAGGACGCCCAGCAGAAGATCAAGCGGAGCGCGCAATCGCTGCTCGGGCTGATTGACGATCTCCTGCAGCTCGCGCGGTCCGACGCGGGCAAGATCACCTTCACGATCTCCAAGGTGGACCTCGGAGAGCTCTTGCCCTCGGTGGTGGCCAACGTCCGCTGGATGCAGGGGACGAAGCGGCAGCAGCGGATCGAGCTGGACCTGGAAGCAGGCCTGTTCCCGATCTTCACCGATCGGGGCAAGCTCACCCAGATCCTGATCAACCTGCTCGCGAACGCCGTCAAGTTCACGCCCGACGGAGGGGCGATCACCCTCCGCGCGCGTCTGCACGGCGACGCGAGCGTGGCGCTCAGCGTGGAAGACAACGGGGTCGGGATCCCGGCGGCCGAGCTCGGGAAGATCTTCGAGGCGTTTCATCAGGTCGACGCGACCGCCGAGCGAGAGTTTGGCGGAGCGGGCCTGGGCCTCTCGCTGGTGCAGAAGCTGGTGGAGGTGATCCACGGCGAGATCCGCGTGGAGAGCGTGGAGGGGGAGGGCTCGACGTTCACCGTGACGCTCCCGCGGAGCCAGAGGGAGGCGGTGGCGAAGGCGGTGGGGTTGGGGGTGGAGTAGCCGAGGCCGCCCGGGCCGTGCTAAACCGCGCACGTTGTCCCCGCTAGCCGATCTCCCCGATCCTCGTCGCGCCCGAAACCTCCGGATCGCCGCGGTGCTCGGCGTGGTCGTCGTCCTGCTGCTGGCCTTTCGCTTCGGCGTCTTCCAGCAGTTCGGGAGCCCCGCGCAGGTCAAGCAGACTCTCGTCCAGCTTGGCCCGTGGGGCTATCTCGCGTTCGTGGTGGCCTACACGGTGCTTCAGCCCTTCGGCGTCCCGGGCACCGTGTTCGTGTGGGCTGCCCCGCTGATCTGGCCCTGGCCCATCGCCTATGCCCTCTCGATGACCGGGACCATGGCCGCGAGCGTCGTCGGGTTCTCGTTCTCCCGGTTCATCGCGCGAGACTGGGTGTCTGCCCGCATCCCTGCCAGCTTTCGCAAGTACAACGAGGCGCTCGAGAAGAGGGCCTTTGTCACCGTGGCGCTGCTGCGCTTCATCTTCTGGATGCCCCAGGCGCTCCACGCCTTTCTCGGCCTCTCGAACGTGCGCTTCTGGACTCATTTCTGGGGCTCGCTGGTGGGCTATGCCATCCCGCTCTTCCTGGTGAGCTTCTTCGGGCAAAGGCTGCTCGACTGGATGAAGAGCGCGCCAATCGAGGTGTGGATTGGCCTCGGCGTGCTCGCGGCGGCGATCGCCGCCTGGGCCTGGGCCAGGGGGCGTCGCGCGGCGTCGCGCGTCGAGCCCCCTCCGGCGCCGCGGTTGGAGTAGAGCACGCGGATGATCCCCTGGAAGACGCTCGATCGCTCGCCCATCCCCGGCGGCGGCGAGCTCACGCTCGTGCAGCGCGGCGAGGAGATGGCCATCCGCGTCAACGGCGCGGAGCTGATGGCGAGCCGCGCGCACGCCTCGGAAGAGCGCATGGCGGTGATCGCGGCCGAGCGCCTCGGCCCCGTCGAGAAGCCGCGCGTGCTCATCGGCGGCCTCGGCCTCGGCTACACGCTCCGGGCGACGCTCGACGCCTTCCCGGCGTCGGCGACCATCGTCGTGGCCGAGCTCGTGCCCGCGGTGGTGACCTGGATGCGCGGGCCACTCGCGCACCTCGCGGGGCACCCGCTCGACGATCGCCGCGCCGTGGTGGAGATCGCCGACGCCGCGGCGGTGATCCGCGCCTCGCGCGGGGCCTTCGACGCCATCCTCCTCGACATCGACAACGCCCCGACCACGCTGATCCGCGAGAGCAACGGGACCCTTTATTCCACGGCAGGCATGGCCAGCGCGAAAGCGGCGCTCGCTCCCGGCGGCGTGCTCGTGGTCTGGTCGGCCGGCCCGGACGATCGCTTCGCGCAGCGGATGCAGCGCGCGGGCTTCCGGGTCGAGGTCCTCCGCGCTCGCGCCCACGGCGATCGTCGCGGGCACGCGTACACCCTCTTCATCGGCGAGATCGAGCGCGCGGTGCCGCGGGGAACGGCGGTTCCACGACCCGGCAGGGCGCGCCTGTCCCCGCGAAAATGAGGCGGTGAGGGACAAGCCGCTTGATCCTCCGCGCGACGAAAGTACCGTACGGCCACCATGCCCCTATCGGACCAGCTCCGCGCTCGCTTCCAGACCCTCGTGACCTCGAACCAGGTCGTGCTCTTCATGAAGGGCACCCGCGGCTCGCCCGCGTGCGGCTTCTCGGCCGCCTGCGTGCAGATCCTCGACGAGATGCTCCCCGCGTACGAGACGGTGAACGTGCTCACCGATCCCGAGGTGCGCGACGGAATCAAGGAGTTCACCAGCTGGCCCACCATCCCTCAGCTCTACATTTCGGGGCAATTCGTGGGTGGGAGCGACATCCTCCGCGAGATGCACGCCTCGGGGGAGCTCGCCAAGCTGCTCGGGGTCACCGGCGAGATCACCCTGCCGAAGGTGACGATCACCCCCGTCGCCGCCAAGGCCATTCACGACGCCTGCGAGGACGTCGAGAAGGATCTCCTCCACGTGGAGATCAGCGCGAGCTTTGAATATGGCCTCTACTTCGGGCCGGCCGAGCGCGGGGAGGTGGAGATCGACGCCGGCGGAGTCCGGGTGATGATGAGCCGCGGCTCGGCGCAGCGCGCGGAAGGCCTGGTGATCGACTTCGTGCAGGGCCCCGACGGCGGCGGCTTCAAGATGATCTCCCCGCGGGAGCCGGTGCGGGTCAAGCCGCTCTCGGCCAAAGAGCTCAAGGCCTGGTTCGACGCGAAGAAGGCCTTCGAGCTCATCGACGTTCGCACCGTCCGCGAGCGCGAGACGGCCTCGATCGAGGGATCGAAGCTCCTCGACGACGAGGGCGAGAAGGCCTTGAGCGCGCTCGACAAGAGCACTCCCATCGTCTTTCAGTGCCACCACGGGATCCGGAGCCGGTCGGCGGCCGAGCACTACCTCACCAAGGGGTTCAAGAACCTCTACAACCTGACCGGCGGAATCGACGCCTGGTCGCAGCAGGTCGACTCCAGGGTTCCGCGGTACTGAGCGGGCGAACGCCGTGGATCTCGCGCTCGCCGACAAGGTGGTATTCGTCACCGGGGCCTCCGGCGGTATCGGCCGGACCCTGGTCGAGTCGTTTGCGGCGGAGGGGGCGCGCGTCGTCGCCCACTCGCGCCGGGGGATCCCGGAGAGCGATCGCCTGCTCTCGACCCTCGGCGACGTGCGCGAGCCGGCCAGCCTGGAGGCGGCCTTCCGCGGTGGAGAAGAGCGCTTCGGCAGAGTCGATGTCTGCGTCGTCAACGCCGGGATCTGGCCGGCGGAGTCGCTGTCGATCGACGAGCTGCCCGAGGCGCGGATCCGCGAGGTGCTGGAGGTCAACCTCCTCGGCGCGATCTGGACGGCGCGAGCGTTCTTTGCCTCGATCCGCCGCACCGGGCCCCGCGCGGATGGACACGGCGCCTCGCTCACGTTCATCGGATCCACCGCGGGCCGCTTCGGCGAGGCCGGGCACGCAGAGTACTCGGCGAGCAAGGCGGCCTTGCGGGGCCTCACGCTCTCGCTCAAGAACGAGATTGTCGCCCTCGCTCTCGATCCGCGGGCGCGCGTCAACCTGGTCGAGCCGGGGTGGACCGTGACGCCGATGGCCGCAGCGACGCTGGCGCGCGATGGAAGCGCCGATCGCGTGACCACCACCATGCCTCTCCGTCAGCTCGCGTCGCCCGACGACGTGGCCCGTGCGGTGCTGTTCCTCTCCTCGCCTCTGGCGGCGCGGCACGTCTCCGGAGAGACGATCACCGTCGCTGGAGGGATGGAGGGCCGGGCGCTCTGGGGGTGAGCCCGTCCAGGTGAAGATCGAAGAGCGCGAGCTCGCGCTTCGAGGTGTGGCGATCGATCCCGAGCGCGCGGGCAGTGCGGCGGCGAAATCGTCGAGCGTCGAACCTTCGACATCCGCGTAGCCGCGTTCGCCGCCCAGCGCTGACGTTTCGCGTCCGCCTCCAGGAAATCCCCGCGTAGCATGCCTCCGCGCGCGCCTTCGCCGTGCGCATGCCCCGTGCATCGAGGCCGCCAAGCTTTCTTTTTGCTTGGACCGTGAGGGGCCGCGGTTCGCGGCCGAAGGCGACATGGAAGAGTTTGCGACGTTCGTTCTCGTGCTGGTGCTCGGCGGGGGAGGGCTCCTGGTGCTCCTCATCGTCGGGTTGGTCTCGGGGACCAGCGGGCGCGCGCGCACCAAGGAGATGGAGCGCGAGCTGGCGGCGCTGCGCCAGGATCTGCTGAAGCTCCAGGGGCGCGTGGGTTTTCTGGAAGGGGAGATCGACAAGGCCCGCTCCGCCGTGGGCCGGCTCTGGAGCGCGGTGGAGTCGCCGCGCGCGCTGCCGACCGCCGCGAAGAACGTGGACGCCCCGGCGATGCGGATCGCCGAGACCGCTGCGGCCGTGCCGATGCGCGTCGCCATCCCGGCGCCTGTCGCTGCGCCGATGCCGATGCCGGTGCATGAGCCCGAGCCCGAGCCCGAGTCGGCTCGCGTTCCGGTTCCCGTGGCCGCGCGGGTCGCCGAGCCCGTCGTCGAAGCGCCTGCGCCGATCGCCGCGTCGCCCGTGGCGAATGTTGCTGCTCAAACGATCGCGCCCGCCCCCGACACAGTCCCGATCGCGGAGGCTGCGCCCGAAGTCGCGGCGCCGGTGGTGGTCGCGCCGACGCTGCCCTCGGGCGTCGATCACAGCATCCCCGAGCCCGCGGGCTGGAAGGCACCGCCCGCGGCCGCGCGGCCCCGGCGCGAGCTTGAACCTGCGCCGGAGCAGGCGGCTCGCGAGGCGCCGCGCTCGCCCTTCCCGCCGCCGCCTGCGCCCGCCGCCGCGAAGCCGCGACCGCGCGAGCAGGCGCCCGCCGCGGCGAGGGCGCGACCGCGCGAGCCGGGGCCCGCCGGCGTGCCAGTGCGCATCGACTGGGAGCGGTGGATCGGCGTCCGCGGCGCGGCCGCGCTCGGCGCCGGCGTGCTGGTGATCGCCGGCCTCTATTTCTTCAAATACTCCCTGGATAATGGGCTGATCTCGCCCTCGCTCCGCGTCGTCCTCGGGACGCTCACCGGGCTCGGCTGCCTCGCCGGATCCGAGCGCACGCGGCGCAGCGAGACGCCGGTCCTCGCCAACTGGCTCGCGGGCGCCGGGATCGCGATCCTCTACCTCGCGTTCTGGGCGGCTCACGCGGTCTACGGGCTCGTCGGCAGCCCGGTGGCGTTCGGGCTGATGGCGCTGGTGACCGTCGCCTGCGGGCTGCTCTCGGTGCGCCACGAGTCGCTGGTGATCGCGCTGCTCGGCCTCGCCGGCGGCTTCTCCACGCCGCTCGCGCTCTCGTCGGGATCGGATCAGCCGCTCGGCCTCTTCGGCTACCTGCTGCTGCTCGACTGCGCGCTGCTCTACCTCGCGCACAAGCGCTCGTGGCCGGTGCTCGGCGCGCTCAGCCTGGTGGGCACGTTCTTCTACCAGGCGGTCTGGGTCGGCGATCGGATGGGGCCGGATCGCTTGCTCCTGGGCATGGGGATCGTGCTGGTGTTCGCGGGCGTGTTCGGCGCCGCGATGCCCCGCGCGAAGGACGACGACGGCGCCGCGAAGATCGGCGGCCTCTGGTCGGTGACGCAGGCGGCGTCAACGTTGTTGCCCTTCGGTTTCGGCCTGTATTTCGGCCTTCGCAGCGACGTCGGCGAGCACCTCTACGCGCTCGGCGGGATGCTGGCGCTGCTCTCGGCGGGGGCCGCGTGGATCGCCCGCGCGCGTCGGATCGCGTGGATCGGGCTCGCCTCGGCCATCGCCGGCGTCACCGTCCTCGGGACCTGGCTCGCGCGGCACGACACGGTGGCGAACGCCTGGGAGGTGAGCGGGATCTTCGTGTTCGTCGCGGCCATCCACCACGGCTTCCTCGAGCTCGAGCGCTACCGCCCGCGCGCAGTGGCGGACGCCGGTCCGTCGCGCGCGGCCGTGGTCGCCAGCCTCGGCTTGCTGCTGCTGTTGATCTTCGCTGCGGCGTCGCCGGCGTCGGCCTCGCCGTACCCGTGGCTCCTGGGCTGGGTCGCGCTCGCGGGGCTGACGCTGCGCCACGCGGGCTTCGCCGGGCGCGAGCCGCTCCACCTCGTGACGGCGCTGGTCGTGGGGCTCGGCGCCCCGATCGTCTACGCGACGCACCTCGACGATCTCGGCGGCGCCGGCTACCCGCGCCCCGATCGCTTCCTGGCGATGATCATCGCCGGGGCCTTTGGTTTCCAGGCGATCGCGCTGCTCCGCGAGGGCGGGGCGACGCGGCGCTGGGCCACCTTCGGCGCCGCCGCCGCGACGCTGCTGGCGTTCGCGACCGCGATCCCCGCGGTCACGCGCAGCGACCTCGGTCCGAACCTCTACCCGGTGGCGTCGCTGCTCATCGTCCTCTCGGCGGGCGCCGTGTGGATCGCCCGCGTGCGCCGCGCGGGCTGGCTCGTCCCGGCGACCGCGCTCGGCGGCCTCGGGGTGATCGCGACCTGGCTCCTGTTCCACGACCCGGGCCTCTCGGCCGTGGAGACGGCGGCGCTCACCAGCGTGTACGCCGGGGTATTTCACCTCTTTCTCGAGCTCGAGCACCGGTCGCCGAAGCCCGGCGGCGCGGCGGCGACCTCGGCCGGCGCCGAGATGGCGAGCCTCGGCGGCCTGATGATCCTGGTGCTCGGATCGGCGTCTTCGCGCTCGCTCACGCCGTGGCCGTGGCTCGCGGGATGGGCTCTCCTCGCCGCGCTGACGCTCCGCCACGCGAGCTTCGAGGGCCACGCCAAGCTGCACCTCTGGGTCGGCGGTCTGCTCGGCGTCGGGTTCCCGCTCGCGCACGCGGCGCACGCGACGGACGTGGGCGTGCCGCCCGCGGCCACGTGGATGGCGCTGGTGCTCGGCGCTGCGATCGTCTTCCAGATCGTCGCCCACGCGCAGAAGGGCGAGACGCGGCGCTGGGCCAGCCACGGCGCGGGCGTGCTGGCGATGGTCGGTCTGCTCGACGCGCTCGTGGTCTCGCCGACGCACGGGCCGGCCCTGGTGCTGCTCGGCACGGGGCTGCTGGGGTTCCTGGGCCTGATCTCGGCCACGCGCCTCGGCCGCGGAGGCTGGGCGTTCGCGGCGATGCTCGCCACCGGCCTCGTCGACACCGCCTGGGCGCTGCGCGAGATCGATCACGATCCGGCGATCGCCGTCACCGCGCTCGTGGGCCAGGCGCTCACGGTCGCGCTCTTCGTGGCCTGGCCGCTCGTCGCGCGCACCCAGCTCCGCGAGGATCGCTGGGCCTTCCGCGCCGCGGCGCTGGCGGGGCCGATCTGGTTCGCGAGCCTTTATTTTGGCTGGATCACCGCCTTCGGCAAATCGTCGATTGGCCTGCTCCCGGTGCTGCTCGGGGTCGGCACGCTCGGCGCCGGCGCCTCGGTCCGCGGCATGTGGGCGCCCGAGAGCCAGGTGCGGCGCAGCGCGCTCGCGTGGCTCCTCGGCGTCACGGTGGCGTTCGTCAGCCTCGCGGTCCCGCTCCAGCTCGAGAACGAGTGGATCACCACCGGCTGGGCGCTCGAGGGCGTGGCGCTGCTGGTGCTCTGGAAGGGCCTCGATCACGCGGGGCTCAAGCACGTCGGCGTCGTTCACCTCGGCGTGGTCACGCTCCGCCTCGTCGCCAACCCGTACGTGCTCGACTACCACCCGCGCGCGTCGCTGCCGGTGCTCAACTGGCTCGCGTACACCTACTGGATCCCGGCTCTGGCGCTGCTCGGGGCGGGGTATCTCCTGCGCGGGCTCGAGGGGCCTCGCCTCCGCTCGTGGGAGCTCGCGGTGAACCCCGGCCGCGCCGAGGTCGGTGCCCTCTCCTCCGCCGCCGCCGCCGTCGTCGTGCTCTTTGTCTGGGTCAACCTCACGGTGTTCGACGCCTTCAGCACCACCCGACAGCTCACGATCGCCGTCGATCGCCTGCCCGCGCGCGATCTCACCCTCTCTCTCGCGTGGGCCCTCTTCGCCCTGGTGCTGCTCGCGGTGGGCATGATCCGCAAGTCGGCGGCGCTGCGCTGGACCAGCCTCGTGCTGATGATCATCACCGTCGGCAAGGCGTTCCTCTACGACCTCGCGAAGCTCGAGGATCTCTACCGCGTGGCCTCGCTCGTCGGGCTCGCGTTCTCGCTGATCCTGATCTCGCTCGCGTACCAGCGCTTCGTCTTCGGCAAGCGCTCCGACGGTGACAAGGCCCCCGCGGGCGCGAAGGTCGTGGCTGCCGCGGACACCGCCGACTCCGCCGCCGACGCGTCGGACGGGGAGGACGCGTGAAGGCGCGCCTCGGCGCGGCGCTCGCGCTCGCTCTCACGGCCACCACGGCGCTGCCGGGCTCGCTCCTCGCGTCGCCTCCGGCGGCGTCCGCGAGCGCGGCCGAGCCGCCGCCGGATCTCCGCGCGGTGATGCGCGCGGCGGCGGTGCTCGATCCGGGCACGTTCACCCACAAAATCAAGCTCTCGGTGCGCGCCTCGCCCGAGGGCGTGAGCCGCCTCCGCCTCACGCCGGAGGTGCTCTCGCTCGCCCGCGCCGATCTCGGCGACGTGCGGGTCATCGACGGCGAGTCGCGCCAGTGGCCGTACGTGATCAAGGCCGGCGCGGTGCAGCAGCTCGTCGACGTCACCTTCGCGCCGCCGGTGCTCGCCCAGGGCACCTCGCGCTACGCCGTGCAGCTCGCGGCGTGGCCCGCGCAGATCGACGAGCTCCTGATCCGCGTCGACCGCGAGTACCTCGATCGCCCCTACCGCCTCGTCGGCAAGCCCGCCGGCGAGAGCGGCGCCGAGCGCGCCATCGCCACGGGCCGGATCGTCCGTCGCGTCGGCGAGGCCGCGCAGGCCGCGATCCCCGTGCCTCCCGTGCGTCTCGGCGAGCTCGCGCTGGTGATCGACGACGGCGACGACGCCCCGCTCACGCTCACGAAGGCGCGCGCCGCGTTCACCGTCCCGGATCTGCTCCTGGTCGCGCCCTCGGGCGAGTATGCCCTCCTGGTCGGCGATCCCACCGCGGCTCCGCCGAAGTACGATCTGGCGCGGGCGCGAGAGGCCATCCTGGGGGCGACGGCCGGCGTGATCGAGACTGGCCCTCTCGGCCTCAGCCCCACCCACAGAGTGCCTGTCGCCGAGGGTCAGGAGGGCGGCCCCGAGCAGCTGGCACTCTGGGCCGCGCTCGGCCTCGCGGTGGTGGTCCTCGCGGGCCTGGCGCTGCGGCTCGCGCGCCACGAGAAGGGGAAGCCGCCCTCCCAGGAGATGTGATTCTCGGGTGGTGATTCCGGAGCGAGGCGATCGCGATCGCGATCGCGTCCGGGGCCGCAGGGGCCGATCGCGATCGCGATCGCGAGGCCTCCGAGGCTGCAAATCAGCCATATTTCGCTCCGATCGCCCCGGCACGCAAGCTGCTGAGGGGGTGTCCAGAACAGGAGACCTCCCATGTCGACGATGACCCGCAGCAGCTCCGAGACGTCCGCCATGTTTTCGCTCGCCGAGCTCGCGAAGATCGAGCAGGCGCGGGTCGAGGAAGAAGACGCGCTCCGCGCCCGCGCCAAGGACAAGGAGGCCCGCGCCCGGAGCGACGCCGAGGCCGGCCGCCGCGCCGCCGAGACCGCGCAGATCGCCGCCGACGCCGACGCGCGCGCGAAGCGGATGCGCGAGGAGGCCGCCGAGAAGGCGCGGATCGAGGCCCGCGAGCGCGCGGCCGCCGACGTCGCGCGGATCGAGGCCGAGTCGAAGGCGCGCCTCGAGGCCGCCAACGCCGAGCGCGCGCACGAGCTGGTCGTGCTCCGCGCCCGCGCCGAGGGGCGCAAGAGCCGCCTCCAGATCGCCCTCGCGGCGGCGCTCGGCCTCGTGGTCCTGGGCGGCGGCGCGGCGGGGTACCAGGCCTCGCAGCGCGTCGCGAGCCTGGAGCAGGACACCTCGCGGCTACGCGAGGAGCACCTCTCGCTCGCCCGCGAGCGCGACAACGCCAAGTCCACCGATCTCGCCGCGCTCGATCGCCGCTACGCCGCGCTGCGCGCGCGCCCGCTCGCGTCGGGCGCCGCCGAGGCCACCGCGACGGCCGAGGCCGCGCGCAACGCCATCGATCCGCGCTCGGTCGATCATGGCCGCCTCCGCGCCTTCGGCGAGGCCATCGACGGGCTCGACGCCAGGATCGATGCGCTCGACAAGGTGGCCGCGCTCGATCATCGCGAGGCCGATCTCGCGGCGTGGGCCGCCGATCGTCGCCGGAGCGAGCTCACCTCCGCGGCCCGCGGCGCGGCGGCGCGCGCGCGGTCGTCGGGCGCCGACGAGGCCTCGATCCGGCTCTACGAGGGCGCGCTCGATCAGCTCCGCAACGAGCTCGCGCAGACCAAGACCGGGACCGGCGCGGCGGTGAGCGGGGTGGTCGGACCGGTGAAGACCACGGTGGCGTGCAAGGACGGCGATCCGGGCTGCGGCCTCGACGGGACGCGGCTTTTCTGAGCCGACGCGGTGGCCGCGCGGCCCTGGTTTCGCGGTGCTTCCGCGCCCGCCGCGCGCGTGGCACCCTGGGCGCGCATGGCCAAGGATCTCCCCACCACCAGCGCCCACCGCGGGCCGGCGCAGCCCGAGGGTGGGCGGCGTCGATCGGCGCTGGTGTGCGCGTTCCCGCGGCCCGCGGCGCTGGCGCTGCCCGACTCGGGCACGGTGATCGGCCGCGCGTGGCTGGCCGAGCGCGGCCTCGCCGACACCGAGGTCTCGAGCGCGCACGTGCGGATCGATCGCGCCGGCGGCGCCCTCCGCGTCGCCGACGCCGGCTCGCGCAACGGGACGTGGGTGAATGGACAGCGCCTCGCGCCGCGCGATCTCACTCCGCTCTCGCCGGGCGACGTGCTCCGGATCGGCCGCACGATCTTCGTCTACCGCGAAGAGCTCCAGGGCTCGTTCGAGCCGGCGCCGCCCGTCGGTGGGCTCGTCGGTCCGTACGGTCTGCGCGGCCTCGCCTTGCCGGTACCGAGCCCCGGGCAGCGGCCTCCGCTCAACGTCCTCGTCGAGGGCGAGACCGGCGTCGGCAAGGAGCTGGTGGCGCGCGCCGCGGCCGCCGCGCTCGGGCGCGCGACGCCGTTCGCCGCGGTGAACGTCGCGGGGATCGCCCGCGGCGTCTTCGAATCGCAGCTCTTCGGCCACGTCGCCGGCGCCTTCTCCGACGCGCGCACGGCGGCGCCCGGCATCGTCGTCGCGCACGACGGCGGCACGCTGTTCCTCGACGAGATCGGGGAGCTCGATCTCGATCTCCAGGCCAAATTGCTCCGCCTGCTGGAGAACCGCGAGGTGCTCGCGGTCGGCGCGCAGAGGCCGGTGCTGGTGAACGTGCTGGTCGTCGCCGCGACCAACCGCAGCCTCGAAGAGATGGTCGCGCGCGGCGCGTTTCGCCGCGATCTCTTCGCGCGCCTGGCCATGGCGCGCATCGACGTCCCCGCGCTCCGCGACCGCGCCGAGGATCTCTTCAGCGTCGCGGCCGAGCTCGCGCGCCGCGCCGGGTCGGCGCTGGCCCCGGCCGACGTCGAGGTCGAGGCGATCGAGCGGCTCCTGCTCGAGAGCTGGCCCGGCAACGTGCGCGAGCTCGACGCGGCGCTCGCGGCGGTGCGGCGCGTGGATCCGGCGCCGGGGCTGCGGCTCTGGGCGCTCGACGAGGTGCTGGGCGCGGCGACCGGCCTCAAGACGGCATTGACGGAGGAGATGGTGGAAGCGGCGATTGAAGCCGAGGGCGGGAACGTGACGGCGGCGGCCGCGAGACTGGGTATCTCGCGAGGCAAGCTGCTGCGGTATCGAAAGCGCTCGAAATAGGCTGTTAGCGGCTCTTCGCGCAGCGGAACCCGATGCTCCATCCCCGCGAGGTCGGGGCGCTGGGCAGCCGGTGCGCGGCGCGCAGATACTGACTCTCGACGGTGTCCCACCCGCCGCCGCGGAGCACCCGGCGCGAGTCGTCGCAGTCCTCCTTGCCGTAGGGGCAATAGTGGCTCTCGGTCCATTCCCACACGTTTCCCGCGAGATCCATCACGCCGGCCGGTGACGCTCCGGCGGGATAATGGCCGACGGGAGCCGTGGCAGGGGCCGAGTCGTCGTCATCGTACATCCGGGGCCAGGGCGGCTTGCCCACCGCTTCCAGGCGCTCGGTCAGCATCCGGCTGCACTCGACGCCGCAGGCGTTCAGCCGCGCTCCCGACGGCGGCGCCGCGCCCCAGGGGAACTCTTCGGCGGCCTTGCCCCGCGCCGCCAGCTCCCACTCGGCCTCGGTGGGCAGGCGCTTCCCGAGGCTCGCGCAGTAGTCTCGCGCCTGGTGCCAGTCGACGCAGTTGATCGGATGATCGCCGGCGCCTTCGCGGTTGCAGAACTGGCTCCAGAACGAGCGGCCGTTGGGGGTGACGCCCTCGGACTCGGCCACGAGAGGCGGCCTCTCGCACGAGGTGCACGCGGCATAGGCCCTGACGGTGACCTCGGTGAGGTCGAGCCAGAACGGCGCGACGGCCACGGCGTGACGCGGCGTCTCGTCGCTCGGCGTCTCGCCCTCGGCGGGTGATCCCATCGGGAACGTCGCGCCGGCGATCACCACCATGCCCGGCGGCGATCCGGTGGAGACGGCCGGCCTCGCGCGCCAGATCAGGAGCGCTCCGGCGGCGGCGACCACGCTCACGGCGGACGCGATCAGCACACCTCGCCGACGCGGGCGCTCCCGGTGAGGCTGTGTCGGCTCGGGCTTCCTCGCGGCGGGCGCGTGGCTCACCGTGCCTCCCTCCGGAGCGACCAGATCGGCCATCGAGGAGGGAACCAGGCGTGTTTCGCCGCTCGGCGTGGCCTCGGAGGGGGCCTGTAACCCGGGCTCGGGCTTGACGGCGACCGTGGTGGCGAACGCGGCGGGGCGGATATCGGCGATCGCCAGCTCACTCTCGCTCTCCGGAGAGAGGCTATCCTGGTCCAGCAGCGCCGCCACCATCTCGGGCGCCGACTGGAATCGACCGCTCGGCTCGAGGCAGAGGGCCTTGGCGATCCAGTCGTCGATCGATCGCGGCAAGCTCGGCCGGAGCTCGGTGGCGGGGCGGTATTTCCCGCGCAACACCGCGGCTCCCACCGAGACGAACGAGCTCCCCTGAAAGGGCTGCGCACCGGTCAACGACTCGTAGACAATCACCCCCAGCGACCAGAGATCCGAGCGCAGATCGACGTCTTTGCTGCCCTCGAGCTGCTCGGGGCTCATGTACGGGGCCGAGCCGATCACCATCCCGGTCTCGGTCAACGCGGGGTTCGCCCCGGCCGCGTGCTCCTCGCCCAGCATCTTCGCGACGCCGAAATCGAGCACCTTGACGAAGAGGGGATATCCCTTGCTCTCCTCCAGGATGAAGATGTTGTGGGGCTTGATGTCGCGGTGAACGATGCCGTGCGCGTGGGCGCTCTCGAGCGCGCTCCCCACCTGCTGCACCAGCGATTTCACGGTGGCCAGGCTCAGCCGCCCGCCGCGCGCCAGCAGCTCCGCCAGGGTGAAGCCGCGCAGGAGCTCCATCACCAGGTACGGCACCGCCCCGTCGACGGCGCCAAAGTCCATGACCTGCACCACGTGCGGATGCGCGATCCGCGCCGTGGCCCGCGCCTCTCGCTCGAAGCGCACCGCCAGCGCGGGATCGGCCACGCCGCGCTCGGGCCGGATCAGCTTCACCGCGACGTCGGTCCCGAGCGTGAGGTGCCGCGCCGCCCAGACCACCCCCATCCCCCCTTCGCCAAGCGGCCGCAGCAGCCGAAGCTTGCTGGCAAGGATGACATCGGGTCGAAGCTCCACGGGCGCCGCGCGAGCCTATCACCCGCGCGCGGATGCGGGTGCTCTTCGCGGCCTGGTCGCGCTATCATCGCCGCCGTGACCGCTGCGCCCTCGAAGAGCTGGACCCCCGAGGAGTACCTGCGCGCCGAGCGCTGCGCGTCGCAAAAGCACGAGTATTTCGGCGGCGAGATCTTCGCCATGGCGGGCTGCACCGAGCGGCACGACACGATCACCGCGAACGTGACCACGGCCCTCGGCACCGCGCTCCGGGGCGGGACGTGCCGGCCGCACACGTCCGATATGCGGATCCACATTCCCGCGACCGGCCTGTACACCTACTCGGATGGGCTCGTCGTCTGCGGCGCGGAGTTCACCGATCCAACCCGGGATACCCTGGTCAACCCCGCCGTGATCTTCGAGGTGCTCTCGGACTCCACCGAGGGCTACGACCGAGGGCGGAAATTCGACAACTACCGCAGTATCCCTTCCTTGATGGACTACGTCCTCGTCTCGCAGCACGAGATCCTGGTCGAGCACTTCGTCCGCCAGGACGACGCAACCTGGAACCTGCGCGTGCTCCGCACCGGGCAAAGGCTGCGATTGACGGGCGTAGCGATCGAGATCCCTGTGGACGATCTCTATCTCTGGGCCTTCGACAAGTAGCCTGAGGGCTCCAGCGTCTTTTCCGAGCGATCCTGATCCAGACTTCGCTGCCCACCCCCGCCCCGTGCTCGCCGCTTCGCGGCTCCGCGCGGTGCGCCCCTCCCAAATCGCCCGCTCCGCGGGCTCAGGGAGGGGACTGCTCGCTCGCGCTGCTCAATACGGCCCGAGGAAGCGCTCGCCATTGAAGTGAATCATATGGTCCGGCGCGTCTGCAACCCAGACCTCGGTCTCCCAGGAGATGTCTCCGAGATACTTGCCCATGGCTTTGCGTGAGAGAAATGTCGTGACGTAGACCAGCCCAGCGGTGGAGCCTTTGAAGAGAGCGGCCAGCTCCTGACGACGCTTCGGGTTGACTGGTCCGTGGCTCGTGACCGCCTCGATCAGGATAAGCCAGTTCTTCGTGATGTGATGGATCACCTCCTTCTGGCCGTCCGGCGAAAGGCGCGAGCGATCGACGCCCCGGCACGCCTCTGCACGAAGCAGATCCACCCGATCGAGGAGCGGCTCGACCTCGGGAAGCCGGTGGGGGATCGCGATCGTCATCGACGATGTCGTACCGCAGCGCTTCGACCAAGCCAAGCCTCACAAATAGGCCCCGCTTCTCTTTTCCCTTCCCCTGATCCGCGTCGGCCTCTACCTTCGCAGCACAAGGGAGGATATCCATGGCCCGTTCGTACACCGCACAGAGCATCATCCAGCTTCCGATCCTCGGCGCCTCCGAGGCGTCCGTGCTCCTCACCCAGCTCCTCACGGCCGCTTCGATCCAGGCCAAAGCCATCAAGGGCCACGAGCTCCCGCCTCCCATCCAGCGCTCCCGCAA
>JBDTXR010000058.1:0-29919 GCA_040006075.1 Byssovorax sp. | reverse complement strand
CTCGCCGATCTGCGCGAGTGGCTGCGCCGCGCCGCCGACGACGGGGCCTGGACCCCGCGCCGATTCGAGCTCTCGTTCGGCCTCCACGACCGCAAATCCCGGGACGCCGCGAGCACCGAGGCCTCGGTGGAGCTCGACTGCGGGATCACCTTGCGCGGCTCCATCGATCTGGTGGAAGAAGACGCGAGCGGGGCGCTCCGCGCGACCGACTACAAGACCGGCAAAGCCCAGGTGAGCGGCGGCAAGGCCGTGGTGAACGGCGGGAGAACGCTTCAACCCGTGCTCTACGCGCTGGCCCTGGAGAAGCTGTTTCCCGAGGCGAACATCGAGGCCGGGAGGCTCTATTACTGCACCTCGGCCGGGGGCTTTGAAGAGGTGCCGATCCCGCTCGACGAGCCCGCGAGAGCCGCCGCAGATACGGTGGCGAAGGTGATCGGGAAGGCGCTCTCGGAGGGGTTCTTGCCCGCAGCGCCGGATACCGGAGCGTGTGAATACTGCGAGTACCGGGCGGTGTGCGGGCCCTATGAAGAGCTGCGGACCGGGAGGAAGAGCCCGGAGCGGCTGCACGATCTGCGGGTGTTGCGGAAGCTGGTTTGAAGAGTCCCGTCGAGTCACCAGCACGCAACGAGATACTGTATTTCTGGCGCGACCCATCGCCACCGCCAGCGGCTGTCGCACTCTCCAGTGCTCAGACAGACGGAAATGAAGTCTTCCACTGATGGGTGCAAACACCATTTGCACCGGTATCAGCTCGTGAATTCTGCTAATTTCTCGCTGAATATATGAACAAAGGCTCTCGTCATGATGGATAATGCGGTTGTTCAAGACCAGCGACCCCAGCAGAAAGCCGACGACCAGTATCCTGGAGACTCGTACGGACGTCGCGCGAGAAATGAAGTGTCTGATTGCCAGTGCGGATCGGCGCTCGCCGTGAGCCGCTATCGACGTGGAGGGCCACTTGGTTCCGCGTGCTCCGCCCGAGAATCATCGCTGATGACGCTCTTCTACGCGGACCGGACCCGGACAGCCGCAAGGGCGCAACGGTCGCAAGTCCCGGAAAGACACGGGTTCTCCAGCCCCCTTGCGACCTTGGGTCCCTTGCGGTTAAATTCCCCTCCGCTCCGCAACAGCAGGATGGAGATCGAGATCCTGGAGCGAGCGCCGAGGCCGTGACGCGCGCCATCCCCTCCGGCGCTCGAACGCCTGGAGCTACCTCGTAAACTGGGATCTACACCCGACCCTGTTTCACTGGGCCGAGGCCGAGACGGTGGGGAGCGCTCATTATCTCCTGGGTGCCAATCCCCGCCCGGCGCGCGCTGCGCTTCCGCACGCGCCGCTGGAACGTGAAAACGTGGATGAGCTCCGACGGCCTGGTCGAGCTGGTCCACGTCGCGGACAAGCTCGCGCAAGTGCTCAATATCAATACCGTTATACGTATTCCTTGACATTCTACCGTCGGGAGTAAAGCATCGCATTGCAACGAGGCCGTCCCCAACCGAAGAACAACTCACACCAATCCAGACTGCGTATGCGCACCCGCGTATGCCGTTCGCTCCGGCAGCCAGGGAGAAATCCCAGGTGACGTGGTCTGGTCAGAATCGAGCTACAATGAAGAAATTCGTACCCTCGGGTGCGCGCCGTAGCCGCGCCCATCTGCCCCTACCGACACGTCACACTCAACGCAGCCATCGAGCGCCTCCCAGAGCGCGGCATGGCCTGCGGCGCTGGCCCGGACGCCGGTGCTGGCTCCTGACGCGCACCACGTCAACGCGGGCGATGACGCTCGTGGGCAAGAGGCGCGCATGAGTCAGCAGAAGCGGTCGAGCGGGTTCGCCAACGCGTCCTCGGGTAACCCCCGGTGACCTTCACCTGAGGCACGCCGCCCCGGCGCCACGGTGTCGGGGCGGCGTGCGTCTCCTGGAGAACAGGCATGAGTCGAATCTTGATCACGGGCTCTGCAGGGCTCGTTGGACGGGCGCTGCGGAGCGCGCTGGCAGCGCGTCACGACGACGTCGTCGGGCTGGATCTGCAGGCAAACGAGGCCGAACGGGGAGACGTTCGCGACTCGCCGCGCGTCGACGCGGCGGTGCGGGGCTGCGTGGGAATCATCCATCTGGCCGCGGTCTCGCGGGTGATCTGGGGCGAGCGCGATCCCGAGGGCTGCTGGTCGACCAACGTCGATGGTCTCCGCAACCTGCTCTCCGCCGCCGAGCAGGCGCCGCGTCCACCGTGGGTGATCTTCGCGAGCAGTCGTGAGGTGTACGGGCAAGCCGACGCCTTCCCCGTGACCGAGGCGGCGCCGCTGCGGCCAGTGAACATCTATGGACGCTCGAAGGAGCGCGGCGAAGCGCTGCTGAGCGAGGCGCGGACCAGGGGGCTGCGAGCCGCGGTTATCCGGCTCTCGAATGTCTACGGGAGAACGCGCGATCACGCCGATCGGGTGGTGCCGGCGTTCGCGCGGGCCGCGGCGCTCGGCGAGCCGCTGCGCGTCGAGGGGGCCGATCACACCTTCGATTTCACGCACCTCGACGACACGGTCCGGGGGATCGTCAGCCTCGTGGATCTGCTCCGGGCAGGGCGCGACGCGCCGGGGCCGATTCACCTGCTCACGGGCCAGCCAACCACGCTCGGGGAGCTCGCCAGCCTCGCCGTGGCGCTCGCGGGCTCGCGCGCGTCAATCACGCAAGCGGCGCCGCGGACCTTCGATGTCGAGAGATTTCACGGGGATCCGCGTCGGGCGCAAGAGGTCCTCTCGTGGGCTCCTCGCGTGCCGCTGCGCGAGGGGCTCGGCCGGTTGATCCAGGAATTCAGCGTCGAGATCGGCGCTCGCCGCGCAGAGGTGCTCCATTGAAGGTCCTTCAAGTCATCCACGGCTATCCCATGCGGTACAACGCGGGCTCGGAGGTGTACACCCAGACCCTCTGTCAGGGCCTCGCGGAACGGAACGAGGTCCACGTCTTCACCCGCGAAGAAGACTCGTTTGCGCCGGATTTTCGGCTGCGCGAGGAGCGCGATCCCAGCGACGCCCGCGTCGCCTTGCACCTCGTGAACGTGCCGCGCAACCGGGACCGCTATCGACACGCCGGCGTCGATCAACGCTTCGCCGAGGTCCTCGATCGGGTGAGGCCGGACATCGTGCACGTCGGTCACCTCAACCACCTGTCGACGTCGTTGCTGGTGGAGGCCGCCTCTCGCGCCGTGCCCATCGTGTACACGTTGCACGATTACTGGCTGATGTGCCCACGAGGGCAGTTCATGCAAATGCACCCGGAGAATCCCGAGAATCTGTGGGCCGCCTGCGATGGTCAAGAAGACCGCAAGTGCGCGGAGCGCTGCTATGCTCGCTACTTCAGTGGCGCGGCCGACGAGCGCGAGCTCGACACGGCGCACTGGACCGGCTGGGTCGAGCGTCGGATGCGCCACGTTCGCGAGATGGTGGAGCTGGTGGACCTCTTCATCGCGCCGGCGCGGTACCTCCACCGTCGCTATCGAGACGAGTTCGGGCTCGCGGAGCGAAAGCTGGTTTACCAGGACTATGGCTTCGATCTGAAGCGCCTCACGGGGCGACGGCGGGCCGCGGGGGAGCCTTTCGTGTTTGGCTACATCGGGACTCACATCCCGGCGAAGGGCATTCACCAGCTCATCGAGGCCTTTGGCCAGCTCGGCGGCGGGCCGCGTCTTCGCATCTGGGGGCGACCGCTCGGGCAGGACACCGCGGCGCTGAAGGAGCTGGCGCGCCGCCTCCCCAACGACGGAGGCCAGCGGGTCGAGTGGCTGGACGAGTATCGAAATCAGGACATCGTGGAGGACGTCTTCAATCGCGTGGACGCGATCGTCGTCCCGTCGGTGTGGGTCGAGAACTCGCCGCTGGTCATCCACGAGGCTCAGCAGGTGCGGGTACCCGTGATCACTGCGGACGCCGGTGGCATGGCGGAGTACGTCCATCACGAGGTGAACGGGCTGCTCTTCGAACACCGATCGTCGACGTCGCTCGCCCGGCAAATGAGGCGCTTCGTCGACGATCCCGCGCTCGCCCGGGCCCTCGGCGCGCGCGGCTACGCGCACAGCGAGAGCGGCGACGTGCCCGCGGTGGAAGCTCACGTGCGGGAGATCGAGGCCATTTACAGCCGGGTGCAGCGACGGAGGGACACAGCGCGCGTCGAGCACGCCAAGGGGCCGTGGCGAATCACCTTCGACACCAACCCCGACACCTGCAACCTGCGCTGCGTGATGTGCGAGGAGCACTCGCCCCACAGCCCCTTGCAGATCCGACGAAAGGCGGCCGGGCAGCCGCGGCGGCTGATGCCGATCGAGCTGTTGCGCAAGGTGGTCGAGGACGCCGCGCCCCACGGGCTGCGGGAGATCATCCCCTCGACGATGGGAGAGCCGCTGCTGTACGAGCATTTCGAGGAGATCATCTCCATTTGCGATCAGCACGGCGTGAAGCTGAACCTGACGACGAATGGCACGTTCCCCCGGCTGGGCGCGGAGGCCTGGGCGCGGCGGATCGTCCCGGTGACGTCGGACGTGAAGATCTCCTGGAACGGAGCGACGAAGGCCACTCAGGAAGCGATCATGATCGGCTCTCAATGGGAGGTCGTCCTCGAGAACGCTCGCGCGTTCATCGCCGTACGCGACGACCATGCCCGAAACGGGGGCAATCGCTGCCGGATCACACTCCAGCTCACGTTCCTGGAGGACAACGTCGCCGAGCTCGCCGATATCGTCCGTCTCGCGATCGGGCTCGGGGTGGACCGCGTGAAGGGTCACCACCTGTGGGCGCATTTCGACGCCATCGCCGAGCAGTCGATGCGTCGCAGCCCCGGATCGATCCGCGCGTGGAACGCGGCCGTCGCGGCGGCGCGCGCGGCGGCAGCGGAGCAGACGTTGCCGAACGGCGAGCACCTCGTGCTGGAGAACATCTTTCCGCTCGACGAGGGCGCGACCGGCGATCTGGCCCCCGGCGGGCCGTGTCCATTTCTGGGTCAGGAAGCGTGGGTGAGCGCTCAGGGCCGCTTCGATCCCTGCTGCGCTCCGGACGCGCAGCGGCGCAGCCTCGGCGATTTCGGCGACGTCCGCGAGCGAGGTGTGATGGCTGTCTGGAAGGGGGAGGCCTATGGCGCGCTGGTCTCGACCTACCGTAACCGATCGCTGTGCCTGGGCTGCAACATGCGCCGTCCGGCTCAGGGGACGCCATGAGCTGGGAGCGAGCCTCTCTCGCGCCCGACGCGACTCATCATGTCATCGACGGCGAGCCGCTGTACGACGCGCGCTTCGATGAGGTCCTGAAATTTCATCCGCCGGGGCTGGCCCCCGCGCGCCGCGCCAACGATGCCTGGCACATCCGATCCGACGGCTCGCCGGCGTATGCGCGACGATTCGTGAGGACGTTCGGCTTCTACGAGGGGCTCGCGGCCGTGACCTCGATCGATGGATGGCACCACGTTCACCCCGATGGGAGCGACGTTTACGCGACCCGCCATGCCTGGTGTGGCAACTTCCAGGGCGGCCTCTGCCCGGCGCGGGATCACGACGGCGCCTACCTGCACCTCACGACGACCGGCGCGCCAGCCTACCCGTTACGCTGGCGCTACGCGGGGGATTTTCGCGACGGCGTCGGGGTGGTCCAGGGAGAGGACGGGCGATCCACGCACATCGATGGTCAGGGACGGAGCCTGCACCATCAATGGTTCCTCGATCTCGATGTGTTCCACAAAGGGTTCGCGCGGGCCCGCGACGAGGAGGGGTGGACTCACATCGACAGCGTTGGACGGCCGCTCTACGCGCGGAGGTTCGCGGCGGTGGAGCCTTTCTACAATGGTCAGTCGCGCGTCGAGCGCCTCGACGGCGCGATCGAGGTGATCGATGAGCGCGGGAGCTGTCTCGTCGAGGTCCGTGCGCCGATGCGGAGCGATCTCGCGGCGCTCTCGGGGGATCTCGTGGGCTTTTGGAGGACGCAGACCATCCGCGCCGCGGTCGAGCTCGGGGTGTTCGAGGCCCTGCCCGCCACCGCGACGAGCGTGGCGAAGACGTGCAATCTGGTGCCGGAGCGAGCCGGCCGTCTCCTGCGCGCGCTCGCGGAGCTCCAGCTCGCCGCGAGGTCCAGGGACACCTGGAGCACGACCTCGCGCGGCGCCCACCTGCGCGCGGATCACCTCCACACGCTGGCGCACGCTGCGGTGGAGTATGGCGACCACTTCTCGCGGATGTGGGAGGCGCTGCCCGAGGCCCTCCGCGCCGGGACCAACTGGCACGCTCCTGACATCTTCGCGATCGTGAGTGAAGACCAGCCGCGCGCAGAGGGTCACCATCGCATGTTGCAGAGCTATGCTCGGCACGACTACGCCGAGGTCCCCGGCGCCCTGGGCCTCGCCGGCGACGAGCGTCTCGTCGACGCGGGCGGTGGGCTCGGGATCCTCGCGCGGCTGCTGCTCGAGCGTTATCCCGCGATCCAGGTCGTGCTGCTCGATCGCCCGGAGGTCGTGGCCATGGCCGCGGCGCGCGGCCCCCACGAGCGCCTCGAGCTGCGAGCCACGGACCTGTTCGAAGACTGGAGTGTCGCCGGGGACGCGGTGCTGATGGCCCGCGTCCTCCACGATTGGGACGACGGTCCGGCGCTTCGCCTCCTCCGCCGCGCGCGTGGGGCGCTGCGCCCGGGTGGCCGCCTGTTCGCCGTCGAGATGGTGCTGGAGGAAGAGGGCTCCGCCGGCGGCCTGTGCGACCTCCACCTGCTCGTGGCGACCGGCGGAAAGGAGCGAACCGCCGCGCAGTACGCGGCGCTGCTGAAGCAAGCGGGCTTCGATTTCGCGGGCGTGCGGCGGATACCTGCGCTCCCGTCCATCCTCGTTGGCGTCGCGCGATGAGCGCTCCTGTCGAGTGGCAGATCCCACCCTCCGTGCTGCGATGGCTGGCCCAGGTCCCCCGCGACGCACCGGTGGCCCTCCTCCTTCGCCACTCGGTTCGAGAGCACCTGGCCCCGGGCGACGCGGGGTATACCCAGCCCATCACCGAGGTCGGCGTGAAGCTGGCGCGCGATCTCGGGGCGATCCTCGGCGCCCGCCTTCGCTCGCTCCACACGAGCCCTCTGACCCGGTGCGTCCAGACGGCGGAGGGGCTGCGTCTCGGCGCGTCCTCCAACGTCTCCGTCGTGATCGATCGGTTGCTGGGCGACCCTGGCGCGTTCGTGCTCGATGGAAAGCTCGCCTGGTCACACTGGGAAGAGAGAGGGCATGAGGGCGTCATGGCCTATTTCGTCTCCGGGCAAGAGACGCTGCCCGGCCTGGCCGCGCCGGACGCCGCAGCACGCTTTCTGGTGCATCACCTGCTCGCCGCCGCCGGACCTAATCCAGGGATCCACGTCTTCGTCACCCACGATGCGCTGGTGACCGCAGCGGCAGCCCGGCTGCTCGGAGACCACCTCACCCCCGCGGATTGGCCGTGGTTCCTCGAAGGTGCGCTGTTCTGGCGTGAGGGCGACTCGGTCTCTGTGGCCTATCGCGACAAGCCACAGCGCCGCCGCCTGGCCGCGCTGTGCAGCCTCGAAGAGGGCGACGTCGTCGAGCTGGCGCGTCGCGAGGCGGCGCGGACCCTGGGGCTGGAGTGCAAAGCCCGCTTCTTCCTCGCGGGCGGGGCCTTCAAGACGCTGCTGACGGGGCGCCCGCCGCGTGATCTCGATATCTGGGCTCCGTCGCGCCACGATCGCGAGCAGCTCGTCGAAACCCTGCTTGAAAGGGGCGCTCGACGCCTCGACTACCGCCCCTTCGCCGAGGCCTTCGCGATCGGCGATCGGGTCGTGGAGATCCCACACCAGGTCGAGCCGGGTACGCTCGAGGGCCGGCTCGCGCGATTCGATATCGCCCTCTCCGCGGTCGGCGCAGAGCACCTGGCCGACGGTGGCTTTCGGGCGCTCGTCGATCGGCGCGCCCTCGAGTCGGTCGAGCGCCGGGAAGTCCTGCTGCTCAAGCCGCTCGTCAACTGGAGGTACGCGCTGGTGACCCTGGAGCGGTTGAGGCGCTACGGCGCCGAGCTCGGCTTCGTCGTCCCGCAGGACGAAGAGGCTGAGATCTGGCGCGTTTTCGCGGCTCAATCACCCGAGATGCGTCGGGGCATGCTCCACCGCCTCGCGCGAGCAGGGTCGGGCAGCGGAAATGTCCACGAGGAGGCCTCGCGACGGCTGTCCTGAGGAAGCCGCCTGCGCCCCCCATCACTCCAGCGGCAAGCGGATCCTCGCCAGCACCCCGGCGTGGTCGGATCTCGCAAACGGCGCTCGCTCGGCCTCGACGATCTGCCACCCTTCGCCGAGCTGCGCGAAGACGTAGTCAATCCGCGTCACCGGGGCGACCGAGGGCCAGGTGGCGCCGGCCTCGCCCGGGTGAATTGCGCTCCACGCGTCGGTCCATTTCGCGTCGACGGCCCCGATCGGCTCGTCGCGGGGGACGGCGTTGAAGTCGCCCATCATCACGGCGCCCACGCTTCCAGAGACCTTGCGGCCCTCTTCGGCGAAGGTGAGCACCTCGTGGACGGTGCGCTCGCGCGCCCGCCTGGAGATGGGGAGATGGGTGACGAAGACGTCAATCACGACCCCGCGAAGTCGGGAGGCGCCGGCGGGAGGCCGCGGATCAGTCCCAGCGACGCGCGAGGATCGCCCGCATTCTCTCGATGCGGAGGGCGCGCTCGAGGCGCTTGTCGCCCCAGCCGTGGAGCAGCGCGGGGAGGTTCTGGCGGGTGACGGCGAGGAGGGCGCGGCGGCGGATCTCGGGATCGACGCGGCCCTCGATCACGATCTGCGCGAAGGCCATGGCGAAGATGGCCTCGTCGCGTGTGAGGAGGCTGAACTCGTCGTCCTCGCCGATGGCCTGGACCTCGGCCTCGCTCACCACGTCCCAGCTGTCGTTGGCTACCTCCCAGCGGGCGAGGATCGCGTCGAGCACCGTGACGACGCGGCCGGGCGGCGAGGCCTCGAGGGCGTCGCGGAGGGCGTCGAGCACGTCGCGGCCGGTGTCGCCGCCGAGCGGGGAGCCGAGATCGTTGGCGTCCCAGAAATAGGCTTCGGTGAGGGTCTCGACGGCCTTCGGGTGGGCGTCGTCGCGGGAGATTTCGTGCGGTTGCGGGTCCTCGGCCATGCTCTCGATCCTCTGCGCGCTCCCCGGGCGGGGGCGGTTGCTTTTGGGTGATGGCGTATCGTTTTCTCGGGCTTTGTAAAGCCTGGAAGCGCCGCGCGGGCCCGAGGCCACCGGGCGACGCGACGCGAAAATCGGCTATGCTGGCGCGCATGTACCGCGAGGAAGACCAGGCTTTGCGGCTCCGGATCGAGACCCTCGAAGCGAAGCTCGCCGAGCGGGACGCGATGGTCGTGGCCCGGGACGCCGAGCTGTCGGAGCTCACGGCGCGCCTCCTTCGGCTTCAGCCGAAGGTCGCCGCGGGGCCGAGGGCGCGGCGTTTGTGGCCGATCCTGAGCGGGGCGATGGCGCTGCTGGTCGGCGCGAGCGCGCTGATGTTCACCGGGATGCGGCCGCGGCCGCAGGCGGCCTCGGCGCGGCCGGCGTTCCAACCGAAGACCTCGGTCGGCGTGCCCGCGTGCGACGAGTACCTGTTCCGGATCGAGCTCTGCATCAGCGGCCTCGGCCCCGACGTGCGCGACGCGCTGTCGACGTCGCTCAAGGCCACGCGCGAGGCCTGGTGGAGCGCGGCCAGCACGCCGAAGGGCCGCGAGGCGCTGGCCGGCACCTGCGAGCAGGCGCTGGATACGCTCGCGGTCACGCCGCTCTGCGAGTGAGCCCGGAGCCGCGCGAGCGCCTGGCGACCAGGCGCCGCGGCGCCTTCAGTTGCAGCGCGCGGCCCAGCCGACCGCGTTGGACATGAGCAGCTTCATGTTCGCGTTGGTCCAGCCGTTCGGCGCGTAGTTGCCCGCGTGGGCCACCTCGACCACGCGGCCCTTGGGCACGTCGCGGATGGCCACGGCGTCGATCGCCTGAGCGCTGCCCGCGATGCGGGTGACGCCCGACGCGACCTTGGTGATGCCGACGTTCGAGGTCGACGCGACGACGAACGAGGCCGGGAGGCCCGCCCAGATCGGGTGCGCCGCGAAGGCCGGATCGACCCCGTAGGTGACCTGCCCGCTGTAGGCCGCGGTGCGGTTGAGGAGCACGAGCGGAGCCAGCGTTTGCCAGCGGTTGTTGGCCACCTGATAGGCCGCCCACTCCGTCAGGACCAGGCCGTTGCCAGCGTTGACGAAGTTGACGATCGCGGTCTGCCCGGCGGCCGGCATGTCGGTCGTGAACGAGCTCCCGAGCGGTCCGCCCGAGAGGAGCACGATCGCCCCGAAGCCCGTCGGCGAGGGGTTCGACCCGGTGTACTGGTACGAGGGCACCGCGGTCTGCGTGACGACGTAGCCGGCTGCGGTGATGGCCGCAGCGAGCGTGGCCGAGCCGGTGGGGCTGTCGTCGGCGATGAGGAGCACGGTCTTGGTGCACACGCACTTCGACGCCGCGCACGCGCCCGAGCCGCAGGTGATCCCGCAGCCGCCGCAGTTGTTCGGATCGACCGTGGTGTCGAACTCGCAGCCGTTGGCCGGGTTGCCGTCGCAGTTGGAGAAGCCGGCGTTGCAGCCCGCGAGGGTGCACATCCCGCCGGCGCAGCCCGCCGTGCCGCCCGCGGGTGTGGGGCAGACCATGCCGCACATGCCGCAGTTGTTGACGTCGGTGTTGAGGCCGATCTCGCAGCCGTCGCCGACCTGCTTGTTGCAGTCGTCGTAGCCCACGGCGCACGAGGCGATGCCGCAGGTGGAGGCCGCGCAGGAGCGCGATCCGTGGGCGATTTGCGGGCAGATCGTGCCGCAGGTGTTGCAGTGATCGACGTCGCTGGTGAGGTCGGTCTCGCAGCCGTCGACGGCGCCGCCGAAGCAGTCGGCGAAGCCCGCGTTGCAGGTGCCGAGGCCGCAGGCGAAGCCCGAGCAGATCGGCTTGCCGTTGGCGACCATGGAGCAGGCGTTGGTGCAGGCGCCGCAGTTGGCGGCGTCGTTGGCGAGGTTGACCTCGCAGCCGTCGGCGGGGTCGCCGTTGCAGTCGGCGTAGCCGGCGTCGCAGCCGCCGACGGCGCAGACGCTGCCCTGGCAGGTGGGGAAGCCGTGCGGCACCGCCGCGCAGGCCTTGCCGCAGGCCGAGCAGTTGTTGACGTCGGTGGCGAGGAAGGCCTCGCAGCCGCTCCAGACCGAGAGATCGCAGTCGGCGTAGCCCGCGTCGCAGGTGCCGACGCCGCAGGCGCCGCCGGTGCAGGCGCTGGTGGTGTGGGGGAGCGGCTGGCACACCACCGTGCAGCTCCCGCAGTTGCTCACGTCGGTGAGGAGGTTGATCTCGCAGCCGTCGACGGGATCGAGGTTGCAGTCGTCGAAGCCGGTGAGGCACGGGCCGAGCGCGCAGTCGCCGGCGAGGCACTGCGCGGTCGAGTTCGGCAGCGTGGGGCAGGCCTTCCCGCACATGGTGCAGTTCGCCGGATCGGTGCCGAGGTTGGCCTCGCAGCCGTCGTCGATCATCTTGTTGCAGTCGGCGAAGCTGGGGTTGCACATGGCGATGGTGCACGCGCCCATCGAGCAGCCCGGGTCGGCGTTGGCGAAGAGGCAGACCTTGCCGCAGCCGTTGCAGTTCTGCGGATCGTCGGCGGTGTCGACCTCGCAGCCGTTGCCGAGGAGCAGGTCGCAGTCGGCGTAGCCCGGCGTGCACGAGAGCGCGCACTGGCCCGCGACGCACACGCTCGTGGAGTTGGTCTGGTCGCTGCAGAAGTTACCGCAGCTCCCGCAGTTCGAGACGGTGGTCTTGGTGTCGACGCACTGGTTGCCGCAGCAGCTCAGGCCCGCCCCGCAGTCCTTGTCGAGCGCGCAGCTCGTGACCTGGCCGCCGGCGCCGCCGCCGCCGCTGCTGCTGCTGCTGGTCGGGCTCTTTCCGCCGGTCGCGCCGCCGTCGGCGCAGTCGAAGCAGAACGCTTCCGTGGTGCAGCCCTGCGCGATCGCGACGAGCCCGATGGCGGCCGCGGCCGCCATCGAGAGCTTCCAGGCGTGGATCATCGCGCGCCCTTCTCGCTGCGGCGACGGCGGAGCAAGGCGGAAGCGAGGCCGATGAGCGCGAGGCCGACGCCGCCGCGCGCGCTGCTCTCGCTGGTCGATCCGGGGAGGTCGCAGCGACAGCCGCCACCGCCGCTGGCGAGCCCGAAGAAGCCCGAGCCGCTCGACGTCTCGGCCGCGCTGGCCGTCGCCGCCGGCGCGCCGCCCGCGCCGGTACCGGTGCCCGAGCTGCCGCCGGCGCCGCTGCCGGCGCTGGTGGTGGCGCCCGCGCTGGTGCTGCTCACCGCGCTGGTGGCGGTGGGCGAGCCGCCGTCACCGCCGAGGCAGAGCCCGTTCATGCAGGTCTGACCGTCGGGGCAGAGGACCTTGTCGCAGCTCAGCGGGATGCAGTAGCCCGCGACGCACTGCTGATCCGACGGACACACGAACTCGCCCTGGCCGCACGGCTTGGCGCAGACGCCGTCGAAGCACGTGGTCCCCACGGGGCACGGGGGTGGCGAGTCGGCGACCCCGTCGCAGTCGTTGTCGATGTTGTCGCAGATCTCGATCCCGGGCTTCACCGCCCCGTCGCACTGGAACTTGCCTCCGACGCAGCTCAGCGTGCCGGCCTTGCACGGCGCCTTGTCGTGCGGGGAGACCGGCAGATCGCAGGCCGTTCCGACCTTCGGATCGTTCGGGGTGCAGCAGCCCGGCGTCGCGCTGTAGACGCAGGTGCCGCCCTTGCCGGAGCAGGTGTCGGTGGTGCACGTGTCGTTGTCGTTGCACTCGCCGTCGACGTTGCAGCAGCCCGGAACCAGCTTGTTGGTGCAGGTCTTCGTGGCCACGTCGCAGGTGTCGGCCGTGCAGAGGTTGGTGTCGGCGCAGTCCGAGTCGGTGGCGCAGCACCCGGGGATCGCCCCGCCGACGCAGAAGCCGCCGGGCACGGGGCACGTCGCGCTGGAGCAGGCGTTCCCCATCGTGCAGTCCATGTCGTTGTTGCAGCAACCATTGATGATCGGGTGCGTGCAGGTGCCGCCGGGGCCGGAGCACACGTCGGCGGTGCAGAGGTTCCCGTCGCTGCAGTCGGCGCTCGAGTTGCAGCAGCCGGAGATCCCCGCGTAAGCGCAGGCGCCGCCGGGCACCGGGCAGGTGTCGGTGGTGCACGCGTTCTGATCGTTGCAGTCGGCGTTGGTGAGGCAGCAGCTCGCCTGCATGGTGTGCACGCACGCGCCGCCGGGCGTGGGGCAGGTGTCGAGCGTGCAGACGTTGGCGTCGGTGCAGTCGGTGTCGACCACGCAGCACGCGTCGCCGAGCACCGGACACGGCCCGGTGACGGTGATGTCCGACATCACCGAGGTGACGAAGCCGGGCCCCTTGAGGTCGGTGCGCACCTGGACGTAGCGACCCTTCACGCCGGCGACCACACCGCCGTTGACGACCGGCGCGTAGGCCGCGGCGCCGAGCGCGGGGACGGTGTCGGCGGCGCGCGCGCTGACGACGAGCGACGAGAGCGCGGGCACCGCGCCCTGCGGCTCCGTGTTCCAGGTGACCTTGCTCCACGAGAGGCCGGGCACCTGCCCATCGAACACGCCGTCCCAGCTCCCGACGTAGGTGTACGGGGCCTGGCGATCGATCTGCGTGCCGGTGAAATCGCTGTAGAGGTACGGATCGGCGTTGGGGACGCCGGGGCCACCGATGGTGTACTGGCCGATGATCGCGCCGGTGTTGACGTTGATCTTCACCATCTGCGGCGGCGTGTGCGTCACGACCCAGAGGTTGCCCTGGAAGTCGATCGACATGCCGTGCGGGCTACCGCCGCCGGCGGGGTAAGTGCCGAGGAGCACGCCCGCGGAGTTGTACTTGTAGACCGAGGCGTTGTTGTAGCCGCAGGCCCAGACGTTGTTGTTGTAGTCGAGCGTGACCGCGGTGATGTTGCTGCCCGGCGCCGCGTAGTTCGTGAAGGTGTTGGCGGCGTAGTCCACCTTGTAGAGGCCGCTCCCGGGCCCGAACCACCCGCCGAGCCAGGCCACGTTCCCGCCGGGATCACCGACGACGCCGTAGGTACCCTGACCGCCGGTGGCGACCGACTGGACCGCGAGCGTGAGGATGTTCACGCGCGTCGCGGGGCCGCCCGACTTGGAGACGAAGAGGTAATCGTTCCCGGTGGCGAGCGAGTAGGGCGCGCCGCCCACGGTCACCGTGGCCTCGAGCGCGACCGGCTCGTTCGGGTTGTACCGGTAGACCTTGCCGTCCTGGTGCGTGCTGACCCAGATCTTGCCGTACTTGTCGACGGCGACCCCGCGCGGCCAGACGTTGAAGGGGCCGATGGGGATCGTGGTCAGGATGCACTCGTCGTTCTGCCCGAAGTACTCGCCCGCGGCCGGGTTCACGTCGATCAGGCCGTCGCCGTTCTTGTCGGACGAGGTGTCGATCACGCCGTTGTTGTTGCGGTCGATGCAGTGGGCGATGTTGCCCGAGAACTTCGACAGCGTGCCCTGGTGACCGAAGGCGCGGTTGATGATCCACACGTCGCCGTTGGTGTCGACCGCGACGCGGCCGGGGCAGTTGCCGACGGTCGCGAAGTCGCAGTACTCCTGCGCGGGGCGCGCGCCGGTGGGGTTCCCGTTGATCGACACCAGGGCCGAGTCGAAGCGGCCGGTCTGCTTGCCGGTCAGGGTGTCGAGGCGGACGACGTACCCGTAGAGATAGTTGGTGCTCCAAACAATGTTGGTCTTCGACACCGGCGTCGGGCCGAGGACGATCTGGTTCGCCGGGATGTGAACGACGTTGTTCAGCGTCCCGGTGTCGAAGTCGGCGTTGGTCGTGAACTTCTTCGTCTGCGCGTCCGCGCCGATTCCAAGGAGGCTCGAGGCCGCGAAGAGCGAAGCTGCAATCGTTGTCCGGCGAAGTCTCATCGCGGTCTACTCCTGGGCGGTCGCGCGGCGGCTCCGAGCCCCGGCGACGCGCCCCGCGGCCTCTCGTCGGGACCCCACGACGGGCGCGGGAAATCGAACGAGACGCATCGAGGCGGACGGCGTCGGGGTTGCCAAAGCAAGAACGTCCCGCGTACACATTACCTGACTCGTGCCTCGCGACTCCAGCCCGATCCCAGCGGGGCTCTCGCAAAGTCGCGATGCCCCTACGTTTCATCGGTGATAACGGTGGCGCGAATGCCTGCCCCTCGATTTCTCCTTGCCGCGATGACGGCGCCCGCGATCCTCGCCGTCTCGCTCGGTGCTGGCCCCGCGCTCGCGCAGCAGGAGAGCGCCGCCGCGGCGATGCCGATGCCGCCGGCGCCGGTGAAGCCGCTGGAGATCACGGTCCAGGGCCGGCCGAAGTCGCCGGGGTGGACGCAGGGACGATCGTTCGCGGCGACGCGCGTGTGGCTCCTCGATCCGGGCGAGCAGGAGCTCGAGCTCTGGTACTCGACGCGGATCTCGCACAACGGCGTCAGCGGCGACAACCCGCAGCTCTGGCAGATCGAGTACATGAAGGGCGTCGCGCCCCACGTGCAGCTCGACGTGTACTTTAACTACCAGCACGACGAGACCGGCTTCCACATCGAGGGCGCGCAGATCGAGGGCCGCTTCTCGCTGGCGCGACACTACGGCGAGATCTGGGGCAACCCCGCGCTCTACCTCGAGTGGCACCCGCAGACGCGCGGACCGAACCGCGGCGAGGTGCGCCTGCTGATCGGCGGGCAGATCTTCTCGCCGAATTTTCACGGCGCGCTCAACCCGTTCCTCGAGCAGAACATCGACTCTGGCGCCGACGGCAAGTTTAGCTCCGACCGCGAGATCGGGGCCTCGGCGGCCTTCGGCTACGCGGTGTTGCCGGGCGTGCTCTCGCTCGGCGCCGAGCTCAAGGGCGCGGCCGATCAGCAGGACGAGAAGGACTACAAGGGCGTCTTCAAGGCTGGCCCGTCGCTGTGGCTGAACCTGTTCGATAGCCACTTCCGGATCACCTACGCGGGCCTCGTTGGCCTCACGAAGCGATCCGACGCGTTCAATCCGTTCCTGGTCCTCGGCTACACCCCGTAGCCCCGAGGCTCATTTCGCCGCGAGACGGTGGGTCTCGTCGATGGGCTTCGTCGAGAGATCGTGGCCGTCGTCGCGGGCCTTCACCTTCTGATCGCCGACGAGGTGCACGACGGTGCCGGCGCCGGTGGTCACGAAGTCCACGCGGACCGATCGCGACGAGACCGTCTTCGGATCACGGGCGTCGACCTCGTCGATCGGGATCTCGGCGAGCAGGGTCGGCGTGGCTCCCGCGAGCGACACCGGGACGAGGCGCGAGCCGCTCCAGGCGCCGTCGGCGCGGATCCACCGCGAGGTGACGAGCAGCGTTCCATCGCCCTCGCCGGGCACCAAGCGCGCCGTGGTGACGCCGTCGATGGCCAGCGACGAGACCACGCCGTTGCGGACGACGGCCACGACGCACGGGCCCGTCGCGCAGGGATCGAAGGCCGCGACGGCGCCGCTCGGGAGGTGGTAGCGCCGGAGAAGCTGCTGGCACCGCGGCTGCCGCACCCCGGCCGGGAGCGCGGCGTTGGTCGCGACCTGGGCGCAGATCGCCGCGGTGGTCGGCATGTCGATCTCGTCGCCGAAGTCGGAGCGAAAACCGTAGAGAATGCCGTCGCCCGGGGCCATTTTCACGTCGGCCATCGGGCCGTCGCGCTCGGCCGCGACCTCGCCCATGTTGGCCTTCCACTTCAACGGCCCGATGTTCTTCACCACCAGCAGCGCCGTCCCCGCGCGCCCGATCTCCGCGGCGGACTCGTCGTCTTCGAGCTCGTTGATGAACGGCGCCTCGGCGCTCTTGATCAGCGTCACGCGCTCGGTGACCAGCGGCGCGAGCGGCGGCGTCGGCGCGGGCTCGGGGCGTGAGCACGCGCACAGGAACCCGCCGAAAACGGCCGCAGCCAGGGGAATCGCGCGCTTCGAATGCATGGCCCGACGCTACCACGCTTTCCTCGCGGCCCCTCGCCCCGATGCTCGCGTCCTCGGCCGTTACAGCAAATTCGCGTCGTGCGGGCGATTGCTCCAAGATCGCCAGGTTGTGAGCATGGCTTGACGGGTCGCCCGCCCTCGCGTTCCATTCGGCGCAGGGGGCGCCGGCGTGCCCGCTGCGCCACGACGGAAAGGATCGCGTTGTACCGATGGAGATGACCTGGGGACCCGGCCGCGTGATCGCCGGACGCTACCGCCTGGTCTCGCAGCTCGGGCAAGGCGGCATGGGCTCGGTCTGGCGCGCGGATCACATGTCGCTGTCGTCGCCCGTGGCGATCAAGCTCATCGATCCCGAGATCGCCCGCCGCCCGGAGATGCTCGAGCGCTTCCAGCGCGAGGCGCAGTCGTCCGCGGCGCTGCGCAGCCCGCACGTCGTGCAGATCCTCGACTACGGCGTCGACGAGGGCGTGCCCTTCATCGCCATGGAAATGCTCGAGGGCGAGAGCCTGGCGGGCCGCCTCGCGCGCGTCGGCAAGCTCCCCTACGGCGACACGGTCCGGATCGTCGCGCACGTCGGCCGCGCCCTCGCCAAGGCCCACGAGGGCAACGTGATCCATCGGGATTTGAAGCCCGACAACGTCTTCCTCGTCAAGAACGACGACAAGGAGATCGCCAAGGTCCTCGACTTCGGCATCGCCAAGATCACCGGCAACGGCCCGGGCAGCGGCAAGGGCAGCAACGCCACGCGCACCGGATCGATCCTCGGCACGCCGAGCTACATGAGCCCGGAGCAGGCGCAGGGCACGAAGACCATCGACAGCCGCAGCGATCTCTGGTCGCTCGCGGTGATCGCGTTCGAGTGCGTCGTCGGCGAGGTCCCCTTCCAGAGCGAGGCCCTGGGCGATCTGCTGATCAAGATCTGCATCCACCCGATCCCCGTCCCCTCGCAGATCGCCATGGTCCCGCCGGGCTTCGACGCGTGGTGGTCGCGGGCGTCGAGCCGCGATCCCAACCTGCGCTTCCAGAGCGGAAAAGACCTGGCCGAAGCGCTGAAGCAGGTGCTCACGCCGGACTCGGGCAACGCGCTGAGCTCGGGCCCGATGTCGCCCGCGGTGGCGGTGATGGGCGGGTCGAACACCGTGGGCGCGTCGCCGCTCCACGTGTCGGCCTTCACCCCGGCGGGGCCGTACACGCCCGGCGGCGCGTACACGCCGCCCGGCGCCTTCGGCCAGCAGCAGCAGGGCCCCACGCTGCAATCGGCCGGCTCGCAGCCGAGCTACCACCCGTCGCAGCCGAGCCAGCACCCGTCCCAGCCCGGTCATTATCCGTCACAGCCGCCGCAGCAGCAGTACACGCCGCTCCCGCCTGGCCACTACACGCCGCAGCCGCCGCACTACACCACCGCGCCCGGCGCGGCCGTCAACGTCGCCCCGCCGTCGCAGGCGTCGCGCGCGCCGCTCATCGCCGTCGGCGTCAGCGTCGCGGCGCTGCTCAGCGGCGTCGGCATCTGGCTGGTGCTCGGCAACCACGGCAAGCCCGATCATCACGGGGCGCACGCCGCCGCGCAGGCCGCGAGCGCCAGCGCCGCGCCGCTCGCCGTCGTCCCCACGCCGCCCGGGCCCGACGTCGCGCCCGCGCCCACGCCCGTCGTCAGCGCCGCTCCTCCGCCGCCGTCGCACCCGGTCGTGCCCGTGAAGGGGCACCCCGCGCCGGTCGTCACGCTGGTGGTGCTGCCGCCGCCTCCGCCGCCCCCTCCCCCGCCGCCGCCGGTCACTGCCGTGAAGCCGCCGGATCGCGTGGGTTTCTAGCTCGCCTCGCGCCTCGCTCCCGTCGCCGCGAGGATTCTGTTACAAGGCTCGAATCCTCGATCGGGGGCCCGATGCGCACTTCTTCCCTCATTGCACTCTCGTTTCCCTTCGTGCTCCTCCTCGCCGCGCCCAGCGCGAGCGCGCAGCCCGTCGACGCTGCCACGAAATCGGCCGCGCGCGGCGTCGCCGAAGAGGCCCTGAAGCTCTACGACAAGGGCGACTACGCCGGCGCCTACGAGAAGGCCAACCGCGCCAACGAGCTCGTCCACGCGCCGACGATGGCCCTGCTCACGGGGCGCTGCCTCGAGAAGCTCGGCCGCTTCGTCGAGGCCTCGGAGAAGTACCTCGACGCCTCGCGCGCTCCGCTCGAGGCCGGCGCCTCGGCCGCGCAGAAGTCCGCGCAGACCGAGGCCGACAAGGCCCGCACCGCGCTGATGCCGCGCATCCCCTCGGTCGAGCTCGCGCTCGATCCGCCGGCGCCCGACGCCCAGGTCACGCTCGACGGCAAGGCCGTCCCGCCGGCGATGGTCGGGATCAAGCGCCCCATCGATCCGGGCAAGCACAGCGTCGCCGTCTCGCGCGGCGGGGCGATGGCCACGCAAGATTTCACGCTGAAAGAAGCCGATTCGGTGCGCGTCGTGCTCAAGGCGCCCGCCGGCAAGCCGGGCACGGCGTACTACGGCCCGCCCGCCGGTGGGCCGCCGCAGCAGGTCGTGATGATGTACCCGCCGGGCGCGGTGGCGCCGCCTCCGGCGATGCACCGCCGCAACACGGGCCTGTTCGTGACCGGGATCATCCTCATCCCGATCGGCAGCCTCGTCGCCATCGGCGGAACCGTCGTGCTCCTCGGCAACTCGTTCGACGGCGGCTCGTCCGGCGGAGCGATCCTCGGCGTCGGCCTCGCGGGGCTCACCGGCGGGATCGTGATGACGGTCATCGGCGGCAAGAAGGTGCCCGTGGACCCCAGCGCGGCGCTCCTCGATCCGCGGCACTCCCCGCCCGCCCCGAAGACCGCGGTCACGCCGCTCTTCGGGCCGGTCTCGGGCGTGCGCGTCACGTTCTGACCTCGCGCGGAGGCTGCCATCGAAAGCGAAGGCGAAGAGGCGCCTCCGTCGTCGGGCGTCTTCCCCGCGAGCGGCGCCGCGCCCCGCGCGCTCGTCGACGGTGACGCGCGCCGCGCCGTCGCCGAGCGCCTCGACGCCACCCTGATCGTCGAGGCCGCCGCCGGCACCGGCAAGACGACCGAGCTCGTCGGCCGGATCGTGGCAGTCCTCCGTGACGCCAAAGATCCCACGCGCGACACGCTCGATCGCATCGTCTCGGTGACCTTCACCGAGAAGGCCGCAGGCGAAATGAAGCTCCGCCTGCGCTCCGGCATCGAGAAGGCGCGCATCGATCCCGCCACCACGCCCGCGCAGCGCGAGCGCCTCGACCGCGCCCTCGCCCACCTCGAGGTCGCGCGCATCGGGACGATCCACTCGCTCTGCTCCGACCTCCTCCGCGAGCGCCCGGTCGAGGCCCGCGTCGATCCGCTGTTCGAAGTCTGCGCCGAGGACGAGGCCGAGCGCCTCTTCGATCACGCATTCGAAGGCTGGTTCCAGGAGATCTTGCGCGATCCTCCCGAGGGCGTGCGCCGCGTGCTCCGCCGCCGCCGCGGCAGCGATCGCGCCCGCGGCGGCCCGCGCGAGGCGCTGCGCGAGGCCGCGTGGAAGCTCGTCGGCCACCGCGACTTCGACGCGCCGTGGAAGAAGCCCCCGAGCTTCGATCGCCGCGCCGCGATGGACCACGTCGTGAGCCAGCTCCGCGGCCTCGCGCCCCTCGCCGCCCGCGCCGAGCGCAAGGGCGATTTCCTGGCGCAGAACCTCGATCACATCGGCCGCTTCCTCGCCGATCTCGATCGCCGGAGCCTGGTCCGCGGGCGCGACGACGACGGCCTCGAGGCCGAGCTCGCCGAGATGGCGCGCTGGAAGGACTGGAGGTGGAAGGGCGGCGGCCCGAGCTACGCGCGCGGCCTCCTCCGCGCCGACGTGGTGGCCCTGCGCGACGGCGTGAAGGCCGAGCTCGACGCCGTCCTCGAGAGCGCCAGCGCCGACCTCGCGGCCTGCCTCCACGAAGAGCTGCGCCCCCCCGCCGAGCGCTACCTCGCGCTGAAAACCCGCGCGGGCAAGCTGGATTTCCTCGATCTGCTCCTGTCCGCCCGCGACCTCGTGACCCGGAGCCGGGAGATCCGCGAAGAGCTCCAAGCGCGCTTCGATCGGATCTTCGTCGACGAGTTCCAGGACACCGATCCGCTGCAAGCCGAGATCTTGTTGCTGCTCGCGGCCGACGATCCCGACGTGAGCGACTGGACCCGCGCGCGCCCGGTGCCGGGCAAGCTCTTCCTCGTGGGCGACCCCAAGCAGTCGATCTACCGCTTTCGCCGCGCCGACGTCGCGCTCTACGAGGCCGTGAAAGAGCGCCTCGTGGCCCAGGGCGCCGAGCTGCTCTACCTGACCACCAGCTTCCGGAGCGCCCCCGCGATCCAGGACGCCGTCAACGCCGCCTTCTCCGTCGCGATGACGGGAGCCAACAAAAACCGGCCGTCAACGACGTCAACGCAGGCGCGCTACGTGGCGCTCGAGCACTTCCGCGACGAGGTCGCCGAGCAGCCGTCGATCGTCGCGCTCGCCGTCCCGCGGCCGTACAGCGAGTGGGGCAAGGTCACGGCGTACGCGGTGCAGCGCTCGCTCCCCGACACCGTCGGCGCCTTCGTCGACTGGCTGATCCACGAGAGCGGCTGGACCGTGAGCGAGCGCGGCGCCGATCCCGACGGCCAGCGCGTGCCCCTCGAAGCGCGCCACATTTGCCTTCTTTTCAAGCGGTTTCAGAGCTACGGCGACGACCTCACCCGGAGCTACGTCCGGGCCCTGGAAGCGCGCCGCGTGCCCCACGTGCTCGTCGGCGGGCGGAGCTTCCACGATCGCGAAGAGGTGCAAGCCGTCGTCCGCGCGCTCACGGCGATCGAGTGGCCCGACGACGAGCTCAGCGTCTACGCCACGCTGCGAGGGCCCTTCTTCGCGCTGCCCGACGAGGCCCTGCTCTCGTACCGCGCCGCCGCGGGCGACGGCGAGCACCTCGGCCTGCTCCACCCGCTCCGCGCCGGCGACGAGGCCTTCGTCGCCACGGACGAGACCCGCGAGGTCACCGCGGCGCTCGCGGTGCTGCGCGAGCTCCACGTCGAGCGCAACCGCCGCCCGATCGCCGACACCGTGGCTCGCTTGCTCGAGGCCACGCGCGCCCACGCGGGCATCGCGATCTGGCCCACGGGCGAGCAGGCGCTGGCCAACGTGCTCCGCGTCATGGATCACGCGCGCCGCTTCGAAGCGAGCGGGGCGACCTCGTTCCGGGCCTTCGTCGAGCGCCTGGAGGCCGAGGCGATCTCCGGGCAGGCCGGCGAGGCGCCCGTGGTCGAGGAGGGCACCGAGGGCGTGCGGATCATGACCGTGCACCGCGCGAAAGGCCTGGAATTTCCCGTGGTGATCCTCGCCGATCCCACCGCGCCGTCCACCTTCCAGATGCCGACGCGCCACGTTGATCAAGACGCGCGCCTCTGGGCCGAGGCCCTCGCGGGCTGCATGCCGGTCGAGCTCCTCGAGCAGCGCGACGACGTGCTCCGCCGCGACGAGGAAGAGAACGTCCGCCTCGCCTACGTCGCCGCCACGCGCGCCCGTGATTTGCTGGTGATCCCCGCGGTCGGCGACGGCCCGCTCGAGGGCTGGCTCGACGTGCTCCACCCCGCGCTCTACCCCGAGCCGAACCGCAGGCGCGCCGCCGAGATCGCCGCGGGCTGCCCGCGCTTCGGCAAGGACAGCGTCCTCGATCGCCCCCTCCGCGCCGAGCGCGACGCGCGCGACTCGGTGATGCCGGGCTCGCACGCGCCGCGCGCCGGGCGCCACCGCGTGGTCTGGTGGGATCCGCACGTGCTCCGCCTCGACAAGCAGGCCGAGGGCGGCCTCCGTCAAGACCGGCTCCTCCAGGCCGACAAGGCCGGCGTCGTCTCCGAGCGGGGCGTGCTCGACCACCGGGAGTGGCAGCGCGCCCGCGAGGAAACCCTGCGAAAAGGCTCGTTGCCGACGTTGCCCATCGTCACCGCCACCGCCGTGGCCGAGGGCCTGCTCGCCGGTTTCGACGGCGGCGAGCGCGCCCCGGTCGGCGTCGAGCACACCGACTCACCCCGCGAGGGCCGCCCGCGCGGCAAGCGCTTTGGCACCCTCGTCCACGCCATCCTCGCCGAGGTCGATCTCGACGCCGACAGCGAGAGCGTCCGTCTCGTCGCCGCCGCGCAGGGTCGAACCGTCGGCGCCTCGGCCGAGGAGATCGCTGCCGGCGCCACCGCCGCCGGGGCCGCTCTGCTCCACCCGATCCTGCGCCGCGCCGCCGCGAGCATGGCCCGCGGCGAGTGCCGGAGAGAGGCCCCGATCCTGTTGCCGTTGAAAGACGGCACGGTGATCGAGGGCGTGATCGATCTGGCCTTCCGCGAGCTCGGCGCGGAAGGGCCCGAGTGGACGGTCGTGGACTTCAAGACCGACGTCGAGCTGACCGAGCGACACGACAGGTACGTGACGCAGATCCTGCTCTACGTGAAGGCCGTCCAGGCGGCGACCGGCGAGCCGGCGAAGGCCGTGCTGCTCTCGGTGTAGAGACACCCTCGCTCGGAGTGACCGATGTTCTTTCTCGTGGTGATCCTCCTGGGTGCAGTGGCCGCGGCGGTCGGGCTCAGCCGGGTGGCGTGGGGCGGTCATTTCGTGAACGCCCTCGCCGAAGGCCGGGTCGGACCGTCGTTGCTGGATCGCATGAACGAGCTCCTGGAGCCTTACCAGGGCGTCCAGCTCAGCGCGGAAGACCTCGAGAGCCTCGAGGCGCGGGCCGCGGCGCATTTCGTCGATATCCTGGCCAACGACGGCTTCGTGGTGCGCGGCTGGCAGGTCGTGCTCCGAAACGACGAAGTCCTCGGGCCGCAGTGCTTCTTGAAGAGCAGCGCCGGAGCAGAGCTGTCGCTGGTCGAGTTCACGCTCCGGCTCCGTAAAGGGACGATCGCTATCGACGGCGGCTGACGGCGCGGGCGTGCGGAGCCCCTCCACACGGGCCACGAGCGCGGGGAGGTCATGGCAGCTCGGCGCCCCGGGGTGCGGGAGGATCGACGGGAGAGGTGATCTCCTTACTTCACCCCGCGCTTCGGCGACCGGATCTCTTTTGCCGGCGCCGGCAACGGGGATCGCCGCTGCTTGCTCACGTACTTCTTCTTCGCGGGGTTCCATTTCCACGTCACCTCCAGGCTCACCATGTCCGGCTCACCGGGGCGCCGAGCCGCGTTGTCCGCCGGTCCGCGCACACCGAAGGACGAGTGATCGGGGCTGATGAACCCGGTCGTTTCACCGCCCACCATCATCGGGACCTCGGTCGCTTCGACCGGATCGCGGACGCTGCCGTCGGGCGCGATCGCGATCACCGACCAGGAGGGCCAGCGGATTTCACCGGACCAGGCGAAGGACATTTTCCCGTACGAGAACAGGTGGATCTCGCCGTCACGCTTGACGAAGCCGCGCGGCTCGGGCGAGGAGAACGTGTCGACCGGCCTCGGTCCGCCGTCGTTCTCGTCCGGAGGAACCCGGGCTTCCCGCAGGAATTTGCCCTTGTCGAAGATCGCCAGCCACGGCCGGTACACCGAGACATAGCCAATCTCGAGATCGCCTATGCGGGCCACCGGCTGGTGCTGGAGGGTCTCGTCGAGGGTGATCACCGCGTCGGCCTTGAGCTCGGTGTCATAGCGCATCGTCTCCACGTGGAGCGCGTCGCCGGGCTGGTAGGAGAAGCCGGTCTCGCGCACCGTCGAGTCGAGTCGTCGCGCGGAGTGATTGCGCAGGTCGCCGAAGGGCTCGAAGGTGACCGGATCGGGGAGCTCGACCTCGACCCATTGCGCGGCCACCAGGTCGGGTTTTTGCCCGGTGACCGCGCGCGCGACGAGGCGCAGCGTGACGACCGGCGCCTCCACCATCCGAGGGAGCGCGCTGATCGGCAAGGCCACCTCGACCGTGCCGCCATGGGGACCGGGCTTGAATACCGCCTTTGCGCCCTCGATCGGGGACAGCGTGCCGTCGACGGCGACGCGGCGCACGCCGTCGCGATCGAGCTTGAAGAGCCGGGTGAAGCGCGCGCGGTGGCGGGCCACCAGCTCGTCGTGGCGCGCGATCAGGGCGCGGCAAGCCGCGACGACCTCGGGCGGGTTGCGCTTGCCCCGCTCGAACTCGCCCTCGATGAGACGAATCGTCTCGAATTCGCAGTCGAACGGGCGGATCTGGCCGGCGCGGGTGAAGAGGCCGACCGACGGCACGGTGGGCGGTACCACGCCGATACCGAGCCAGATACCGTCCTTCGCGGGCTCGCCGAGCTCGGCGGCGAGGGTGACTCCGTCGCTGGTGAGGGCGAGCGCGAGATGGGAGGAGGCGGAAGCGGGGTTGGGGCCGGAGGGGAGCGGGCGATCATGATCCGGATCGGGAACGGGAGCGGGGACGGGAGCGGGCGGAGGGGGCTTTGGCGGGGGCGGGAGGAGAGAGCCCCACTCGGCGAGATCGCCGTCGAGCGCCAGAGTCGGTGGGCGGCGCGCGGCGACGACGCTGACGAGCGCCGTGTCGATCGGAGGCGCAGGCGCGGAGCTCGCGGAGGGAGCAGGAGCCAGGATGATCTGCGGAGGCGCAGGTGGGGCCGGCGGAGGCGCGCAGGCGCACGCGAGCAGCAGAGTCAGAGTCGGGACGAGACAAGGCTTCATCCGACGGCGCAATTCGGGATCACTCATCGCTCTCCGAGTCCTCCCAGTAGTCGGCGTCGCCCCGCAACGCGCGGAGATGCATCCGGAACTCCCACCGGAGGTGCGCGTCGACGACGCGTGGATACAGCTCCAGCAAGCGCTTCGTGTGACGGCGCCACGGCAAGAGACTGACCCCCTCACGCAGGAGGGCGAGCACCGCCGGATCCGCGCTGACGAGCATCTCCTCGATCGCCTCCCACACCCGGGCGCCGAGCGGCACCTCGCGGAACAGGAAGGTGCCGAGGAGCGGCACGCGCGCGGCGAGCGGCGCCCGCGCGAACACCGCGGCGAGGCGCGGGTTGCGCACGCCGATGGCGTTGGCGTCGAGCAAGGCCTTCGCGGCCTCCGCGGCGGCGGCGCCTCCCCGAACGGTCGAATCGAGGGCGCGAAGAAGGTGCCTTCTGGCCTCCGGAGGCGCCTTTTTCAGGATGATCCGGTGCGGTACGAGCTCGGCCGCGACGGTGAACCGGCAGGTCTCGGGCGCGGCCAGCGCCTGGTACACCCACCCCGGGTCCAGGCTCCCGGCGTTGACCAGATCCTGCGCCCGGAAGCAGAGCGCCTGGCAAAAATCCTCGTCGACGGCAGGCCGCTTCGTCGCCGATTCAAAGGCTTGAAGGGTGAGCGCCGCGGCGCCGTCGAACGCCTGCTCGAGGCCAATCTGCGCCGCCACCATCACCTTTTCGGGCTCGTCGGCGGCGATCGCGGCGCGCATCGCGGCGATCACCTCGGCCTCCAGCCGCGCGCGATCACCCCAGCACCCCAGGGCCTTCGACGCGCCGTACGAGATGATCCACGACTCGTTGGCGGCCCACACGAGGGCCCACAACCGGTCGTGAAGCTCGGGGGGGAATCCGGTCTTGATGAGAATGTCAATCGCCGCATGGCTCGCTCCGAAGGCGACGTCCGCGACCCGGGCGACCGCGACAGCGCGGAGCTTCGGGAAGTCCCCCTCGGCGAAGACGCCTTTCTCGATTGCGGCCGCGAGATCGCCAAACCAGCCAAACTCGACCTCGCTCTCGTTGCGCGAGGCGAGGAGGCAAAGGCCGTCGACGCCGCGGCTACCAAAGGCCCGGGTGAGCGCGGCGACCCAGGCCGCGCAGTCCTCGGGCATGCCTTCGATCTTGAGCCACGAGAACGCGGCGCGATCCGAGAGCGCGATCAAGAGGCCGACGAGCGCCTCGGGATCGGGGGCCTCGGCGAGGAGCACCGAGGCGAGCTTTTGCCGCGCCTGCGGCGGGCCGCGCAGGCCGAGCACGCGCCCGCGCAGCCGCTCGCTCGGCGCGCTGTCGAGGAGGTGCGCGAAGGGTGCGATTTCGTCCGCGGGGCAGCTCGTCCCGAAGAGGCGCATCCAGTGCTCGCGCGCGGCCTCGCTCACGTCGGGCGCGCCGTCGGACGCGGCGCGGAGGAGCCTTGGCCGCGCGCGCTCGACTGGCAAGCTCCCGGCGGCGCGCGCGGCCGCAGCGCGGTCCTTTGTGGAAGGGTCGGAGAGGCGTTGATCAATCAGCACCTCGCCGCGATCGGGGTACGCCGCGGCCAGGACCCCGAGCGCCCAGCTCGCGTCGAGCGACCAGCGAAATCCCTGCTCGACGCAGTCGTAGGTGAGGATCCGCTCCAGCGGCTTCTCACCGCCCGGAGGCCGCACGCGCGCCGCGGCCTTCTCGATGAGATCGGGGTAGTACGCGAGCGCGCGGGCCACGTCTTCGACTCCGCCGAGCGAGGTCGGGAGCGGGTGAAGCACCGCATCTTCGAGCAGAAAGAGCACGTCCTCGGCGAGGACCGCGTCGGGGAAGCTGCGCTCCAGAGAGCTGAGCGCGAGCCACCGGACGACGGCGTGAGGCGCGCGGAGGGCGCGGCGGAGCGCGGGCACGACCGCCGCGCCCTCGACGTAGCGCACGGCGCGGATCGCCGCGGTGCGCGCGCGGAAGGTCGCGCCGCCGTCGATGATCTCGGCGAGGCGCTCGCCGAAGCGCGGCGGCTGCGGCATGGTCTCGCGATCTTCGCCGAAGCCAAACGCGAGCATCATGCTCAGCTCCAGCGATCGATCGCCGGCGCGCGCCTGATCGAGGACCAGCTCGGCGACCTCGGGGTGCGAGAAATCGAGCCACGGCGCCGCGGCGAGCGAGGCCTCCTGCGCCCTCGGCGGGAGCCGCTCGCGGTGGCGGGCCATGAGGCGGAGCAAGCGAATGCTCTCGAGCGGATGATCCTTCATTCCCACCGCGCCGAGGCCGAGCTCGGCGGCGCGGAGGACGAGCGCCGCGGTGGCCTCGGCCTGCTTGGCCGGGTCGGTCATCGCCCAGACCCGGAGGATGCCGTCGGCGAGGAGGCCACAGATCTCGCGCGACTCTGCGCGCCAGTCGTCGAGCGAGCCCTCGCCCCCGTCACTGGCACTCTCGCCCTCGCTCTCACTCCCGTTCTCTATCTCTATCTCTATCTCTATCTCTATCTCGCTCTCGATCTCACCGTCTTCGCTGGTCCACTCCAGCTCCACCGTCGGCTCGTCGGTCGCCGGCGGCGCCCCGTCGATGACCCCTTGCGGCGTCAATCCCCAGGCGAATTGCCGTGCGAGCGACCGATCGAGCTCATCGTTCCTGGCCATGGTGATCCCCCGTTGGTTCCTCGAAGCTCTGGAGCCTTCGTGACTGGCAGTCTCCGCGCGCGACGAGGCGGGTCAGGCCGCGACGGCCACGGGCAAAGGCTGCTGCTCGGGCGAGAGCGCGGCGATCATCACCGCGCGGACCTCCTCGGCGTGGCGCGAGGCCGTCTCGGGCTTCCAGGCGCCGGTGACGATGGGCTCGAGGACCTCGATCTTGAGCGGGCCGCCGGTGACGCGCATCCCCCCGAGCGGCCAGATGTGCTGCACGTTGTGCAAGATCACCGGGACCACGGGGAGGCCGGTGGCGATCGCCATGTGAATGAAGCCCGATTTCAGGGGCAAGATCCGGCCGTCCAGGCTCCGCGTCCCCTCGGGCATGATCCAGATCCCGAGGCCGTGCTTCTTCACCACGCGGGCCATGTCCGCCATCCCGGCGACCGCCTTGTCGTGCCTGCTCCGATCGATGCGCAGGTGCCCCGAGAGCAGGTACGCCCAGCCAAAGAAGGGGATCTTGGCGATCTCCTTCTTCATCACCCCGCAGCCGCCCACGGGGCAGAGCCAGATCGAGAGGAACGCGTCGAGCGACGAGGCGTGGTTGGCGATGTAGATCGCCGGAAAGCTCCCGGAAAGCCGCTCTTCGTGGAGGATTTCGGGCTTCGCGCCCGAGAGCCACACCACCGTCCGACCGATGAATTTGCCGTAATAGTTCCCGAGCCTGATCCGCGCGAGGCGCGACGGGAGCAGCAGCAGCGCGAGCGTGAAGCAGACGGTGGCCGAGATCGCGAGCACCAGTATTCCGAACGCGACGCGGAGGAAGGACGGGATCTGGGCCATCGCGCGACGGTAGGTGGCGTGCTGCACCCGTGCAAGCCCGTCTTCTCATGAAGCCGTCCGAGGAAATGGAAGCGATCGCCGCTCGCGTAATCCCCGACGCCGCGGCGAATTGTGGGCTGAACCGGCGCGATCCGGCGGCGCGCCCAGAGCCTCCGCGCGCCGCGCCGCTTTTTGATAGAGTGCCCGCGTGAGCGATTCGAGTTCCGCCGGTCAGCTCGTTGGCGCCGTCCTCAATGGCCGGTGGCGCCTGCTCCGCCTGCTCGGCGAGGGCGGCATGGGCGCGGTGTACGAGGCCGAGGGCGTGCGCGGCGAGGGCAAGCGCGCGATCAAGCTCCTGCACCAGGAGTTCGTGAAGGAGGACCAGATCCTCCAGCGCTTCTACGCCGAGGCCCAGGCCACGCGCGCGCTGGTGCACCCCAACATCGCCCAGGTGATCGACTCGGCCACCGCGGAAGACGGGACGCCGTACCTGGTGATGGAGCTGCTCGTGGGCACCTCGCTCGCGAGCTACATGGAGTCCGGCAGCGCCATCCCGCCGTCGCACGCGGTGCCGATCATCTACGGCGTGCTCCAGGCGCTCACCGTCGCGCACAACCAGCGGCTGGTCCACCGCGATCTCAAGCCCGACAACCTCTTCCTGGTGCGCGACGCGCGCGGGACGATGATCCCGAAGGTGCTCGATTTCGGCATCGCCAAGGTGATGGATGTCGCCGGCGGCATGGGCCAGAAGACGCGCACCGGCGTGCTCCTCGGCACGCCCGGCTACATGAGCCCCGAGCAGATCAAGAACTCCAAGGGCGTGGATCCGCGCACCGATCTCTGGTCGGTGGGGATCATCCTGTACGAGATGCTCACGG
>JBDTXR010000057.1:0-29945 GCA_040006075.1 Byssovorax sp. | reverse complement strand
GCACGGGGAAGCAGCCATCGTTAGTTCAAGGGACAACTATCTTGACGCTCACCGAAAACCCCGACGCCCCGGGCAAGTACCTCACGATGTGCGAGCTCTTCGAGCGCGGCATCATCAACGAGCTCTGGATCTCGTCGGAGTCGGGCTCGCGCAACATCTACGAGAACCAGAGCCGCCTCCAGCGCTACGACGACAAGCTCCAGCCGATCGCGGGCAAGTTCAACGCGTGCACCAATGGCTGCTTCTTCGACCCGGGCCACCAGGTGACCTGCAAGGTCTCGGCGCGAATGCTGGAGATCAACAAGCAGCGTGGCCCCGGCTGCGGAACCCACGCCGCCGGGCACGCGCAAGAGAACCTTCGCCTCTCGATCCCCTACCTCGACGCGAACGCGGCGCGCTTCTTCCGCTTCGACCTCGACACCCGCTACGGGTTCTCGCAGCCCGATCTCTATGCCTGCGGCTACGATCCGGGTCAGTGCGTCGACTTCCCCGAGCCCGACCACGTCGTCTCGAAGGAGCTGTGGCCCGGCGCCCCCTTCGACGCGACCGGCTGGGGCGCCGGCTGCGGCAACGTCCACTTCGCAGCGAACGCTCGCGCCCAGTACGATTACAGCTCCGGCACGCCCGCGAGCTCGAGCTGCGAGAGCTACGGCCTCGGAGACGGCCCCGCCGGCACCGACGGCGTCTCGACCTACACGAGCGCAAAGGCCAGTGGCTACGACGCCAAGCACCCCGACTGCGGAGGCGGCTGGATGGTCTACATGGGCCAGAGCATGCCCGGGCCCGGCAACCAGGCGAAGTCAATCGACGGAAAGCCGATGCTCAACTGGTGGCCCTTCCTCTTTTACTGAGCGGGCGCGGAGACCGCTTTGCGCGTAGGAATCGTCATCGTCGTCCTCATCCGAAATCGTTCACGCGCGCCGTCACCGCCTGCAAGTGAAAATTGAAGCCGCTTCCAGCCGCGCGATCGTCGCCCGGTCTTTGGCGTCGTCCTGCTCGCCGGAGCAGGACGTGGCTTGAAACCCCATGAGGGTGATTGCGCTGCCGTTAGCGATGCGCCTCCGCCGCTCGCTCGAGCCTGCCGAACCGAGCTCGACGTCGGAGGCGACGCCGCCCGCGAGCAGGCGACAACGCCGATCGAGCGCCTCCCCGCCGTGTGCTCGTCGCAGAGTCTTCGTGAGGAGGCCGTGCGGATCGAGGACCCGGCTCAGCATAACAGGTAGGGTTTCCCCCAATAGACTTGGTCTGCCCCCGCGATCAGGATGTCTTCTTAGCTGGGGTCGACTGACGATGAAAATTCAGTCGTTGCGGCCAAAGTACAAGGAGTGTTGTATGAAAACATAGCTCCGTTCCCGGATGTGCGTACCCATCGCCGTGCTAGTGTTGATGCATGCACGATCCTCGAACAGCTCGATGGGTCGCTGCAACCGTCAGATAGCGGCCTCCGGCTGGTTTCCGGGGGGCTTGCCCCGAGACCGCTCCTTCGCGGTCGTGGCTACTCGTTCGAGGATTATGCTCGACGATTTGGGACAATCTGTCATTCCCGGTTTCCAGAAAAAGGATCTTGCTCATGAAGAATTGTTTTAGTCTCGCAGCGGCGATGATCACGGTTGTGCTCACCGGGAGTGTGGTGACGACGACTGGGTGCGGTGGCACCTCCATCGCCTCTCTCTGCAAGAGCATCTGCACCTGCGCGCGCTGCACCGACAACGATCTGAAAACCTGTGAGGACAAGGGCGCCCAAGCCGCCGCCAACGCGGATGCGGCCGGCTGCTCCAGCGAGTTCGACGACGCCGTCACCTGCACCGGTGCCCACGTGAGCTGCAACGGCGACATGGGAAGCAACGGAGCGTGCGACGCCGAGGTCAACGCGCTGTCGAAGTGCTCCGCCACCCTCAGCGTGTTCGGCAAAAACCTCTGCGATCGCAGCGTGCAGGACATCGCGGACAAGCTCGCGAGTTGCCCGGCGCCTCCCACCAATGGCGGTGTCGGCGCGCCGGGCGAGTGCACCGACGCCGCGGCGACGCTCCTCACCTGCCAGGCGGCGGCCTTCGCCGCCGCGTCGTGCGATTGCATCGGCGCCGGCAACGTGAACAAATGCACGTCGGAGCAGGCGAAATCGTTCATGGACGCCGTCACCGCCTGCAAGTGAAGATTGAAGCATCGCGACGGATCCCCAGCTAATCTACGAGTGGACGAGCTACCGCTTCGCCTCTCCATGGCTCAACAGCAGCAAAGGCTCCAGCGAGGTCCTCGATCCGTACGAGGTGGGGGAAGGATGGTTTGAAGTCGTGCTCCCCTCCCTCCAGCTCGTGCTGACCGAGAAGATCCCCGCCGAGATCCGGGAGCGGGCAGAAGCGACGCCCAGCTCGCGGAGGGCGATCCCGAGAGCCGAGGGGGAAATTCCCTGCCGGGCGGGCTCGCCTTCGGGCGAGCGCCTCGCGCCTCGAGAGCGTTGCCGGCTACATGCAGTAGATCCAGCCGGAGTCGACGCAGGCCACGCCGCCGCAGTGAGTCCTGCAGAGCTGGGCCGCCTGCGGCTTCGTGCGGATGCCGCAGCCGACCGCGAAGTAGTCGAGCTCGTAACCGTCGCTCGCGCAGCTGTACACCCCCGAGCAGGAGCAGTTCCCGATGGCCTCCTGGGTGGCTTCGGTCACCTCGGGAGCGTCGACCGACTCGACCGGAGCGGCGCACCCCGAGAAAGCAAAGACAGTGAGGCCGGTCGCAAGCGAGGTGACGAGAGACTTCATGATCGTGTTCATGGACAACCTCCAGAGCATCGTTGAAATGTTTCCGTTCCGGAGAGGGGGCGATTGATCCCCGCGCCGCGTCGATCTCCCCTGATGGCGAGTCGACCGTGAATGTCAATGCACCCGGTGTGCCAGGTTGATTGTCGTGGAGGAAGTCGGAGAGCGGCGATGCGGGGTGTGCATGTCGTTGCGCAGGGTGTGCAGATCGATGCACCGTGATCGACAACGTCACCGGCGGCGCTTGCCTCGTCGCGACGACGAAGAGCCTCGGGGATGGCGCAGGCGCGACCACCCCGGGGCCCGACCGGGCTGGCTCTCACTTCTTCTTCGTCGCCGTCTTCTTCTTCGCTGCCCGCTCCGCCAGAGCTTCGGTATTGGCCGCCACCGCCGCGCGAATGAGCTGCTTGAAGGCGGCTTCCTTGATCTTCTCCCCTTCGCGGAGGTCGATCGCCCGCCGCGTGTTCCCTTCCAGGCTCGAATTGAAGAGCTTCTTGGGATCGTCGAGCGACGCTCCGCGATGAAACGTCAGCTTCACGACCAGCTTGTACGACTCTCCGGTGCACACGCCGCCGTCGTGGGCCCACACCGGGGTTCCCATCCACTTCCACTCTTCCTCGATGGCGGGATCGGCCTCGTGGATCAGCTGGCGGAGGCGGGCGAGGGTCTCGCCGCGCCAGTCTCCCAGATCTTGAATCCGCTGGGTGATCTTGTCTGATGCGGACTCGCCTTCCGGACCTGCGGGTGCCTTCATGTTCTCTCCGATCCTTCGTTTCGCCTCCCGGGCTGCGCCGGTGGGGCCGAGCATACCCCGGAGCGCGGGCCGAGCGCGAGCGGGGCGCTGGACCGGGCTCGCGCCGCGCCTCACGCTCCCGCGTAGCGCGTCGCGGAGGGATCTTGCTTCAGCTTTCCCGCGGGGCGCCGTTTTCCCGGCCGCCACCGAGACCGTCGGCACGAAGCGTCATTCAGGCCACCCTGTGCTCGGGGACCCGGCCCGAGCTGTCGATGTGTCGTCGCTCTGGCACCCAACCCTGCCGGGGAGCGCCCGATCTGCGCCGCGCGCGCCGAGGTGCGCTCTCCAGGCATCGCCCCCCGAGGCAACTGCCATGTCGAGAGATCGATTCCTTCGTTCCACCTACCTCCTCACCGCCTGCTTCTCGGCCCTCGTGGCCGGGTGCGCCGGCGACAGCTCGGACACTGAAGAGAGCGTCGCCGGGACCGACGTCGCGCTCCGGGCGGTGCTGGACACCGCCGCTCCCCCTGCGGTCCAGACCACCTGCGTCCATTCGTCGAGCCTCGGCAAGGACTACGAGGTCGGCCCGGGCAAGGCGTATCAAAGCCTCAACGCCGTCCCCTGGGAGAGCCTCGGGCCCGGCGACTCGGTGCGCGTCCACTGGCGCGCGACGCCTTACCGGGAGAAGGTCTTGATCGCAAACCAGGGTACCGCGACCGATCCCATCGTGTTCTGCGGCATCCCCGACGGCCCCTCCGGGGCGCCGCCGATCCTCGACGGCCGGGGCGCCACGAGCCGGCCCCAGGTCAAGTTCGGCCCCAACCCCGGGCAGAACAGCAACGTCGAGTCGGCCGGGGTGGTCATCGTGTTCCCGGGCGTGCACTGGTATCAACAGAAGCCCAAATACATTGTCATCGCCGGTCTCCAGGTCCAGGGGGCGCGCACCGATCCCGATCCGGCCAAGGCCGACTTCACCGACGTGGCCGGCAAGCCCCGCAAATACACGACCTACAGCGGCAAGAGCGGGGCTTCGGCCATCTACATCTGGGGCGCGGAGAACGTCACCGTGCGCGGCAACGTGCTCACCGACTCCGGCAACGGGCTCATGGCCCTGTCGCAGTTCGATGAGAAGACCACGTCGCGCCACCTCCTCATCGAGGGCAACGACTTCCACGGCAACGGCAACCCCGGCTCGTACGGGACGCACAACGCCTACACCGAGGCGATCGACATCGTCTATCAGTACAACAGCTTTGGCCGCCTCGCCGACGGGGCCGAGGGCGACGCGATCAAGGACCGATCGGCCGGCACGGTGATCCGCTACAACCGCATCGAGCCGGGCGAGTTCATGATCAACCTGGTCGACGCCTCGAGCGGCAACCGCGACGCCCTCGTCGCCGACCCGACCTACGCCGATAGCTGGATTTACGGTAACGTCCTCATCGACCGGCCCAACCCCAACACCGCGGTCTTCCCCGGCGGGATTGGCTTCATCACCAACGGCGTCTACTGGTCGAGCGCCCTCTCCCACGCCATCGTTCACTATGGCGGCGACTCGGGCAACGTCGCCTATTACCGGCGCGGAACGCTCCACTTCTACGCCAACACGGTGGTAATCCAGGCCGACGCGAGCCAGAACGCGCCGGTGAGCCTGTTTCAGCTCACCAACGATCCGACCAAGCCCGCTGGCACCGTGGACCTGCGCAACAACGTCGTCTTTCGTGCCGCCCGGAGCCCCCAGGCGGCGCCGGTCGCCGTCACGCTGACCGACTCGGGCCTGGCCCCGTGGACGCTGGGCGCCTTCGTGCTCGGGCCGTCGTGGATGAGCACCGGTATCTCGCTCAACCCGGTGAAGCCCTTCCAGACTCCGCTCGTCATCACCCAGGCGCCGATCTGGGGTGGGCCGCAGAACGCGCCGGGGTTCACCAACCTCTCGACCTACGACACCCGACCTCTGGCGGGATCGGCGCTGATCGACAACGCCGGTCCGCTCGACGCGCTGGCCGCGGCCCACTATCCGGTGCTGGCCGAGTATGTCGCGCCGTCCAACGGGGCGCCGCGGACCCAGCACGGGAGCATGATGGATCTCGGCGCCTTCGAGGGGCCGTGAACGGCTGACCGTCGGCGGCGACCTCGAGCTCGAAATCGCGCGGGGCGCAGGTCGCTCCGCGCGCTTCCTCGCCCTTCCGTTTGCTCCGCCCGCCGAGTGCGCCTAACGTGAAGCGGTGAACCGCCTCGCGCTCCTGCTGCTGCCGTTGCTCCTGGCTGCCGAGGGCTGCTCGGTCGTCCTCTCGCCCGGCGAGACGCAGTGCGAGACCGCGGCGGATTGCACCGCGCGCGGCTTCGCCGACGCGATTTGCACCAGCAACGTCTGCGAAAAAGCGCCGGTCGTCGATCCGGTCTGGGGCTGCCTCGGCCACGTCGTCGAGGCCATGCCCGACAAATCCAAGAAGGTCGCGCTCTCGGTTCGCCTGGCGTTCGCGGGCGACAAGAGCCCGGTGGTCGGCGTCGACGTCGACGTCTGCGACAAGCTCGACATCGGCTGCACCGGGACCAACCCCGACTCGCCGAAGGGCTTGAAATCGGGCCCCGACGGCGTCGTCAGCTTCTCGGTCGCGCAGGGCTTCGACGGCTTCGTGCGCCTCGCCAGCCCCGAGATCATCGACTCGCGGATCTTCGTCGGCCGGCCGATCATCACCCCGCCCAGCATCAAGGAGGTCCGCCTCCTCTCGAAGAACGACTACGCCACCCTCGCCAACCTCGCGAAGGAGACCGCGGATCCCACGCGCGGGACGTCGATCTTGCTCGCGGTCGACTGCCAGGGTCTGCCCGTTGGTGGAGCCAGCTTCCAGAGCCCGAGCGTCGACGCGAAGAGCCGCGAGTTCTACCTGATCAACCAGGCGCCGACCACGCCGCCCTCCGCCACGCAGACCGACGTCGACGGGTTCGGCGGCTTCTTCAACATGCCTGTCGGCACCTCCGTCGCCCGCAGCTACCGCGCCTCCGACAACATGTTCGTCGGCGAGTCCAGCTTCCACATCCTGGCCGAGACGATCTCGTACGTGCAGATCGCCCCCACCCCGAAGTGAGCATGAAAGCCGAGCGCGTCGGAAAATACCGGATCATTGCCCTGCTCGGACAGGGCGGCATGGCGTCGGTGTACCTCTCGGTGGTGGCCGGTCCGCTCGGCGTCAACAAGCTCCTCGTCGTCAAGCTGCTCCGCGAAGAGCTCGCCGACGACGCGGACTTCGTCACCATGTTCCAGAACGAGGCGCGGCTCGCCACCCGCCTCAACCACGCCAACGTGGTGCAGACCTACGAGATTGGCCACGAGGAAGGCCACCACTTCCTCGCGATGGATTACCTCGACGGGCAGCCGCTCCACGCCATCCTGCGCAAGGCGTCGCGCACCGGCGTCCCGCTCGACATCCACGTGCGGATCCTCGCCGAGATGCTCGCGGGCCTGCACCACGCGCACACGCTCAAGGACTTCGACGGCACGCCGCTCAACGTCGTTCACCGCGACGTCAGCCCGCAGAACGTGTTCATCACCTACGACGGGCAGGTGAAGGTCGTCGACTTCGGCATCGCCAAGGCCGCGGGCGTCGCCAGCTCCACGCAGGCCGGCGTCTTCAAGGGCAAGCTCGCCTATGTCGCGCCCGAGCAAGCCAGCGGCGATCCGATCGACGTGCGCGCCGATCTCTTCAGCGTCGGGGTGATGCTGTGGGAGGCGATCGCGTGCAAGCGCTTCGCCCAGGTCGACAGCCAGACGGCGATCCTCGCGCGGCGGATCTCGGGCAAAGAGCCGCGGATCCGCGACGTGGTACCCGACGCCGATCCCGAGCTCGCCGACATCTGCGATCAGGCCATGGCCCACAACCCGAGCGATCGTTTCCTCAGCGCGCAAGAGTTCCGCGACGCGCTCGAAGGCTTCCTCCAGCGCTTCAGCCGACGCGTCGCCGCGCGCGAGGTCGGGCTCTTCGTGTCGGGGCTCTTCGTCGAAGAGCGCGAGAAGATCCGCCTGATCATCGACGAGCAGATGAAGCGGCTCCACCGCGAGACCGCGACCGAGATGCCGATGCCGGTGATCGACGCCTTCCCCGGCGCGATGGATCCCACGCCGGTGACCACGGTCGAGAGCCGCGCGGCGATCGCGCGCGCGGTGCAGGCGCGGCGCGACGGGGTGATCCCGCCGCCGCCCGAGAGCATCACCGGCACGCACTCGCGCGGCCAGGGCACGCTCGGCGCGGCCAACATCAGCCAGGCGCCGCCTCCCGCAGAGGGGTCGCGCCGCATGGTCTCGGTCGGCCTCGCGATCTTCGCGCTGACGCTCGGGATCGCGCTCGTGGTGGGCCTCGGCTTCATCTTCGTGATCAAGCCCGCGGCCACGCCGAAGCCGGCCGCGAGCGCCGAGGTCGCGGTCGACGCGCCGCAGATCAAGCTCTCGATCACCTTCGGGCCGGCGGGCGCCGTCGCCAAGCTCGACGGCGCCTCGCTCGGGGCGAGCCCGTTCACCGCGCAGGTGCGCCGCGACGGATCGATGCACCGCCTCGACATCGAGGGCCCGGGCCTCCGGCCCGACACGCGGATGGTGAGCTACGACAAGGACGTGGTCGTCGCCCTGGCGCTCCAGGCGGCCGATCCCGCGCCCCCGAAGGACGAACCTGCGGTGGCCTCGGCGGCGCCGGCCGACTCGGCCAGGCGGCCTCCTGCGCTCACTGGCACGCTCCCGAAGGGCCCGGGGAAGGGCGGCCGCGGGATCGACGAAAAGGATCCGTACAAGCAGTGAAAACGACGCTGGCCTTCGTGATCGCCGCCGCGGTGTCGCTCGCCTCGCTCACGCCCGGCTCGGCGCGCGCCGACGACGACAAGAAGACGGCCGCCCCCCCGCCGAGCGAGGAGGCCAGTCAGCGCTTCCGCAGCGGCGTGGCGTTCTACAAAGACAAGGACTTTGCCGCGGCCCTGGTCGAGTTCAAGCGCGCCTACGAGCTGGTCCCGAACTACAGCGTGCTTTACAACCTCGGCCAGACGGGGCGCGAGCTCAAGGACTATGCGGCGGCGCTCAAGGCCTTCGAGCAGTACCTCGACGAGGGCGGCGCGAAGGTCGCCGCGGCGCGCCACAAGGAGGTCGCGGCCGCGATCGACGAGCTCAAGCACAAGGTCGGCACCCTGACCATCACCAGCAACGTCGACGGCGCGGCGATTGTCCTCGACGACGTGGCGATTGGCGTAGCGCCGCTCGCCGCGCCGCTGGTCGCCAACGTCGGCCGCCACAAGCTCTCTGCCACATCGACCGGCTACACCCCGACCCAGCGCGTGGTCGAGGTCGCGGGCATGACCGAGACGCCGGTGGCCCTGGATCTGACGAAGATCGAGGTCGCCCCGGTGGTCGTCGTCGAGAGGCCCGCGCCGGTGAAGGTGGGGACTCCCGTCATCGTCTGGGTGATGCTCTCCACCACCGTCGCGGCCGGCGTCGCCGCCGGCGTGACCGGCGGGCTCGCCCTCTCCGCCCGCGGCGGCCTCAAGGACGCTCTGGCCGCGTTCCCGGGCAACCCCACGACGATCACCGCCGCGCAGGGCAAGACCCGGACTCTGGCCATCACCACCGATGTCCTCGGCGGGATCACCCTGGCCGGCGCCGTTACTACCGTTGTTCTTTATGCGATCTCGCCAAAGACCGCAGCCGCGACCGAGAAGGCCAAGGTGACAGTCCAGGTGGCGCCGACCGGGCTCGTGCTCCGCGGCGTGTTCTGAGCTCAGCAGGCGCCGCCGACCGAGAAGCAGAGATCGGCGTCGGTCGACGTCCACACGCCGTTCTTGCAGGTGACCGAGCAGCCGCCGCAGCCGTTGTTCGACGCGCAGACTTGCCCGGCCGGGATGCACGATTGGCCGACCAGGTTCATGACCTGGTCGTCCTGGGGAAAGTCGCTGGGGCACGTGGTCGGGGTGCCCGGCGAGCCGCCCGAGCCGCCCGCGCCGCCGTTGCCCGCGGCGCCGTCGACCACCACTTTGCCTCCGCACGCCGTCATCGCCAGCGCCGCTGCCACCGTCATCGAGATCCAGATCCGCTTCATTCCGCGGAGCCTACCATGGCTGCGGCAGCCTCGTCCCCGTCGCGGTCCAGGGGCCATGAACGCCGACGGCGCGTTGACCGATCGTCACCTCCGCTGACGCCGCCCCAGATAGCCTTGCGGCTCCGCCGGCGGAGCCTCCGTCACAGCCACCTTCTCTCCGCCGAACCCCCGCCCGCTCATCGCCCGCGCTGCCGCGGCAAACCCACCAAGCACCACGGCGTTCATCCACAGGATGGCATACCCGAGCGGCCCGCCGGCGACCGCTCGAGTCCCGAAGTCGCTCCGGATCTGGTGATACGTCCCCTCGACGCGCAGACGCGGAAACAGCGCCAGCACGAGCCCGACCACCAGCACGGCGGGCACGATCCCCAGCACCATCGGCGCGCGCGACGCCCGCCGCGCGAGCGCCCTGCGCGCCGCGAGCAAGCCGAGCGGCACCGAGGCCGCGTCGACCATCCCCAGCACGAGGCCCACCGCGGAGGGCACGGCGCGGCTGTCGAGGAAATAGGCCAGCGACCAGTCGCTCGCGAAGATCAGAAAATACGCGCACGCCGGCGCGTACACGAGCGCGCCGTACAGCGCCGCGATCACCGCGCGCGCCCCCCAGCCGGAGTCGTCGCGGCGCGCGGCTTCCACCCGCGCGAGCCAGGCGAGCGCCACGCCCAGCACAAAGCCGCAGAGAGGCCCGAGGAACGCCGGCACGGACGCGACCCTAGCATGATTGCGACCGCAGCCGGGCCGCGCTACGCCCCCGCGCCATGGATCCCCGACAGGTTCGCGAGCTGCTGGAGCGCGTGCGCGCGAGCGACGTGACGGTCGACGACGCCATCGAGTCGCTGCAGAAGCTCCCCTTCCGCGATCTCGGCTTCGCCAACGTCGATCACCACCGCGCCCTCCGCCAGGGCATGCCCGAGGTGATCTTCGGCGAGCGCAAGACCGCAGAGCAAATCGCCCTGATTTCCGCGGAGATCGCGCGGATGGGGCACAACGTGCTCGTCACGCGCGTCGACGAGGCCAAGGCCGCCGAGATCGTCGCGGGCGAGCCGCGCTTCCGCTACGCGGCGATGGCGCGCACGTTGAGCCTCGAAATCGCGCCGATCCCGCGTCGCGCGCGCGGGCCCGTCGCCGTCGTCACCGCCGGCACGAGCGACATGAGCGTGGCCGAAGAGGCCGTGGAGACGCTGCTCGCCGTGGGCCTCGAGCCCGCGCGCCACTACGACATCGGCGTCGCCGGCATCCATCGCCTCCTCCACCGGCTCGACGATCTGCGCCGCGCCGAGGCCGTGATTGTGTGCGCCGGGATGGAGGGCGCGCTCCCGAGCGTGGTCGGTGGAATCGTCGCCGTCCCGGTGATCGCGGTGCCCACGTCGGTCGGCTACGGCACTGCGCTCGGTGGCTTCACCGCGCTCTTCGCGATGCTGACGAGCTGCGCGTCCGGCGTGGTGGTGGTGAACATCGACAGCGGCTTCGGCGCGGCGATGGCGGCGCATCGCATCCTCCACGATCCAAAGGCCAGGGCCGGCGAAGGGAGCCCGTGATGGGCGACAAGCACGATCACGAGCATCCGCATCCGCATCCGCACGAGCATCCGCACGAGCACGGGGCGGCCAAAAATAATGAGCATGCTCATTATTCCGATCACGGCGCGGATCACCCCCACCCGCACGGGCACGCTCATGGCCACGACGATCACGACGGGCACGCGCGCGGGCACGGACACGATCACCCGCATCCGCACGCGCCGGACGACGAGACGCACCCGGCCGAGCACGAGCACCCGGCGCGCACCCACCTGCTGAGCGAGGGCTCGGGCGTCGGCAAGGTCCTCTTCCTCGACGCCTTCAGCGGCATCGCCGGCGACATGACCATCGCCGCGCTGCTCGACCTCGGCGTCCCGCTGCTGGTGATCGAGCGCGCCGTCGCGGCCCTGCCGATCGAGGGGTTTCATCTCCACCGCGGGCACCGTCACCGCAGCGGGATCGTCGCCACGTCGTTCGATGTGCACGTCGAGGCCCACCAGCCCGAGCGCACCTACGGAGAGATCGACGCGATGCTCGCGGCCGCGCCGCTCGATCCGAAGACCTCGGCGCTCGCTCGCCGGATCTTCCTCCGCCTCGGCGAGGCCGAGGCCGCCGTGCACCGGATGCCGCTGCACGACGTGCATTTTCACGAGGTCGGCGCCGTCGACGCCATCGTCGACATCGTCGGCGCCGCCGCGGCGTTCACCTACCTCGGCGCCGAGGTCGTGGGCTCGCCGCTGCCGATGGGGCGCGGCTTCGTCAAGGCGCGCCACGGCATCCTCCCGCTCCCGCCGCCGGCCGCGCTCGAGTGCCTGCGCGGCGTGCCGACGTACGGCGTCGATCTCGACGTGGAGCTGGTCACGCCCACCGGCGCGGCGATCATCGCCACGGTCGCCTCGCGCTTCGAGCGCTGGCCGACGTTCGCGCCCGATCGGATCGGCTTCGGCGCCGGCACGCGCGAGCTCCCCGATCGGCCCAACCTGCTCCGCGTCGTGCTCGGTACCACGTCGTCAACAGGCGGCGACGCGCCCGGATCGAGCGGCTCCGCGACCCACACCATCCTCGAAGCCAACGTCGACGATCTCACCGGCGAGATGGCCGCGCACGCGATCGAGGCCCTCTTCGCCGCCGGCGCGCTCGACGCCTGGGCGACGCCGATCACCATGAAAAAAGGGCGCCCGGCGCTGACGATCTCCGCGCTCGCCGCGGCCGAGTCCGCCGATCGCGTCGCCGCCGCGCTGATGATCGAGACCACGACCATCGGCGTGCGCCGCGTCCCGGTGACGCGCACCGAGCGCCCGCGCCGCGTCGTCGCGGTGGCCACGCCCTTCGGGACGATCCGGGTGAAGATCAGCGAGGGCCCCTTCGGTCCGCCGCAGATCAAGCCGGAGTTCGACGAGTGCGCGGCAGCGGCGAAGGCCTACGCCGTCCCGGTGCGCGAGGTGATCGCCGCGGCGCTCGCGGCCGTGCCGAAGTGAAGACCATGCGACGTCCCCTGCTCTCCCTCGTCCCCGGCGTGATCCATCGTGCAACTTCGTTCTCGTTGCCGGGCGATCGGCGCGCCGCGATCGGCGCGTGGCTCCTGATCGTCGCCGGCGCGACCTCGGCCTGCGGCGCGCGCAGCCAGCTCCGCGAAAAGGCGGGCGACGACGTGTTCAACAGCAGCGGCGCGGGCCTCGGCGGCGCGGGCGGAGCGGGCTCGGGGGGCTCGGGATCGGGCCTCGGCGGCTCGGGCGGCAGCGCCTGCAACGGCGTCCCGTGCGATCAGCCGCCGCCGGCAACGTGCCTGTCGTCGACGACGCTCAGCAGCTACAACCCCACCGGCAAGTGCAATGGCGGGGTCTGCGTCTACACCAAGGTCGACGCGCCGTGTCCGGCCGTGTGCAACGGAGGGGCGTGCCTCCCCGAGCCCAGCTCAATCCACCTCACGGTCGGCGCCCAGCACTCCTGCGTGACCGCGGTGACGGGCGGGATCAAGTGCTGGGGCCACAACGACGGGGGCCAGCTCGGGAACGACACCGCGACGGAGAGCGGCGTCCCGGTCCCGGTCAAAGGCCTCACGTCGGGCATGCTGGCGCTCGCGGCCAGCGGCGACACCTGCGCTGTCACGGTGGCCGGAGCGCTCCTGTGCTGGGGTCACAACGAGTCGGGCCAGCTCGGTAACGGCACGATGCAAGGCAGCCTGACGCCGATGGGCGTGAGCGGCCTGGGCTCCGGCGCCAGGGCCGTGGCCGCGGGCGGACTCCACACCTGCGCGGTGACCGCGGCCGGCGCGGCGCTCTGCTGGGGCGAGAACTCGTCGGGGGAGCTCGGCGATGGAACCGCGGCCGCGAGCCTGGTCCCGGTCGCCGTCAAGGGCCTCTCGTCGGGCGTCACGGCGGTGGCGGTCGGCTTCGGCCACTCGTGCGCGATCACCGGCGCAAAGACGGTGAAGTGCTGGGGTCTCGACAAGTACGGTGAGCTCGGCAATGGCGCCGCGAGCGAGGTCCCGGTCAAGACCCCGGTCGACGTGAAAGGCCTGGTTTCCGTCGCCGCCATCGCCTCGAGCAGCCTCCACACCTGCGCTCTCGACACCTCGGGGCTGGTCTCGTGCTGGGGGCACAACCTCGACGGCGAGCTGGGCAACGGCACGACCGCCGACAGCTCGGTTCCGCAAGGGGTGATGGGCCTCCCCGACGGCGTCACCGCGATCGGCGTGGGCACCAGCCACACCTGCGCGGTCACGAAAGAGGGCGGCGTGAAGTGCTGGGGCAACAACTCGTTCGGCCAGCTCGGCGACGGCTCGATCATGAAGAGCTCGTCGCCGGTCGACGTCCAGGGCCTCTCGTCGGGCGTGGTCGCCGTGGCCCTCGGCTTCGACCACACCTGCGCGGTGCTCACCACCGGAGCCGTGAAGTGCTGGGGAGGCAACTTCTACAGCCAGCTCGGGAACGGCACCACGACGCAGAGCCTGGTGCCCGTCGACGTCAAAGGCCTCTGATCCCGGCGATCGACCGCGGCGGTCGATTTTTTCGATGAACGAGCCGGGAGCGGCCAGTACTGGCCATGACCCAGAGCTCTCCCGTCTCGCCTCGTCCCGGATCTTCGTGTGTGCCCATCGTCGTGCTGATGGCCGCCCTCGGCGCGCTTGGCTGCAGCTCGTCCTCCGGCGGTGGAGGTGGAGGTGGAGGGAGGGGCGGAAGCGGGGGCGGCGCGTCGTCCTCGTCCAGCTCGGCCAGCGTCGGCGGTGGCGCGGCCGTCTCGTCGTCGTCCAGCGGGGCCACGACCGGCGGTGTCGGCGGCGGCTCCTCTGCGAGCAGCAGCGGCGCGGGCGGCGGCAGCTCGTCGGCGAGCAGCGGCGGCGCGGGCGGCGGCAGCTCGTCGGCGAGCAGCGGCGGCGCGGGGTGCAGTGGAGCGCTCGGGTTCCCGGTCGTGCCCACGACGACTGCCGGGCAGTCTCCGGCGTCGGTGGCCTCGGTGGATGTGAACGGCGATGGAAAGCCCGATCTCGTCGTGGCCAATCAGGGCGGCGGCGATGTCAGCGTGCTGATCGGCCTCGGTGGCAACGCCTTTGCCGCCGCGGTCAACTATCCTGTCGGCGCCAACCCGGCGTCGATCCAGGCGCGGGATTTCAACGGCGACGGCAAGCCGGATCTGGTGACGGCGAACAGCGGTGGCAACAACGTGAGCGTGCTGCTGAACCTCGGGACTGGCACCTTCGCGGCCGCCGTCAACTACGCTGTGGGCTCGAAGCCGTCCTCGGTCGCGGCGCTCGATCTGAACGGCGACGGCAAGGCCGATCTCGCCGTCGCCAACAACGGGAGCGGCACCGTGAGCGTGCTCCTCAACCTGGGCGCGGGCACCTTCGCCGCGGCCGTGAGCTACCCCGCGGGCTCGGCTTCGTCGGTCGCCGCGGCGGATCTCGACGGCGACGGCAAGGCCGATCTGGCGGTGACGAGCTATGTCGCCTTCGACGCCGGGAACGTGGGGGTGCTGCTGAACCTCGGGGCGGGCACCTTCGCCGCGCCGGTCAACTACGATGCCGGCGCCGACCCTGGATCGGTGACGGTCGCGGACTTCAACGGCGACGGCAAGCCCGATCTCGCCGTCGCGAACAGCAACGGGGGCAACAACGGCTTTGCCGGCGACATCCACGTTCTCCTCAACCAGGGCGGCGGCACCTTCGGCGCCAAGGTGGTGTATGCCACGGGCGTCAATCCGCTGGGAATGACGGCTGCGGATCTCGACGGCGATGGCAAGATCGATCTCGCAGTGGCGAATTACCCGTTCCCGAGCCCCGCCAGCGCCCACGTGAGCGTGCTGCACAACCTGGGCATGGGCACCTTCGCGCCGGCCGTCAACTACGTGGTCGGCATCGGCCCCACCGCCGTCACGACGGCCGATCTCGACGGCGACGGTAAAGTCGAGGTCGTGGTCGCCAACAGCGATGGTCAGATCGACGTGGCGGTCAACCTGGGGAGCGGCGCGTTCGACGCGCCGGTCCGCTTCGGCGTCAAGTCGGAGCCCCAGATCCTCGCGGCGGCGGATCTCAACGGCGACGGGAAGACCGATCTCGCCATGGTGGGCTTCCTCAGCTCCAAGGTGGCTGTGGTGCTGAACCCGGGCACTGGCACTCTCCCCGTCGACGTCGAGTATCCGCTGGGCGCGGCGGGCTCGGATGTCCAGGCGGCGGACCTCAACGCCGACGGCAAGCTGGATCTCGTGGTGGTGAGCAACGACATCGTCGTGACGCTCAACCAGGGCGCTGGCACCTTCGGCGCGGCGGTCCATTACCCGGCCGGCCCGTCGCCCAACTCCGCCGTTGCGGCGGATCTGAACGGCGATGGGAAGATCGATATCGCCGTGGCGGGCAAAAGCAACGGCGTGGTCAACGTCCTGATCAACCTCGGCGGTGGCACCTTCGCCGCGCCGGTCAGCTACACCGCGGGCGCGATCACCAACTTCGTCACGGCGGCCGATCTCGACGCCGACGGGAAGGTCGATCTCGTCGTCGCCGGCGGGAGCAAGCTGAGCGTGCTCATGAACCTCGGCGGTGGCACCTTCGCCGCCGCGGTCGACCACGTCGTCGGGACGACCGCCGCCGCGGTGCTGGCCGTGGATCTCAACGGCGACGGCAAGCCCGACCTCGTGTCCGCGAACAGCGGGGACGACAATGTGAGCGTGCTGATCAACCTCGGCGGCGGCAGCTTCGCGGCGGCCGTCAACTACCCTGCGGGCTCGCACCCGGTCTCGGCGGTGGCCCTCGATCTGAACGCCGACGGCAAGCCCGACCTGGCCGTCCTCGATCAGTTCAGCAACAGCGCGGGCGTGCTCGTCAATCTGGGCAGCGGCACCTTCGCGGCCCCCGTCAGCTACTTCGTGGGCGCGGCGTCGACCTCGATCGCCGCGCTCGATATCGACGGCGACGGCCGCCCCGATCTCGCGGTCGCCAACCAGGTCATGAGGGGCATCACCGTGCTGCCCAACATCTGCCCGTAGAGCCTTGCCGGGCGGAAGAGTGCCTGTTCGACAGGCACTCTCTTCGTCCGCTGCTCGGCGCGATCAGTCGGGGCGCTCGATCGGCAGCGCTTCGGCCTCCCAGGCCAGGAAGCCGCCTTCCAGGAAGCCGACAGGCATCCCGCCCTCGGAGAGCTTGTCGGCGAGCTCCTTGGTCTTGTCGCCGCTGCGGCAATAGAGAATGGGCGCGCCGGGGAGCATGTGGAGCTCGGCCAGGCGGCTCTCGATCTCCTCGATCGGCAAGTTCACCGCGCCGGGGATGCGGGCGCGGGCGAACGAGGTGGCCTCGCGGGTGTCGACGGCGACGACCTGGCCCTCCTTGATCAGCTGCGCCAGCTCGATCGCGCGGACGGCGCCCTCGGCCCGCGGGAGGAACGGCTCGACCATCTCGCGGAGCTGCGCGCGGCGGAGCACGCCTTGCTCGGCCGCGACCGGGCGGCCCTTGGCGAAGACCATGAACATCGGCACCGACTGGATCCGCAGCGACGTGGCGATGCGCTTCGACTTGTCGATGTCGACCTTCACGAGCTTGCATTTCGCCTCCAGCTCGTGGGCGAGGGCGTCGAGCTCGGGCGCCACCGTCTTGCAGGCCGCGCTCCTCTCGGAGGTGAACATGATCAGCACGGGGAGCTCGCTCCGGAGGACTTCCTGCTCGAAATCCGGCTCGGAAACGACGGGGACCTGCGGGGCGGCGACGGGCTTGGCGACCATGGGGTCACCCTTATAGGCACTTCTCCTGCGCGTTGCCAGCCGCCATCCGTGGGAGCACCGCCGCGCCGGCACCAGCGAGCGCGCCCGGGGCTGTCACGCGCCCGGGACCGCCGGTCAGGGCTCGACCAGCACGCGATACTGATACAGCCCCTGGAGCAGCTCTTCCGGGACGTCGATCCCCTCCTCGCGCAGGAGCCGCTCGCGGACCTCGGCCACCGTGCCTCCGCCGCCGAAGGCCTGCACCACGTCGTGCAGCGCCTCGGTCAGCAGGAGAGGCTCGTAGCGGCTGTAGGTGGTGACCAGCACGCCGCCGTCGGTCGGTCGGGCCACCAGATCGGGCCGCGGCATCAGGTGCCGAGGCAGGGCAGGGGAGGTGATTCTCGTGTGCGCCGCGGTCATCGTCGCCGAGCGCTTTTCGTACTCGGCGTCGGCGAGGATCGCCTGGAATCGAGGGCGATCGAGCCCGCGGACCAGCTCGTACGCGCGCAGATAGAGCTCCTCTTCGCGAAAGGCCCACGCGCCCCAGAGGGCCTGATAGTCCCTCTCGGAAGGCGCCCGATCCTCGAGCTCTTCCAGCGTCAGATCCCGTGTCGTGACCGGCGGCTCGTAGCCCGGAATCAGCTCCCGGGTGACGTGGAGCGAGAGCACGCGCTCCACGTAGCCCACCAGGGCGCGCACGCTCCGCCAGAACTGCTCCCCGTCGGCTGCGGAGTCGTATTTGCAGAAGAACGTGGAGCACACCGCCTCGCGGTGCCGCCAGATGGTGCAGAGCCCGCCGTCGCTCTCGAAGTACGGGCAGAGCAGCAGCAGCGAGCGACCGAACCCGTGGCGCCAGCCCGCGCCCATGAGCACCTCGCGCCTGGCCGGAGGAGCGAGCCACTGCGGCGTGGCGCCGCTCTTCGCGGCGATCTTGGCGCGCACCCGGCGCCGCCCCTCGGCCAGATCCGGCCGCTCGTCCGCGAGGATCGCCCCGACGAGGTAGCTCGGCAGGCGCGGCTCGAAGGTGCAGCACTTGGAGTCGGGTCGAAAGTAGGTGACGTCGGCGGCCGCCGGCGGCGCGTCCTTCGGAGGACACATCGCGCAGGTGGAGCACGTGGCCTTCGGCTCGGCCGGCACCTCTGTGTCGAAGACCGCGGGAAGGAGCGGTTGATAGAGCCCGGGGAGGAGAGTTCGAATCGTGTCGTTCACGCGCACACCGTACTCGCGCCGCGATCGATTGCCGAGCTACAAAATGACGTGGTGGGGGTGCGGCAAGCCTACCCGACCGACCTCGCCCGGTCCCGTTTCTCCCCGTTCACTGGCAGGGGCCCCAGGTCCCGGTCCCGTCGCAATACCGGAAGGACGGGCAGCAACAAGGCAACATGTCGGCCGTGGCGACGGGATCGTCGCTGGGTTCAGTCGTGTTCTTGGCGAGGTCGCTGATGACGACCACCGCGAACGGGGCGACGCCGCAGCACGCAGGGCCCGAGTCGCAACCGCAGCTGAAGTTGTCGACCGATCCGGGGTTGCACTCGTTGCACATCCCGAAGTCGTTGCAGTACTGGCCTCCTGCCATCGAGCACAGGGTGCCTGAAGGCGCCTGCGGGTGCCCCGGCGTGCCGTTCGAGCAGAGGTCGCTCGTGCACTGGTCGCCGTCGACGCCGACGTCGCTGTCGTCGACAGCGACCACCACGTTGCCCGAGCCGTCACACACGCTCGTCTTGCAGTCGCCGCCGATCTGCATGCTGATCGGGGTGCCGCTCGGGGTGAAGCTGACACCGCAGTTTCCGCCGACACAGGTGGTGGCCTGACACTCGTTGCTCGCTCCGGCGCAGTCCGCCGCGGCGAGGCATCCCGAGCAGACGCCGCCGGCGTTGCACGTCTTCGCCCCGCCGCAAGCCGTCCCCGTCGCGACGGGGGTGTGGAGCGTGGTGCCCTTCGCGCAGGTGTCGGTCGTGCACGGGTTACTGTCCGACTGCGGATCGTTGTCGACGGCGGTCTGCGTCTGGCCCCCGTTCCCGTCGCACACGCCAAGATGGCAGTCGCCGTCGATCTGGAACACCAGCGCCGTGCCCATCGGCTTGAACGTGAAACCGCAGGATCCGCCGACGCACGTGGGCGTCTTGCACTCGTCGCCCTGTCCGGGGCACGTGGACGCCGTGACGCACTCCACGCACGCGCCGCTGCCGTTGCAGAACGGCTTCGAGCCGTCCGGGCACGGCGCGTTGGCGGCGAGGTTGACGTGGGTGTCGGACCCGTTCAGGCACCCATCCTGCGTGCAGGGATTACCGTCGTCGAGGGTGTCGGCGTTGTCGAACGCCGCGCTGACGAGGCCCGCGCCGTTGCACACGTTCTGTTTGCAATCGTGGTCGACCTGCACCTTCGCGGCGGTGTCCGCGGGCTGGTAGTCGAAGCCGCACACCTTGGCTTTGCAGCTCCGCGTCTGGCAGTCGGTGTCCGCGCCGGGGCACTCGCTCGGGGTGGTGCATCCGGTGCAATTGCCGAGGCCGTCGCAGGAGAGCACGCCGCCGCAGCTCGCGCCGGAGGCCACCGGATGGTGATCAGGCAACCCGGCATTGCAGATATCCACGGTGCAAGGATTGCTGTCCTCGGGAAGGTCGGCGTCGTCGACTTGCTGGGTGAGCAAGCCTTGCCCGTTGCAGACCGTCTTCCGGCAATCGCCGGCGGACTGCGTGGCGATCTTCTTGCCCAGGGGGCTGAAGCCGATGCCGCAAAAACCCTTGTCGCAGGTCCGGGTCTGGCACTCCGTCTCCTTGCCCGGGCACTCGCTCGCCGCGAGGCAAGGGATCGTCGTCGTCGTCCCGGAGCCGGTGCTGCCCATCGTCGCGCCGGTGCTCGCGCTGCCGGTGGCGCCGGTGCTCGTGGCGCTGCTCCCGGTGCCGCCGGTGCCAGCCGTGCCCGAGCTGCCCGACTTGCCGTCGGGCCCGTACGGCCGATCGGGCGAGGTGCACGCCATCGTCGCCGCGCTGCCGAGGAGAAGAACACCGAGCGCCGCAAGCAAGGGGTGGCGTGATTTCATGATTGCGAGCGAGGGTATCACCGTCGCCGTCGCGCCCCAAGGCCTCGATGCGCCTCGCGATTGACGCGGCGCGCCCCTCGCTCGGCTCCCCCGCCGCTACTCCTTGAAACGGCAGTGCAGGTGGTTGTTGTGCCCTTCGTAGAAGCGCACCCCTTCGATCTTCGAGTCGTTGAAGAGGATGAGATCCAGCGTCGGCGCCTTCTGGAGCTCTTGCACCACGAGCAGCGTGCGGTCGTGGCTGTACGCCGGATCGTCGATGCGCACCGGCGAGCGCGCCTCGTCCGTGCGCTGCGGCCGGATGTCGACGTCGATGCCCCGTCGATGCGACGCGTGCGGCGGCATCCTCGCGCCCTGCGCAAAGCTGATGTCGCCGACGCCGATCACGATCCCCGCCGCGTTGAGGGCCGTCGCCAGCGTCCGGATCGCCTGGAGCGTCGCCGGCGTGCCCCAGAGGCGATCGGCGTTGGAGTACGTGTAAAAGCTGCCGTCGTCGGCGGTGAGCTGGGCGAAGACCACCGGCGCCGCGTGCGGCAGATCGCCCAGGAGGATGCGCCAGGTTCGCCCGTGCGGATCGACGCGGCCGTCGGGCGCCGACATCCGCATGATCCGGGTTTGAAAGGCGACGATCGCCCGCTGGGTGGTGTCGTCGAGAATGCCGTCCTCCGGCACATTGCCAATCTCGGCGACGAGGTGAGCGTTCTTGTTGAGCTGGATCTGTACGAGTTGGACGTCGTCATGCGCGTTGCGCGCGCCCTGGCCGACTGAACCGGTGAGACGAAACATGGGCTCCTCCAGCGCGCGAGCGCGTCAGCCGGCGATGTCGGGGGGCATGCCGACATGCTGACAGATTTCTTCGAATGCCAGCTTGCGAACGGCGGGATCCTCCTCGGTGAGCGGGAGCCAGAACGGCCGGAAATTCCAGGCGAGCGCGTCTTCCGCGAGGCCGGAGAAGTAGTAGAGGACGGCGCCGGCGTTGCCGCGCACCTCGGGCGAGGGGTGGTGGAGGCACGACCAGGCGAGCGCGTCGCGGATCTCCACAGAGCGCAGCTCTTCGGCCTCGGAGAGGGCCACCAGGCCGCCGTCGGGATCGCCCGAGCGCAGCACCTCGGCGACGATATCGTCGGTGCGCGGGATGGTGCCGAACGCGACCAGCGCGCGGGCGATGGAGATCTTCATCCGGCCGCTGCAGAGAGGCAGGCGCCGCTTCATCGGCATCACGCCGCCGCGGCCGACCGCGGCGACGAGCGCCGGCGGAGCGCGCCAGTCGTCGAGCTCGAGCTGCTCGATCAGGAGATCGATCGCCGCGCGGCGCTCGTCTTTCTCCAGGCGCAGCAGCGCTTCGGTGTCGACCGTCTCGCGCCAGTCGGCCGAGACGCCCTTGACGCTCTCGACGAAGCGCGTGAAATCCGACGATCGAGGCGGCGGCGGGGTCGGGGTCTTGGTGCTCATGGCTTCTTCGGGGCGTGCTTGAGGACGTCTTTCATGGCCACCTGCTCCAGCACGTGCTTTCCGTCAGGGCCCTTGACATAGTCGCCGTTGGCGTCCTTGGTCATGAGCCAGACAGTGAGCGAAGTGACCTTCTTGTTGGCCGCGAGCACCTTCACCTCCTCGCGAAAGACGGCGGTCTCGCTCAGGGGCATGTACGAGATGATCATGTGCACATCGCCGCTCGCCGCGAGGGCGAAGCGCTTCGAGATGTTCATCCAGGCCGGGACCTGGCCGGGCCACTCGTCCGCGCCGCTGGTCACGGCTTTCACGAGCTCGGTGCCTCCCGACGTCATCTCGAGCCGGGCGCTCGGGAAGCCCGCCGCGGTGCGCGTCGCGGCGAAATCGCTGGCGACGGCGCCGGCGAGATCCTTGCCGCCGGACCAGAAGACAGCGCCGTTGTGCGGAGTGCTGACGTCGCCGCCGAGGGCCATCTTGACCAGATCGAGGGTGCGTGTCGGGTCGGGGCCGACCTTGCCCTTGACGCGGAGCGCCTCGATCAGCGCCTCGACGCCGGCGTGCCCCTTGTCTTCCGCTGCGCCCCAGCTCGCGCTGGTGCGCGTCTGGGCCGGCTTGGCGTCGACGACCTCTTTGGGGTGAGCGCCGTGGCCGTGTCCGGCCGAGCCGCTGACGTTGATATCGACCTTGGTCCCGCTGATGACGACGCCCACCGCGTCGATGCGGATGAACCCGCCGGCGCCCTTCATCGTCACGTCGGGCGCCTCGCTCACGAGCTTGTTGCCGGCGACGATGTGCAGCTCTTTCCCGGCCTCGCGCGCGAAGGTGCCCTTGACCTTCTCGTGCCGCTCCACGTAGACCGTCATCGATTGATCGCGCCCGACGCGCTCGCGCTTGGCCCCGAGCACGTGGGTGTGGAGGTCCCACTCGTCGAGCTCCTTCTTGCCGCCGCGAATGACGATGTCCTGATCGCTCTCCCCGAGCAGCTTGCGAAAGCCCTGGTTGACCTCGTCCTCGTTGTTGCCGATGAGCTGCTTCTTGTCGCCCTTGATCAACACGATATGATCGGAGTTCGTCATCTCGTGACGATCGTTGCGCGTCACCTGCATGCGGCTGCCACCGACCGTCTCGGTCAGGACCGCGATGACGTTCTTGGCGCGATCGTGGCTGACGGTGAGCGTCTCGTCGTTCTTGACGAGGAGGCGCCGGTTCTTCTCGGCCTGCATGAAGAAGAGCTCGTCGCCCTTGATGTCCTCGAACTTGATCTCGTTGAACCCGTTCGAGCCGGGGGACGAGTTGCTCTTCCAGGTGCTGACGGTCTTGTGGTCAGGGAGCTTGTACGGGACGGGGTGCGTGGCGTTGTAGAGCCGCCCCGAGACGATGGGCCGGTCGGGATCCCCTTCGAGGAAGGTGACCATGACCTCGTGTCCGACGCGAGGCAGGTTGAGCCAGCCATAGCCGGCCCCGCCCCAGCCCTCGTGGACGCGGATCCAGCAGGTGCTGCCGTCGTCGTCCTTGCCCTGGCGATCCCAGGGGAACTGGACGCGGACCCGGCCAAACTCGTCGACGTGGATCTCCTGCGTGGTGGGATCGCCCGTGGTCGGGCCCACGACCTTCACTGTCTGCACGCCGAGGACCTCGGGGCGAGGGGTGATGAGCGGCGGGCGGAACGGGACGTCCGCGAAGCCGGCGTGGCCGAGGACCACCCACTCTCCCTCGGCGGTGCCCTCGAGCACGATGTCCGTGATCAGGAGCTTGCGCCCGAGATCGGGGTGCGGGTGATTGCCAATCGCGAAGATCATCCCGGGGGAGAGATCGTGGAGGTTGCTCTCGAAGGCCACGCCGCCGCGATCGGCGCGCGCGGCCTCGAGGGCCCGCGTGGCCCGCTCGGTGAAGCGCTTCTGATCGTGGCGCGAGACGCTCTTGTCGTCGGCGACCGGGGTGTCGCCGCCCCCGGTCGTCTCGACGAAGGAGCCACCCGGAATGTAGTGATATTGCTCGTATTTGCTCTCGACGCTGTCGCGGGGCGCCTCGCCCAGGAGGCGAAAGTCGGGCTTGCGAAAGTCGTAGTCACGGAGGGTGTACGCGCCGGGGCGCACCTCGTGGACGAGGTGAACCTGGGAGACGAACTCCCGCTCGGCGGCCTGGGTCGGGTTGGGCTCGTAGGTGACGGGGGCGCCGCCGCGGGGCGCGACCTTGTGAAGAGCGTCGTTGAACGTGAGGACCGGGGCCGCGTTCCCTTCGTCCGGGAACACGTAGGCGATCCCGGCCTCCTCCAGCAGGCGGCTCAGGAACGCAAACTCGCTCTCGGCGTACTGGACCTTGTATTCGAGCTTGGGATAGCTCGCGCGGTCAATCCTCCAGACGCGCTTGATCCCCCACTCGTCGAGGATCTTGTCGACGATGTCGGGGATGGTCAGGTGCTGGAAGATGCGGTTGGTGCGCCGGTGGACGAGGAGCTGGAAGCTCGGCGTGATCCGCAGGTGATAGGTGGACTGGACCTTGTTGCCCAGCCGCTCTGCGTGGGTCTGCTCCATGTAGCTGCAAACACCGCTCCAGACGCGGGAGCCGCCGGTCACGTTGGCGTAGCCGGAGATGACCTTGAGGCCCGCGGGCAGGCCGATGATCGCGCCGAGGTCGATGGTCGGGCTCTCGGAGCGGGCCCAGACCGAGACGGTGAACGGCGTGGATACCGCCTCGTGGATGGCGAAGCGACGGACGGTGAGCGACGTCTCGCCGCATTCGAAGTCGAGCTCAAAGGCACCCATGGCTCATTCCCCCCTCGGCGCGGTGCGCGGTTGAGGCCCCATGTAGAGCACCGTCCGCTTGTGCCTCGCCCCGTGATCGATGACCATCCGGGAGTCGTGCATCATGTGCAGTCGCAGCCACTGGATCGACTCCTGAGCTTCGCGCTCGACCTTGTAGAGCGCGTGGTACTCGTCCCAGGCGAAGTTCTGGATGTAGCTCTTGCTCGGGCTGCGGCCGGCGCCCTGGCCGCCGCCGATGCCAAAGCGCGTGCCCTGTCGGTAACCGTCGTAGTTGTTGTACTCCTGGAGCAGGCGCCCGGGGATTTCCCAGAGGTGCGCGGGTCCGATAGCGGCCAGGCCCGCGAACGGCACCGTCTGATCGAGGCTGGCCTTGTGCATGTCGCGGAGCGGGATGTGCGCGAGATCTTGATGGATCGGCAGCACGGCAGGCACCGCAGGGACCACATACGAGGTGGCACCGAACTCGCTGGCGGTGTACTCGGTCCTGGCCTCCTTGGCCGGGGTTCCCAGATCGCGGAGGTAGCTGCCGCCGAGATCGCTGTGCACGCCGGGATACCAGATCTCGACCAAGGACTCGTGGTAATCCAGGGGGTTCTGATACCCCGGGGACTTCGGGTCCATGAACAGGGACGAGACCGGGAACAGCGTGCGGACCTCGTCTTCGGCGATCATGTGGACGGTGTGATCGACCTTGTTGTGATCGATGAAGAAGGTGTAGGCGCCGTTGCCGACGCCGTTGGGGCCGAAGGCAGCCACCGTGTCGAAGACGCCGAGGAAATTGAAGATGACGTGCTGGTGTCGATGGTATGCGGGGACCCGCATCGGCACGGCGCCCTCCGGCGTGGCGATGTAGATCTCGCGAAACCCGTTGGGTGCAGCGTGGTTGTCGACTCCCTCGCTCAGCGCAGCGTTGACGAAATCGCGGGCGATCGCGGCGCCGCGGCTGAAGCCATAGGTGTCGACGATCTTCTTGACGGCGAGGGGGTTGGTGCCCTGACTGAAGAACACCGCGAGCTGCTGGACGCCCCAGCGGGTGCGCTCCTTGCCGCCGGCGCCGAAGAGCATCCCGGGCTGATCGGCCACGGTGTTGACGTGCCGGCGGATCCAGCCGGGGTGATCGGTCCGGGGCCGGTCGCCGTAGCTGTCGGTCCCCGGGCCGTGGTGATAGACCTTCTTCTGGATCGAGCCGGCCTCGATGAAGATCTTGTGGAGCTTGGCCACGTTGGTGGGGCCGTTGTTGTCGCTGGTGCCGACGTCGTTGGCTATCCCGGTGGGGAAGTCACGCCAGGTGTTGTTGCCGGTGCCGTCGAAGAAGACGCCGATCCGGACGATGCCGTTGGGGCAGGTGACCGTGCCGTTGGGCGCAGACACCGCCATCCCGGTGGCCTTGCTCATGTTGGCCATTGCAGCTTCAGCAGCGGACATTGGTCACTCCCTCTCGCCGGGCGGAGCCGCTTCGAGCGCTTGCCAGTAGTCGTCCGGTTCGCCCCGGAGGTACGCGTCGTCCCAGTCGTCGTTGCTCACCCTCGCCGGGAGCGCGTTGATCCGCTCGTCCGGCTCGATCGAAGGATCGGTGAGGACGCGGTGAATCGCCGGCTGGAGGTGCCATTCCGGGTGAATACGGAACATGTGCGCCACGAACACCGTGAGGTTGTACTCCCAGGTGAGGCCGTAGCTGCGGCCCCTGGCCAGGCCGTGACGGATCCGCTTGCGGAGCAGCAGATCCGGGAGCGCATAGACCAGGTCGAGGTGAAATATCTTGAAGTGCTGGACGACGCGCCCGACAAAGGCCGGCTCGCCCACCTTCTCTCGCTGCTCGCGGGTGATCCGGATCATGAGGCTCCTCGCGCCTCGGGCTCGGAGGAGTCGAAGCGGACGACGTCCCCGGTCTCGTTCTCGGCGAGGTACGCGCGCACTTCCCCGAAGAGCTCGAAGCGCTGCTTCACGGTGGCCACGGGGACGAAGGCGGCGAGGATCACCGGATCATAGAAGCGGAAGTAGAAATTGCTCCGGCTGTCGGCGTCGCTGACGAGCAGGAGGCGGCGCAGGTGCCGGCGCATCTCCTTGAACGAGCAGGGAGCGTCGATGAAGATGCCCCAGCGCTGCTCCCACCCTTCGCGGACGAGCTGCGCGAAGAGGCGTGAGCCCGGCGCGAGCTCGACCAGGTACGGCGCGACGTGAGCGAGCGAGTCGCCCTCGATGCCTTCGTAGAGAGAGCGCGATTGCTCGACGGCCTCGGTGAGCAGGACCTGGATCCGCTCCGAGCGCGCGGAGTCGAGCACGGCGAAGCGCGGGCCCGCGGCGGTGAGCTCGCGCAAGGCCTTCTCGCGGCGCGCCGCGAGCGCGGCGGCGGCGAGGCGCCGCGGCTCGCGATTGAGGCGCAGCCACTCGGCGCGGATGGGGGCGACCTCGTCGTCCTCGGCGTCGTCGAAGTAGGTGTCGAAGTCGACGGGTGGGGGCGTGAGCCCCTCGTAATGCAGGGTGAAGTCGGTGCCTCCCGCGCGGATCCACCCGCCGTGGGGGACCTCTCCTTCGGTGACGCGCCGGCCGCCGAGCTCGGTGCCGCTCGCGCTCTCGAGGTCGCGCATTTGGCAGCGCGCGCCGTCCCACGAGACCTCGAAATGCACGCCCGACATCTTGTTGTCGTGCACCACGAGATCGGCGCGGTCGACGCGCCCCACGCGGATCCGATCGTCCTTGGCGAGGACGGATTTCGCGCCGCTGCTGCGGCCGGTGCGGACGGCGAGGATCACGCGTTGCACGGCTCAGGCCTTCCCGCGCTTTCGCGCCGCTTCGCGCTCCTGCCGGCGCCGCTCGCACTCTTCGCAGAAGGGCTCGTCGGTCTTCAGCGTCTCGGCCTGCGGGGAAGAGCCGATGTTGACGGTGAAGCAGCCCTGCATGATCCGGCCGCCGTGCGACGTGGGATCGCCGAGGCGCGCGGCGTCTTTGTTGCCAATGACCACCGTCGACTCGCCGGCAGATACCGAGTCGGGCGGGCCCACGCAGATCAGCTTGTCGCCGACGCGCGCGGCCGGCTGATAGCCAATCAGCACGGTGATCTCGCCCGTGAGCACCGGGCCACCCACGTGCGGCACCGGGCCCGGCTCGACCTTGGGGCAGACGTGATTGTCCAGGATTCTCGCTGCGGGGGGCATGCTCGGCTCCTCTCTCTCTCGTCCGGAGGTGAAACGCCCTACTGTCCGATGCCTTCGACGAGGAGGTCGATGGGCTTGGGGCGCGGCGGCTCTTCGATCACGGCCTCCTTGGCGACCTCGGGCTCCTCCGGCTTCGCCCCGGCGCCGGAGCCCGCGCTCCCTCCGCTGTTGATCCGCACCAGCGTGCCCCGGATGGTGACGCCGCTCGAGTCGATGCGGATGAACCCGCCGGGCCCCTTGATCGTGAGGTCGTTGGTGGCCTCGATGATCATCGCGGATCCGGCCTTGAAGTGGATCTGCTCCCCGGCTTCGAGGGCCGAGTTCTTGACGATCTTCTCGTGGTGGTTGCGATCGACGGTGAGCGAGAGGGTGCCGTCGACGCGCTCGTTGCGGTTGCCGACGACGTGCAGGTTGGCGTCCTTCTCGACGCGCTCCCGCTTCATTTTCCGGATGACGATGTCCTGGTCCTTCTCGACCAGCAACATCATGTTTCCGTTGGTCTTCTCGGACTCGTCACCCCACACCATCTTCAGGCTGTCGGTGCCGACGAAGGTGGTGCGGTTCTTGTCCGTGATCTCGGTCCGGTTCAGGCCCGTGACCTCGATGCGGTTCACGCCGGTGGTCTCGGTCTCGTTGTTGACGACGTACTTTTGCCGGTCGTGGCCGACGGTGATGGTCTCGTCGTTCTTGACGAGCTTGCGGAGGTTCTTTTGCGCCTGCATCCACACCAGCTCGCGCTGCTTGAGATCCTCGAACATGATCTCGTTGAAGCCGCCGCCGCCGGGGGAGGTGTCGCTCTTCCAGGTGCTCCGCGTCTTGTGATCCGGGAGCTTGTAGGGGACGAGCTGCGTGGCGTTGAAGACGCGGCCGACGATGATCGGCGCGTCGGGATCGCCCTCGAGGAAGCCGACCAGGACCTCCTGGCCGATCCGCGGGATGACGATCATGCCATAGCCGGTGCCGGCCCAGCCCTGGCTGACGCGGATCCAGCACGAGCTGTTGTCGTCGTTCTTGCCCTCGCGATCCCAGGGGAATTGCACGCGGACGCGGCCGAACTCGTCGACGTGGATCTCTTGCCCGCCGGGGCCGACGATGACCGCGCTCTGCACGTTGTTGACCCGCGGCTTCGCCGTCTTGAGCGGCGGGCGGTGGGGCATGTCGGTGAAGACGGCGCGCCCGGAGATCGACCACTCGTCCTGCGGTGAGCCCTCGATCGAGAGATCGATCACCAGGAGATCGGTGCCGTCGCCGACCTCGGGGTGCGGGTGATGGCCAATGTTGAAGATGCTGCCCGGCGCGACGTCGGGCACGTTGGTGTCGAAGGCGACCTGACGGCGGCCCATGCGGCGCCCGAGGAGGGCGCGCTCGGCCCGCTCTTTCCCGAAGGGCTGCTCGTTGCGGGTGATGCTCTTGTCGTCGGCGACGGGCGTGTCGCCCCCCTTGGCTCCCTCGACGAGGAACGAGGCCGGCTGATAATGATACTGCTCGTAGCGATTCTCCGGCGCAGCGGCCTTGGGGGAGAGGCCAAAGAGCTCGAACGAGGGGCGGCGAAAGTCGTAGTCGCGGATGGTGTGCGCGCCCGGCCGGACCTCGTGCGAAATGCGCACGTTGGTCACGAACTCTTGCTCGCTGGCCTGGTTCTGCTCCTCGATGTAGCGGATGGGCGCCCCGCCGCGCTTGGTGGCGGTGTGGAGCTTGTCGCCGAAGGTGATCTTCGATCCGCCCTCGTCGGGGAACGTGAACGAGATGCCCGCTTCTTCCACGAGGCGGCTGAGAAAGTCGTAGTCGCTCTCCCCGTATTGCACCTTGTATTCGAGCTTGGGGTAGGCGCCGCGGTCGATCTTCCACGCCGGGCTGATGCCCCACTCGCCCAGGAGCTTGTCGGCGATGTCGGGGATGGAGAGGTGCTGGTAGATACGGTAGTTGCGGCGCTGGGTGAGCAGCCACGCAGTGGGGGCGATGCGGAGAAAGTAGGTGGACTCGCCCTTCTGGCCGGGGAGGGGAGAGACCCCGTGAACCTGCTCGGCGTGGGTGCACAGGCCGCTCCACGTGCGCGAGCCGAGCCCGGCTACATGCACGGTGCCATGCACGATGTGCAAGGAGGCGGCCTTGCCCATGATGCCCTCGAGGTCGACGTCGGGCTCCTGAATGCGAGCCCAGACGGCGACCGTGAAGAGGCCGGAGACGGACTCGGAGACGGTAAAGCGACGAACGGACAGGGTCTGTCCAGAGGCGACGGAGAGCTCGAGGATCGGCATGGTCGCGCTTTCTTCCCCTGC
>JBDTXR010000056.1:0-30096 GCA_040006075.1 Byssovorax sp. | reverse complement strand
CTCGCGCCGCGGCCGATCAAGTTCTGCCCGATCCTCAGCGATCCGTACCAGGCCGTCGAGGCGCGCTATCGCGTCACCCAGGCCTGCCTCGAAACGATCCGCGACGCGCCGAGCGCCTGGCCGACGCTCTTGCTCACCCGGAGCAAGCTGGTCACCCGCGACACCGAGCTCCTCGCCTCGCTGCCGGCGGCCTGGGTCGGCGCGTCCATCCCCAGCATCGACGACGCGACCCGCCTGCATTTCGAGCCCCGCGCCGCCTCGATCCCCGAGCGCCTGGCGATGCTGGCCACGCTCCGCGCCGCCGGCGTGCGCACCTTCGCGGTGGTGCAGCCGCTCTTGCCGGGCTCGATCCAGGCCCTGGCCGACGCGCTCGCCCAGGTCGTCTCGTCGGTGAGCATCGACGTGCTCCGCGGCGAGGAGCAGGCCGCCGCCGACTTCGACGATCCGCGCTACGCCGAGTCGCGCACCGACGCCTGGCAGCAGGCCCGCGCCGCCGAGCTCGTCGCGGCGCTGACCGCTCGCGACGTAGCGGTGTGGCCCGGCGAGCTCCCCCCGGAGCTGCTCGTCGACCCGGCCTGATCCGCCGCGCCCGCGGGCGCGGATCAGAGCAGGAACGAGCCAGGCACCTCGGACGGCGCGGCGACCTCGATCCCAAGGCGCGAACGGACCTCGCCGGCGAGGACGTCGAAGAGCCAGGTCACCGCTGAAATGGAGTTCTCGCCCATGATCCGGAGCGGCATCCCCGCGTGCGACGACGAGAGAAAATCGGTGGCGCGCGGGATGGTGGTGTCGAACAGCCACGCCGAGGGCAGCTCACCGGCCGAGTCGACGAACACCGAGACCGACGCGCTGTGGGTGCGCTGGAACATGTTGAGGACGACGCCGAGGACCGCGGGCGGGTGCTCGAGCGAGGCGAGGCCGCGCTCGAACATCGAGAAGGATCGCCTGGAGATGACCTCGGCCTGGAGGACGCCGATGACGTGCGTGCAGGCCTGAAGGACCGTCGCGGTCGCCCAGAGGACGCCCGCCGGCGTGTCGACGAGGATCAGATCTGCGTGCCGGCTCAAGGCGCGAAACGCCTGGCTCCACCGGTCGACCGAAGGCAAGGGCTCGAGCGTCTGGAGCTGAAAATCAGGCCCGATCGCCGGCAGGATCGAGAGCCCCGGGACCACCGTGCGCAGGAGGAGCTCCGAGGGATCGGTGCCCGCGATCACGGCCTCGTAGACGCCGGCGCGGACGCGATCGCGACCGGCGATGGCCGAGAGCACATCGCCGTTGGGATCGACGTCGACGAGCACGATCCGCAGGCCCTGCCGCGCGAGGCTGACAGCCAGGTTGAGGGCGATGGTGGTCTTGCCACACCCACCCTTGGGGCTGGCGATCGCCACCACCGGCGGTGCTGCGGCCCCGGCTCCGGTCGCGTGCGTCGACGCGACGGCGGCAGGGAGCGCGACGGGCCGCGGCGGCGGGCTCGGCGCCTGGCGCATCGAGGCGAGCGGGGCGCTCACCTTGCCTATTTGCAACGTGGGTACGCGCACGAGCGCTGACGGCGCAGGGTTGTAGGGCGCCGGGGGCTTCACCGCGATTTCCGGCGCGACCGGGACAGCGGGGCTCCGGACGGACTCTGCCTTCCAGGCTTGCAGGGTCGTCGACAGACGGCCGATGGGGGGAGGATACGTCGACAGCGGCTTCATCCGGTAAACGCAGTAGGATTGCGGATCGGACTCCATCAGCGTCTTGAAGGCGTCGATGCCGGACTCGTGGGAGTCGGCGGTGTCGGCCGCGAGCACCATCCCGCCCTTGAGGTAGACCCAGCCGATCACCCGCTCGTCGCGATCGTACATCTCCACGCAGCTGAGCTGGCGGCTGATCGACAGCGACTGGAGGACGTTCTCTGCGTCGTATTCGTTGAAGCCGCCGCGCATGACGGGGCGGCCGCCCTTGAGCGCTTCTCGCAGCTCGACAGCGATGGTGAGGCTCATGATTCATCCCCTTCCGGAGCGACGACTGCGGCTCCCATGTCCAGCGCCGCCGACCCCAGCAGCATCGTCCGAGAGACCAGATCGTAGACCCGCGCCCACGCCTGCTGCGTGTCGGGCGTGAACGCCTCGCCGAGGCCCTGCTCCAGAGCCCAGATCAGCGAGGCTCCCACGGCAGCGTAGGCCTCGTCGGGGATCTTGTAGAGTGAGCTATGCCGCCGCCCCATGGCCAGCACCACGAGGAACAGATCGTCGGCCTCGGACACGTCGTCGCGCCAGGCCGTCTCCTTCCAGTCGAGCGATTTCACGATGAAGCTGAGCATCGTGACGAGCTTGCGCTTCTGCGCCGACATATCGGACTGGAACAGGGATCGATACTCGGGCTTCAGCTCGAACAGGCGACGGTAGAAGAGATCGGCGGCCGTCTCCTTGATGGGCACGACCAGCCGCCAGCTGTCTCGAATATGCTTTTTTTCTTCGTCGCTGAGCATGACTTCCTGTGCGCGGGAGAGGGGATTCGAAGGGGAGCACGCTCGCTGGATCGCACTCCAGATCGCCATGAATCGGTCGAGGCTACCACAAGGCGGCGCGCGTTCACCGGGAGCGCCGGGGGGCTCGCGGATTTCTCCGGTGGCCGACCACGCGGCGCGCCACCGCCCTCCGGCCCGCGGCCAGACGCTCACCCCGCGGGCGGCACCGGGGTAAACTCGTCCCATCCAAAGCGCTTGAGGTAGTTGCTCCACACGCCCTCGCACGCGGTGGTGTAACGGCAGCTCGCGCACTCGGCCCGCTTCTCGCGGTGGGCGTCGTCGAGGTCTTCGCGCTTGACCATCACCAGGCCTCGGCCCTTGCCCTGCTGCGCCCGCTCTTCCTTCTGCGTCTCGGGCAGCGTCACCTGGGTGTCGAGATCGAAGTGGCGATACCGCTCCACGTAACCACGGTTGAAGTCGGGGATACCCTCGGTGGTGCAGAGCGGGATATCGACCAGGAAGGCCATGGGCCGGGGCTCGCCCACGTCGGCGCAGAAGCGCTGGAAGGTGGCCGCGATCTCGGTGTAGCGCGGGAAGATTTGCTCGAAGTAGGTGTTGGCGCGGCCGTTGGCCTGCATCACGTTGAACACCACCTGATCGACCCCGTGCGAGCGCAGGAAGCGATAGATCTCGAGCAGGTGAGGGAGGTTGCGCTCGGTCACCACGGTGGAGGTGTGGAGCTCGACGCCGAAGCGCTTGAGCTTGGTCACCGAGTCGAGGCCCGCCACCGTCTGCTCGAAGCTGTCGGGCGTGCGGGTGAGCCCCTCGTGGAGCTTCTTGGTGTGGCCATGAATCGAGATATAGAATCGATTCATTCCGGCCTTCGCCAGGGCTGCCGCGTAGGGCAGGTGGCTGAGGCGACGGCCGTTGGTCATGGTGCTGATGCGGTCGTAGCCCAGCTTGCGAGCCTGAGCGACGAAGTCGGCCAGCTCGGGGCGCGTCGTCGGCTCGCCCGAGGTGAAGCACACCTCCTCGGCGCCGCGGCTCTCTTCCAGGATCCAGCTCACGCGCTCGGGCGTCATCGCCGAGTTGTTGATGTAGCGGCCGTCGCGGTCTTCCTCCATGCAGAAGACGCAGTTGTTGTTGCAGACCGCCCCGATCGAGATGTGCACCCGCTCCGATTGCTTCGAGACGCGCTCGACGATGCTTTGCTCCTCGATCATGACCCGCGATGGTCGCTCGCTTTCGCGAGGATTGCAACGGCGACGGGCGCGCGGCGATGCGTCCGGCGCGGCCGCAGGATCGTGAGCCGGCAGATCCCGCGGACGTTCTCCCGGTACCGCGGGCTTGACGGGCCGGCTCGACTGAGAAACCCTTGCCAGTCCCGATGATTGATCCCTCCGACGCCCCCACCATGCGCTCGCGCGCGCGGGTGGGCCTCGTCCTCCGGGACAAGTGGAAGCTGGAGTCGTTGCTCGGCATCGGCGGTATGGCCGCGGTCTACGCCGCCACGCACACCAACAACGGGCGGCGCGGGGCGATCAAGCTCCTCCACCCCGAGCTCTCGATGAACGCCGAGGTGCGCAGCCGCTTCCTCCGCGAAGGGTACGCCGCCAACAAGGTCGAGCACCCCGGCACCGTGGCGGTGCTCGACGACGACGTCGCCGAAGACGGCTCGGTCTTCCTGGTGATGGAAATGCTCGACGGCGAGACGCTCGAGGCGCGACGCGAGCGCTCGGGTGTCCTCCCACCCGCCGAGGTCCTGTTCATCATCGACAAGATCCTCGACGTCCTCGCGGCCGCGCATCCGAAGGGGATCGTTCACCGCGATCTCAAGCCGGAGAACATCTTTCTCTGCCGCGACGGCGTGGTGAAGGTGCTCGACTTCGGCATCGCCCGCGTGCGCGAAGCCTCGGGCGGGAGCGCCGGCGGCAAGCAGACGATGACCAACGCCGGGCCGATGGGCACGCCGGCGTACATGCCCCCGGAGCAGGCGCGCGGCCGATGGACCGACGTCGGCCCGCGGACCGATCTCTGGGCCATCGGCGCGACGATGTTCACGCTCCTCACAGGGCGCCTCGTCCACGAAGCCGAGACGGTGAACGAGCTCTTGCTCGCCGCGATGACCAAGTCGGCGCCCTCGCTCGCGTCGGTGATGCCCGGCGTCTCGACCGCGCTCGCCGGCATCGTCGATCGCGCGCTGGCCTACTCGGCCGCCGATCGGTGGGCCGACGCGGCGACGATGCAGGGAGCGGTTCGCCTCGTTTTGCGTGCCTTCGCCTTCGATGCCGCCGGCGGCGACGACATGCAGATGGCAGCGACCGCCAACTACATCGACCCGCTTCCGACAGCGAGCACGCCGCCGCTGACGATCCGGCCCGCTCCGGGGGCGCTGTCGTCGCCGGTGCACCCGGGCGCGCCGCGCCCGCCCGCGTCGAACGTCCCGATGCTCGCCGACGGGCGGCCCTTCCTGGCCACGCCGCAGCCCCCCGCTTTCGTCGCGCCCGGCGGTCCGCCCGCCATGGTCGCGCTCGCGCCTGCCGCCAGCATGGTAACTGGCCACGCGGTCACGCTCGGATCCGATTTCGCCGCGGGGCGCACCGGCGTTCCCGTGGCCTCGCGCGGCAAGGCGGGCCTCGTCATCGCGGGGATCGCGGTCTTCACGCTCCTTTGCGGCGTCGGTGCCTGGGCGGTCTTCGGCCAGAAGACGCCGGTCCCCGCCGAGCAACCCGCCCCGCTCCCCACGACCTCGGCCTCCGCCTCCGAGGTGCCCGAGGTGCCCGAGGCGCCCCCGAGGCCGCCCCTCCCGGAGCCTTCGGCCACCCCGTCGGCGACGGCTGTCGCGAGCGCGGCCGCGTCGGCCAGGGTCACTCCCAAGGTGCCAGTCGTGGTCCCGCTCAAGCCGAAGCCGAAGAGCGAGCAAGAGCTGCTCAACCGCCGGCACTGACAAGGCCTCTCCCGGGCGTGTCGGGGACAGGCCATCTCCACGACGCTGCGCGTGGAGAACGCGGACCGGGGGAATCATCCCCCGAGCGCCGGATCAGTGCTTGCGCTTGGCGGGCGTCGCGGCCTGAGCCTGGGCCCTGGCTCCCCCGACGCCGCCGATGCCGAAGTAGGCCTCGAGGAGCTGGCGGCCGACGATGTTGGCCTTGGTGTGCCAGCGAATGTCGTTGCCGAGCATCACCGTGATCGCGATCTCCGGCTTCGTCGAGGGCGCGAACGCCGCGAACCACGAGTACATCCGCGTCGGCCGGCCGCCGATGAGAGTGCCAGTCTTCGCGGCCACCGGGATCGAGGGGAGGGCCGGCGTCCCGTCGGGGCGCCGGAAGGCCTTGGCCGCGGTCCCGCGTCGGGTGGTGATCTCCAGCATCCGGGTCATCGACGCGGCGATCCCCGGGCTCATCGCGCGGCCCGCCGAGGCTCGCGCGGTCGGCCCGCCGTGATCGAGGAGCGAGAGGCGCACGCGCTCACCGTCGTTGGCGATGGTCTGCATCGCGAAGAGGGCGCCGAGCGGCGAGAGCCGCCCGTTCCAGAAGCCCGCCGACGCCCGCGCCATGCCGAAGGGATCCTCGGGGATGGTCAGCTCGCTCGGCGCCACGTTGACGTCGATCGGCACCTCGCCCGAAAAGCCGAGCTCGGCGGCCTTCCGGCGGATCTCCGGCGGCGCTAAATGCTTCTTCGCGAGACGAGCGAACACGAGGTTGACGCTGTTGCCCAGCGCGTCGCCGAGGCTGGAGCAGGCCGAGCCGCGGCGCTCGAGATCCTCGGGCACGATGGCGTGCTCGCCGCCCTCGTAGCACTCGCGGGTGCTCGGGTTGACCTTCCCGCCCTCGAGCAGCGCGGTGGCGGTGACGATCTTGAACAGGCTCGCGCTCGGCGCGAACGGGGCCACCACGTAGTCGCGATCGCCGCGCGTGACCCAGGCGAGGATCCGGCCGGTGCGCACGTCGGAGGCCACGATGGCGCCCTCGTGCGCGCTCGAATTCGTGAGGATCCGCGTCGCGGCGCGCTGGAGCTCCGGATCGAGCGTCAGCTTCACCTCGGCCCCGCCGACGCGCGCGAAGGCGGCCTCGTCGGTGACGCGAACGGCGCGGAGATCGACCGGGCTCGCCGCGGCGAGGCTCGTCGCGAGGACGAGCGCCGAGGAGAACGCGGCGACGGCGAGGCGGATCGGGCGCACGCAGCCTTGGTACGGGGCCCCGAGCCAGAGGGCCAAGTCCTGGCGGTCGATCGAGGGTGCGCGCCCGGGCGATCACGTGGTTATCTGGGCACGTCATGCAACCGCACCACCTGCTCCCCGACGCGCCCTTCGCCACCTACGCCGAGTACCTCGCCGCGACGGGGCCCAGCGCGGTCGTGCGCGCGAGAAAAATGGGGGGCGACGCGGTGCTGGCGGAGCTCGCTCGATCGGGCCTCCGCGGGCGCGGAGGGGCCGGGTTTCCCACCGCGGTCAAGTGGCGCACCATCGCTGGTCACGCGTGCCCTACACGCTATGTGGTCTGCAACGCCGCCGAGGGCGAGCCGGGCACGTTCAAGGATCGGTTCCTGATCCGGCGGAACCCCTATGCCACGCTCGAAGGCATGCTGATCGCGGCGGGGGTCCTCGGCGCGACCGAGCTCTACATCGCCCTCAAGTCCTCGTTCGGCCCCGAGATTGCGCGCCTCCGCGCCGCGATCGAGGAGATCACCGCGGCGGGGCTCCTCGAAGATCAGGTGATCCACCTGGTCGAGGGGCCGGAAGAGTACCTGTTCGGCGAGGAGAGAGCGCTGCTCGAGGTCGTGGAGGGCAACGATCCTCTCCCGCGCGAGTCGCACAATCCACCCTACGAAAAGGGCCTCTTCGCGACCGCGGCGTCGCCCAACCCCGCTCTCGTCAACAACGTGCAAACCTTCGCCCACGTGCCCAGCATCCTCCGCCTCGGCGGGGACTCGTTCCGCACGATCGGCACGCGCGACACCCCCGGAACGTTGCTGTTCACCGTCAGCGGCGACGTGCAGCGACCGGGCGTGTACGAGCTCCCGGCCGGGATCCAGCTCCGGCGCCTCTTCGACGAGATCGCCGGCGGCGCGCGGCCCGGTCGGCGCTTCAAGGTGGCTCTCTCGGGCGTGTCGTCGGCGGTGCTCCTCGCCGATCGCTTCGACGCTCCGGCCGACTTCGCGTCGCTCCACCTGGCCGGCGGATCGCTCGGATCGGCGGGGTTCATCGTGCTCGACGACACCGCGTGGATGCCGCGCGTCGCCCAGTCGCTGGCGCGCTTTCTCTACGTCGAGTCGTGCAACCAGTGCTCGGCGTGCAAGCACGGTCTCCGCACGGCGTCGGGCGCCATCGACGAGCTCTTCGATCCGGCGCTGGCGACCCCCGACGACGTGGAGCGGGCGCTCTACGGGGCGCGCTCGGCCCCCCAGGGCAATCGCTGCTACTTGCCTGTCCAGGGATCGATCGTGATCCCCAACCTGCTCTCGCGCTTCCGCGACGAGTTCGCGGCTCAGCTCGCCGATCCCACCCGGCCTTCCCCGCGCTACGTGGTCCCGACCATCGTCGATTTCGACGAGGCGACCCGGACCTTCACCTACGACGCCACCCGCGAGCGCAAGCAGCCCAACTGGACCTACGACGAGCCCGCGCCGCCGTCGCTGCGGCCCGCGGTCAAGGCTGCTTCGCCGGGCGCGCCGCCCCGCGCCCCGGCCAACGTTCGACTCCAGCCCGACGTCCATCAGGCCATCGTCGAGCTGGCCGAGCGACGCGGTCACGAGGTGGAGCGCGTCGTCAACGACGCGCTCCGCGACCTCCTCGCCCGCGAGCCGAAGTAGGCCGATCAGTCCTTCTTTTCGGGCTTGATCGCGTCGTAGGCGCCCTCGACGGCGCCCTTGACCTCGTGCCAGGCGTGCTCGGCCCCGGCCTTGACGTCGTCCCACTTGTCGTCGGTCGCGAGCGCGATGTCGTGGAGCCTGGCCTTGGCGGCGTCCATCTTCTCGTGGATGGCGTCGAGGCGCGGCTTGGCGTCGAGCTTGGCCTGCGCCGTGAGCTTGTCGGTGTGGGCGATCAGCCCTTCGAGCTTGGCGCTCCACTCGTGGATCTGGGCTTCGTACTTCTGCTTGTAGAGCTCGCGCGTTTCCATGGATGTTCTCTGTTCTTTCGGGTGATCGAGATGGCCTTGGGCGAACGCCGTCAGACCGCTAATAGCTGCCGCTGGATCCGCCGCCGCCCGAGCTTCCGCCGCCGCCGGAGAAGCCCGAGCCGCCGCCTCCGCCGCCGCCAAAGCCACCTCCGCCGAAGCCACCTCCGCCGCGCCCGCCGCGTCCCCCGCGCCCGAAGAGGAGCACGAAGAACAGGAATCGACGGAACCCGGGGGAGACGATCGAGAGGATGATGACGAGCAGGACGAGGCCGATCCAGAGGCCATTGGAGAGCAGCCTGGACTGCGGTGAGGCCTGCGGGGGCGCGGCGCCGGAGGGCGCGTCGGTCGCCAGCGCCGCGGCGATCGCCTGGGTGCCCGCGTCGACCGCGTCACGAAAACGATCCTCCTTCAGGAGGGGCGCTATCGTCTTCAGGATGATGTCGTTGGTCTGGAGATCGGTGAGGGTGCCGCCGACGCCCCGGCCCGTCTCGATCCGCACCTTCCGCTCCCCGGTGGCGACGATCAGCAGGACGCCGTTGTCCGCGCCCTTCTGGCCGAGCTTCCAGGCGTTGAAGGTCTCGTAGGCGAAGTCCTCGATCTCCTCTCCTTCGAGAGAGCGCGGGAGGAACGCGACGATCTCCGACCCATTCTGCCGGCGAATGGCCTCGAGCTTGGCGTCGAGATCGAGCACCTCGGCGGGGCTGAGCTTGCCGGCGGTGTCGACGACATGGCCGTTGAGCGGGGGCGGCTGGAAGGCCGCGAAGGCCAGCGCGGTCGTGAAGATCGCGACGACGAAGAAGATCGCCGCGACGATCCGCCCGCCGTTCCTCGGTCGCCCTGCCATCGTCGCGGCGCGCATCAGAACTGGACCTTGGGGACGACCTGCGACTCGGGGGTGGCCGTGAAGTAGACCCGCGGCTTGAAGGGCTTGCCGGTGATCCGGTTCACGACCTGTCCACCGATCCGGAGCAGCTCGGAGTTGTAGTCACGCGCCGCCGCGTTGTACTCCTCGCGCGCGCGGAGGATCCGGTTCTCGGTGCCCTCGATCTGCACCTGGAGATCGTGGAATCCCTGGTTGGCCTTGAGATCGGGATAGGCCTCCTGGACGACCATCAGCCGGGACAGCGCGCCCGAGAGGTTGGCCTGGGCCTTCTGGAAGGCCGCCATCTTCTCGGGATCGGTGAGATCGTCGGCCGTGAGGTTGATCTTGCCCACCTGAGCGCGGGCCTCGGTCACCTTGGTCAACGTGTCTTGCTCGTACTTGGCGGCGCCCTTGACCACCGCCACCAGGTTGGGAATCATGTCGGAGCGCCGCTGGAGCTGTCCCTCCAGGTTCGACCATTTCTCGGCCGCGATCTGGTCCTTGTTGACCAGCGTGTCGTAGTGCTGGCAGCTCGCGACCGAGACGACCAGGGCCAGCAGCGACAGAGCGGCCCAGAGGGGGCGGGTGCTCCTGAACAGGTATTTGAGCATCATCGAGCGAGTCTCCTCGGAGAGTGGGGAAGTCACGCGGGCCCGGTCAGGAATAACGGGCCACGATGACCGTGACGTTGTCTCGGCCGCCTTGCTCGATCGCGAGGCGGACCAGCTCTTCGGAGGCCGCGCGCGGCGTCGCGGCGCCCTGGAGGACCGTGCTTATCTGGCTGTCCGGCACCATGCCCGTGAGCCCGTCGGTGCAGACCAGGATCAGGTCGCCGGCCTCCAGGGTCATGCGGTGAACCTCGGCGTGGAGCCCGGCCTTCGGGCCGCCGACCACGTTGGTGATCACGTGGCGATAAGGGTGCGCGCCCGCGTCTTCCGGCTGGATCAGGCCCTTTTCCACCAGCTCGCCGACCAGGGTGTGATCGCGCGTGAGCTGGTGCAGCCCTCCGCCGCGGTGAAGATAGCAGCGGCTGTCGCCCACGTGCGCGATGAAGAGATCGGTCCCGAGGCTGTAGGCCATGGTCAGCGTGGTACCCATCCCGCTGAGCCCGGGGTTGCCGGCGGCCGCGGCGACCACCGACGCGTCGGCGTTGCGCAGAGCCACCTTGAAGTCGCGGAGCACCGCGGCCTCTTCGGAGCCATGGAGCGTCAGCAGCCAGCGAAGGGCGTTGAGGAGGAACTGCTCGATGGCGTTGACCGCGACGGCGCTGGCCGTCTCGCCGGCGTGCGCGCCGCCCATTCCATCGGCGACGATCAGCACGTGGCCGCGCTCGTCGCCGTAGTGCATCTGCGCCTGTTGAAGGCTCGATTGCTCGATCCACAGGGCCCGCATCAGCGTGGCAGTCACGAACTGATCCTCGTTCGTGGTGCGGACCCGTCCCATGTCAGTGCAGCCGAAGCTCTCGACGGTGAGCGCGTGGGCGGCGGGGCTCGGAGACGCGCCGTTGTGGGGCGAGCGGTCGACTTCAGGGGCGGGGGCAGTTTGCATGAGAGTGACTCCGGGGAGCAGGCGAGCGGCGGTGGTGAAGAGGCGGATCGAGCGGCGCTTCAGGCGCTCTTCTCGGTGACGTCGGCGGGCGCGTCGCCGGGCCCGCTGGGGCCTCCGTGCGTTACATCGTAGCCATGTGAGGCGCCATAGCCGCGGTCGTGCTCCTTCGGTACCGGGGCGCGTCCAGGGGTGGTGACGCGGTTCTCTTCGCCCATGGCCGCGCCGAGCTCGTACGTCCCGCGCTGCAAGGCATGAGGAACGAGGGGCGCGCCGCACGAGCAGACCAGGTCCGGCGCGGACTCCCCGAACTCGATATAGCGACGGGAGCAACCAGAGCATCGGTGAGAGACGGCGGCCCCACGAAGGAGAGTGTCGAGATCGTTCATTGGTCGCCTCCACGCAGCGTCATCGGTGCGATCCTGGTTGCATTGCAAGGATCATGCGCGGATCACCCGCCGATCGGGGCCGTCAAGCGGGCTCCAACCGTCCGCGCCATCAGGCGATTGCCCGCGGGGTTGGGGTGAAAGTCGACCGGCGCCAGGTGGAGCACGGTCGTCCGGCCTTCGGCGCGGAAAGGCCCGGTCAGGTCGACGAGCTCGATCTTGCGTGCCGCGCACTCGGCCGCCAGGAGATCGCGAATGGCGAGGGAGGCGCCTGGATCGTAAACCTGGCTGTAAGCGGGGAAATACACGAACACGAGGCGGGCGTTCCGCTGGATGCAGTCCCGGTTCATCCGGTCCAGGATCGCCACGTAGTTGGCGATGATCCCGTTGACCTCCGCCGAGAAGGGCTCGGTCAAGACCATTCCATCCATCTTCGCCGTGAGGGTCCGGAACCGGTCGATGTTCTCGTCGAAATGGTCGGCCCCCCAGAGCTCGTAGCGAGGATCGCGGGTGGTGGTCACGACGCTCTCGACCTGCCGATCGGCGGCGCGGTACGAGCGGAAACGAGCGCGGAGCGCGCGATCGGTCACCCACTCTCCAATCGCTGTCTCGGTGAGGACCCGGCTCCCGAGGCCCTGCGCCGGCGCGTGGAGATCCCGGGTCAAGAGGTCGTCGAGCGAGCGCTCGCGGATGTCGAAGATGTCATTGGTGACGAAGGTCAAGACGACGACGTCGGGCTGGAGCGGGAAGCCATGCTCCCTGAGGATCGCGTACTCCTTGTCGATCGAGCCGCCCCCGCGCGCCGCGTTGATGACCTCGACGTCGCGGCCCGCCGCGCGGAGATAGCGCTGGAGCTGCGCCGGGAACGTGGCGTCGTTGTCGGCGAAGAACCCGTCGGTCACCGAGTCGCCGATGGCCACGATCCGCTGTCGTCCCGGCGGCGCCACCCGGTCGATCTCGTCGCCGCGAAAGCCAAGCGCGTTGGTCTTGACCTCGTAGGGGATCGCGCCCCACCGCATGGGGATCACGGTGCTGGGCGGATAGAGCTTGGTCCCGTCGGCCGCCATGAAGCGGAAGTACCCGCGGGGATAATGAAACGCCACGCGGAGAAAGACCTCGATCCCGAGGATCAGGCCCGCGGTCACGAGGAGCATGACCAGCGCTGATCGGAGCTTGATCGCCGCGCTCCGACGCAGCGCCGCGCCGCGAGACGTCGTCGCCTGGGCGAGACGCGGGGTCCCGTCGGGAGGCGTGGCATCCAGGGTTCGGGGTATCGCCGACGACGCTGCTACGTTCATTTTGACCTGCGATCACCGGCCGATTCGACGGCCGATGAAGGAGATGAGGGGAATAGAAGCAGGAGGGGTGGGTCGACCGGAGCGCGGAACCGACTCGCTCCGGTCTCCGCGTCGGGTCAAGTTCTGACGCGCCGGATCAGCCGGAAGATGATCAGCAGGACCACCGCGCCGATGAACGCGACGAAGATGGTCCCCGGGAGACCCGAAAAAGGCACCGTGACGTGGAGCTCCCGGAAGATGAACCCCCCGAGGAACGCGCCGACGACGCCGATCACGATGTCTCCGATCACCCCGTAGCCACCGCCGACGACCGCCGACGCGAGCCAGCCGGCGATGAGCCCCACCACGGCCCAGAGAAGGACTGTTTCCAATGTCATGAATTTGCCTTGTGCTTTCGGAGAATGGTTGGGAAAGGAGCTCGTGGCTCGCGATTGTCTCGGACGCAGAGCGCGCCGCGGGTGAGTCTATTTTTTCCAGTCGATCTGCACGTCGCTGAAGCCGAGGGATCGGAGCAGGCCAGTGAGCGACTTCTCGGCGTCGACGCGGGCGTGATCGAGGATGCCCTGGTCGACCGCGGCCTTCTCCATGGATCGAACGGCCTCGGCCCGCGCGCGATCCTCGAGATCTTCGTGGCGCGCCGCGAGCAAATCGGTGGATCGCGAGTAGACGCGCGTGGCCTTCTCGTCTAGAGTCGCGGAGAACACCGACGGCGGCGGGAGGTGGAGTATCGCCTTTCGAGCGGTCCAGTCGGTGGTCACGTCGTCCGCGCTGACGCGCTCGAGATCGACGCCGGCGACGACGTCGCCGACCGCCACCAGCAGGATGGCGTCCTTGGTCTGCAAGAGGCCGAAGACGTGGCTCTCGTGATCCGAGAGATCGACGACGCGCTCCAGGTGATAGCTCTGGGTCTCGAGGCGAGCGAGGCTCTTGATCGCCAGGAGCACGTCGGGTGTCGGCCGGATCTCGGTGTGGGTCGTGGTCGCCGACGGCAGCGCCGAGTACGCGGAGAGCGCGAGGTGAAAGGCGATCGCCAGCACCGCCGAAAGGCCCAGCACGCCGCCGAGGAAGATCAGCCAGGACGCCCCGACGACGGCGACCACCTTGCGCAGGAGGGGAGAGCTGGTCGAAGGGTCGTTCCGACCCTCCAGGCTCATGCTGCGGGATCCTTCTGGCGGGTGGCCTTCACTCCCGTGAGGATGCCGGCGCCGAGGAGGACGATCGCGCCCATCACGATCCAGTGCGCGGGCACGTGGAGCATCACCGCGCCATAGATCAGACCGATGACCACGAGCAAGAAGCCGAAGATATAGAGACCGAATGACATGGTGGTATTCCCCTGTTCGAGCGTGGTGAAGACGGGTATATCGAGGCCGCCGAGCGCGCCGCACCGCTGCGACGCTCGCCCGCGCGGACCCCTGTTTCTCGAGGGCCGCCGCGACGCGGCGGGCCCGATCAGCGAGAGTGACCTTGCTTGGCGGCCTTCTCGGCCGCGCGGAGCTCGGCGCCTTCGGGGCCGTCCAGGGCCCGGGCGGCCTTGTTGGCGAGCTCCTCCGTCTTGCCGGCGGCGACGGAGCGAGCGACGCCTTCGTCGTAATGGCGCGTCGCCGTATAGCTGCCCTCGCCCTCGACTCCCGCGTCCGTGGAGGGGGGCGCGATCATGCCTTCGCTCTCGGCTCGCTCGCCGGGCAGCGACGCGCGCTCTCCCGTGGGGCGCTTGGCGTGCGCGTCAGGGGCCTTGGCACCCTTGGCGTCCGCAGCGGGCTTGGCGGTGGCGTCCTTCACGGGCGCGGCATGACGATCGTTGTTCATTGCGAATCTCCTGGTAACGCGGAATTCCCGCGGATCGGGCGGCGACACTTCTGGAGGCGACGGGCCGAGAGGCGCCCCGGCGCGGCTCAGCTCGGGTGGTTGGCCTTGCTCTTCCCATTGCCAACCTCGGTGACGGCGGCCTTGGTCGGATCCTGGCTGGTCGCCGTGGCGGCAGCCCCCTTGACGGCCTGGACCGCTGCATCGACCTTGCTCGAGGCGAGATCCTTGAGCGCGACGGCGCCGTCTTCGACCTTGTGCTCGGCCTCGATCACCGCGTCCTTGGCGTGCGACGCGACCTCTTCGATGCGGGAGCCCACGGCCGCGACGTCCGACTTCACCTCTGCAGCCGCGTGATCGAGCGTGCTCTTGGCCTCGCTCTTGATGCCGGCCAGGCTACCGAAGATGCGGCGTCGCGTCTCCTCGCCCGACATCGGCGCGAAGAGCAGGGCCGCCCCGGCGCCGAGGACCATCCCGGCGCTGAAGATGCCAATCGTGGCCACCGGGCTGCGGCGGCGCGAGAGGCCGACCCAGCCGAGGGCGTCGTCGGCCTGGAGGCTGCGGATCATCGCGACCATGCCGGTCACGGCCTTGATGCCGTCGAACCACGTGGCGCGCGCGCTGGTGACCGCGTGGTCGGCGCCGTCCTTGGCGCTGCCCATGGCCTGCTTGGCGCCGCTCGTGGCGCTGCCCACCGCGTGCTTGGCGGAGTCGACCGCGTGGGTCGCCTCGGTGTTGGCCGACGCCAGGATCTGCTTGGCGGCTGACAGCGTATCGTTCAGGGTGCTTGACATCATGATTTCCTCGTCCGTTGAGTCGTTGTGCGAGCGGGCCAATGCAGCGTCCGCGCCAACCCGCAAATCCAGCGTTTCGAGGCGTCTTTCGATCAGATGAGGTGTCGGGTTGTGGCGCAATGACACAGGTGTCGCGAACGTGTCGCCCAGGAAATAACGGACTTGATGGAGGAGCGCCGGCGAGAGCGCGAGGTCGGACGACCTCGTTTTGCTCCGCCGGCGCTCGCTGCCGACACCGGGATCCGGGGGCTCAGCCGCCGTGAACGCCGGCCTTGCCGCTCACGCTCGCGCTGGCCTGAACGCTGACGCTGAGCGACGCCTGGGCGTGGACCACCGCGCTGGCCGAGGCGGCCACGCAGGCGGCCGCGTGCGCGCCGGCCTGACCGATGATCGAGGGCAGCTCGCCGCCGACCTGGACGAGCGTCTGAATGTCTCCCGCGATCCGCTTGCCGTAGCCGAGCTCGGCGCGGATCAGGATCGGCAGGTTGGCTTCGAGCGTCGCCACGAGCTTGGCCATGTCGCCCACCGAAGCGCTGGCGACCACGTTGATCTTGGGCGAGGTGCACTCGGCGGTGATCTCCGCGTGGGCCTTGCAGCTCGCGTTGCACTTCACGTCGGCGCTCGGGCCGGTGACCTGCGCGTCGCAGCGCGGGGCCTTCCAGGTGCCTTCGCACTTCGCGTGGCAGCTCGCGTTGCATTTGCCGTGGCAGGTGCCTTTGCACTGGCCGGCGCACTGGCCCTTGGCGTCGCGCGCCGCGCACTCGCCCGCGCAATCCCCGTTGCAGACGCCGTCGCACGAGCCGCCGCAGGTGCCCTCGCAGGTGCCGCTGAGCTTGCCAGGATCGCAGTTGGCGACGACCGAGCCGGGATCGACGTGGCCGCTGCAAACCCCCGAGCAGTCCGCCTGGGCCTGCGCGCTGGCGTGGCACTCGGGCGGGGTGAAGGTGGCCTTGACGCTACCGCCGGCGCGGAGGATCGCGTCGATCCTCACGTTGAGGGCGTTGCATTTGGCGGCGGTCCCGTCGCCCATCTCTTCGGTCTTGAGGCCGAGATCGTGGCCCATTCGCTCGCACGCGCCGCCGACCTCGCCCTCCATCCTCGCCGACAGGGTCGAGAGATCGCCGGAGGCCTGCACGAAGGCGCGCAGGGTGGCGTTGGCCTTGGCATTCGCGGTGAAGCTCGCGCTGAGCGCGCCGCCGCGGAGCTCGGGGCAGGCGAGCCCGTCGAGCCCACCCCCGCCGAGGCCACCGAAGCTGGCACAGGCCGCGACCGACATCGACGTGAGGACGAGCGCCGCGGCGCGCTGGACGAGGACAAGCTTGTTCAATGGATTCTCCGTGGAGTTCGTGATCGCGCGGGGGCCCCGCGGATCAGGTCAATCGAGAGTGAAAGAGGGGTGGTGCGGCGACCCCGACGAGGGCGCCGCGTGACCGGTGGATCCCGGCGCGGTCCGGAAGAGGCGACGGCAGGAGCGTGGCGGAGGTGAGCTCAGGCGCTCTGGAGCCAGACCGCCGCCTTGGGCTCGAGCACCCGGAAGGTGAAGGACTCGGTGAGGTAGAGCTCGACCTGGTGCTTCTCGTGGTACGCATAGCCAATCGAGAGGTCTTGACCGACGGTGAGCTCGAAGTCGCCTCCGCGGGTGGACATCAGCACCGCGCCGGTGAGCGCGGGCGCCCACACGAACGGCCCGTCGATGAGCGAGCGCTCGATTCGCTTGCGGAGCGGATACCCGTCCTCGCTCGCGGCCGAGAGCTCGTCGTAGGCGCGCGGCCCGAGCACGAGCGCGTAGGGCCCGCCGACGCCCGCGGCCCGCAAGACCTCTTTGGCTTGCACCACGGCCTTCGGCCAGTCGGCCACGGTCGAGACGCGGACCGGCGCGTGCGGGCTGGCCTCGATGAGCCCGACGATCCCCCCGGCCGGGTAGCCGTGGAAGATGGCTTGATCCTCGAGGCGCGCCATCCGCTCTGCGGCCTGGACCACCGGATCGAGATCCGGGTTCTCCGCGCCGCGGGTGATGGTATCGAGCTCCATGATGTCGAGCACCATCGGAGTGCGGATCTCGATCAACGGCTGCACGGTGCGCACGCCGACAGAGACGTCCTTGATCGGTTGATCGGGCAGGAGCTGGAGGCGACCCGTGCTCACCGCCGCGAACTTCCAGCCGTGCGGGCCGCGGAAGTCGACGACCTTGCGTCCGGCGAGGTTGAGCTTCAGGACCCGGCGCGCTTCGTCGTCGATGAGCGTCCAGGCTTCGGGCAGGATCGGGGCGAGTTTTCGTTTCAAGAGATCCATGCTCAGGTTCCTTTGAGGCTGCCGATCCCCAGCGAGCTGTCGTTGCTGCGGGGAGCGCTGGAGGTGCCAGAGGGAGGAGAGGCCTCCTTGCCTCCGGATCCGCTCTTGCCCTCGGCGGCGGCTTCGAGGCCGGTGATGGGGCCCTGCTTCTGGAGATAGGTCTTGATGTTCTTGTCGAACACCGGATTGTTCCGGCGGATCCACTCGAGCACCATCATCGCGTGCTCGGTCTCCTCGTCGCGGTTGTGCTCGAGGACGGCGCGCAGCTCGGCGTCCTGGGTGGCGCCCGCGCGCTGGTGATACCAGTCCACGGCCTCCAGCTCTTCCATCAGCGAAGAGATGGCGCGATGGAGATCCCGGGTGGGCTCGGAGACCTGCTCCAGGGGCTCGTGATACGTGTCGCTGGCCATGGATGTTCCCTTTTTCTCAGGCGCGCTTCTTGAGGTCGGCGACGGCCTTGTCCAGGTCCGCCACCCGCGCTTCGATGGTCTTCTTCACGCTCTCGAACGTCGAGGCGGTCGCCGCCGCGAGATCCGAGGCGTTGGTCTTGCGCACCGACTCGAAGCGGTTCTTCAGCTCCAGGATGGTCTTGTCGGACTCGGCCTTCGAGGTTTTCTTCTCGAGCTTGGCGCGGAGGTCCACCACGTCCTTGTCGAGGCTGTCGAGCTTCTTCGTGGTCGCGTCGAGGAGATCGGCGCGCGCCTTCACCAGGGCGTCGTTGGCCTCGGCGATCTTCTTGCTCGCGGCCTCGTCGGCGGCGTCGATCTTCTTCGCGCCGTCCTTGGCCACGCCCGCGACGTCGTCAGCGGCCTTCTGCTTGATCTCGGCGGCCTTCTTGCTCACGTCGGCGTTGACGTCGGCGGCCTTCTTCTCGGCCTCGAGCCGGGCGGCCTCGGCCTCTTTCATCTTGTCTTCGGGGGAGGTGCAGGCGGCCAGCGTCAGGGCCGCTCCGATCAGGAGCGCGCGTACGTTCAACATGGATGATCCTTGGTTTTTGATCGTAGTGGGGAGACGAGGTGAAGCATTCACCGCGCATCCCCGGGCTCCCCCTCCTGGGCCCGGGGCGTCGTCTTCAATCGATGGGCCCGCGCGGGGCCTCGTTCGTCCCGCGCGGGCTCCGGCTCACTTGGCCTCGGGCTTGGCGCGCTCGAGGATGGTGAACGGCGTACGACGGTTGAGGCGGCGGCCCTCCTCGGTGTCGTTGTCGGCCACCGGCGCGTCCTTGCCATAGCCCTTGGCCGTGAGGCGCTCGGCGGCGACACCGCGCTCGAGCAGCGACTTGCGGACCGCGTCAGCGCGCTTCTGCGAGAGCTTGAGGTTGTAGGCCTTGCCGCCCACCGCGTCGGCGTGGCCTTCGATCTCCACCTTGGTGATCTCCGGGTGCTCGACCATGACCGCCGCGATCTCGTCGAGCAGCTCGTTGCTCTTCGGGCTGATGTCGGACTTGTCGAAGGCGAACTGGATCTCTTCGAGGATCTGGATCTCCTTCAGGGTCACGCGCACCAGGCGCGGACAGCCGTTCTTGAGCGGATCGGCGTTGGGCTTGCCCTTCTCGAACGGGCAGGCGTCGAGGTCGTCGCGGATGCCGTCCTTGTCGAAGTCGCCGGGACAGCCGTTGGTCGCCGGGTTGTTGGTCTTGATGCCCTTGATGTCGGGACAGGCATCCTGATCATCGAAGACGCCGTCGCCGTCACGGTCGGTGGGAGGACAGCCGTTCTTCTTGGGATCGGCGTTGGGCGGGCCGGCCACGTCGGGGCAGGCGTCGTCCTCGTCGAAGATGCCGTCGTGATCGCGATCGCTGCGCGGGCAGCCGTTCTTCGCGGGATCCGGGCTGGCGACGCCGGGCACGTCGGGGCAAGCGTCGACGTCGTCGAAGATGCCGTCGTTGTCGCGATCGCTGGGCGGACAGCCATTCTTCAGCGGATCGGCGTTGGCGACGCCGGGGACGTCGGGGCAGGCGTCGACGGGATCGAGGAAGCCATCGTGATCACGATCGCCCGGCGGGGGCTTCTGGCTCGGCGTGTACGCCAGCATGAAGACGCCGCGGCGCGTGGCCGTGCCGATACCCGTGGTGAAGCCGGGGCCGTAGCCGATGCCGGCCTCGAAGTCGTCGGTGAAGCGATACCGCACGTCCATCAGGCCTTCGACGTTGGAGTTTCGCTTGTTGACGTCGGCGAGCACCACCGAGGCGTTGATCTCGGGCCCGATCTGGAGACGCCGCTCGTCGCCGAGGAGGATCCCGACGCCGCCGCCCCAGCGCAACATCGTGCCTTGCTGGATCCCGGGATCGTTCGGGGTGACCAGGGCGAGCTGCGATTTGCGGAACTCGGGCCCGATCGCCGCCGACCAGACCACGCGGTTGGTGGCCAGGCCGCCGAGGACGAGCTGGGGCATCCCGCGCACCGTGCCGTCGCTCACGTAGGCTCCTGGAGAGCTCGTCGGGAGCCAGACCGAGCCGGCGAGCGCGAGCTGGAACGCATCGCGATACCCGCCAAGGACGTTGAGACGGAGGCCGAGGCGCACGTCGCCGAACTCGACCCCGTCCGGCGACTTGAAGGTGGTGCCGTCGGTGGTCGGGCTCTCGCCGCTCTGCGCGAAGGCGATCGGGATGTTGATGTTGAAGTTCAGGCGGTGAAAGATGGCGATCGAGGCGTTCACGTTCATGAAGAACTGATCGCCGATCACCGCGCCGTTGGGGATCTCGTCGCCCGTGGTCTTGTCACGGATGAGGAGGGGATCGTGGGCCCAGTCCCCGAGGAGCATCATGTGCAACGTGGGAGTGTCGCCGCCGGCCGCGTAGGGCGAGGGCACCCCGAACATGCGATCACCGGCCGGCGCCGCCTCGAGGCGATTGAGCGCGAGGCCGTCGGCGCGGGCCGAAGCGGCGGAGCCCCCCACCACCGCGGCGACTACCGCGGTCATCCCCAGATACTTCGAGACTCTATGTGATCGCATGCGGGTTCCTGTTCTTGCTAGGTACTGCGGGTTTGGTCGGAGATTGATGGTCCCCGCCCGCCCCGTCCGCGTCGGGCGGGTGCGGCGGCGACGAGCCGTACGGCCGGCGGGCTCGGGTGAGCCCCCGCCGACGTGGTGGTCGAGAAGAGATGTCGTCGGCGGGTGGATCCCCGCGCCCCTCGGGCGCGCGGGCGGTCGATATCCCGCCGTCAATCCGCCTCGTCGGCCCGTGGGCTCAGGTGTGCAGATTGCCAGTCAACCAGAGGACGACCAGCACGAGGATGATCAGCCCCGCGGGCGACCAGCCGACCGCGCCGTACCGGGAGTGGCCCCAGCCGCCGCCGCCGAGAGCGAGAACGAGGAAGACGACGAGGATGATCAAGAGCATGGCATTCTCCAGCGGGCAGTCGTCGACCGCGGTCGACGTGACATCGGTTTGCGGAGCCGCGAGGCGCACATCGACGGCGGGGGAGGTTCAAGGTGCTTGTGCCCTCTCCCTGGCGGTGACGTGAACGGCGCTCGACGTGGTTGTCGTCGGAGCGTTCGCTTTTCCGTGTGGTGCCGACAAGAGCACGGTCCGTGCCGAGACCCGAAGATGGCACCGACGCCTGAATTCAAGCCCCAATCGACGGATGCAGCCGATTGTCGCACTGAGCGCCACCGCACGTGCGGCACGCTTGCTCGACGCAATTGTGGCGCAAAGGCGCGTTGAACCGTCCCTGGGGCCGCCGTGTAAGGCCGAAGTGTGGCGATCCTGCCAGGTGTGGCATCTTTGAAGGCGTCCCGACCCGGCCGCACCGCGGGAAACGCGCGATCCTGTGGTGGCATGAATTATGCGAGCAGCGCGCCGATTCCCGACCGAAGCCGCGCAACGGCCGGCTCGTGAGGGCCACAGAAGGTGATCTCGAGCCGAGGTCGCTGACGCCGGACGCCGGGGCAGTCGCCCTTCCGTGGGAATGACGCGATCCATGAAACGCAAAGCACCCTCCTCGACGTCGAGACTGGAGAGCGAGGGTTCCTCGGGAGCCGCGACGTGGCCTGTCCGGGCGCGCCGAGATCGTCCGCTCGCCCTGTGGCCCGGCGATCGTCAACAGCATTCAAGAGCATTCGAGGGCCTGGAGGTCGAGGTTGGATCGAGTCGGAGCCGGGAAAAGGAGCGAAATTTGCTTTACATGGCCGGAATGATCAAGGCCGAGAGTCGGTCGGGGCCGGGCTCGCGCAGGCGAGCGAGGCTCGTCGTGCTGTGGTTGCCCCGCGCGGGCCGCGCGCGTAAAGGGATCCGCGTGATCCATTCGAGGCAAGCATGAGCGGGCGAGTCCTCGTCGTCGATGACGACCAGTCCATGTGCGAGATGCTGGAGCTCATGCTCCGGCGCGACTCCCTCGAGGTCGAGTGGCGCACCTCGGGGCTCGACGCGCTCGAGCTGGTCGCCGAGCGCGATTTCGACGTGATCCTGACCGATCTCGGGATGGCCGCGCTCGGCGGGGCCGAGCTCTGCGAGCGGATCCTCGGGATCCGCCCCGACGTCCCGGTGATCGTGGTCACGGGCAACGCCAGCTTCGACGCCGCAGTCGCCTCGATCCGCGCCGGCGCCTACGACTTCATCACCAAGCCAGTCGACGCCAAGCTGCTCTCGCTGGTGGTCGGCCGCGCGCTCCAGCACGGGCAGCTCCGCCAGGAGGTGAAGCGCCTCCGCCGCGCCGTCGTCGACACCCAGCGCTTCGGGCGCCTCCTCGGCGAGAGCCAGGCGATGCGGCGCGTGTTCGACCTCGTGACCCGCGTCGCCGACAGCGACGCGTCGGTCTTGATCATGGGCGAGAGCGGCACCGGCAAGGAGCTGATCGCCCGCGCGGTCCACGCGCAGAGCTCGCGGCGCGAGGGGCCGTTCCTGGCCGTCAACTGCGCGGCGATGCCCGGCGCGCTCCTCGAGAGCGAGCTCTTCGGGCACATGCGCGGCGCCTTCACCGACGCGAAGTCGGCGCGCACCGGCCTCTTCGAGCAGGCCAGCGGCGGTACCCTCTTCCTCGACGAGATCGGCGAGCTCCCGATCGAGATGCAGCCGAAGCTGCTGCGCGCGCTGCAAGAGCGCATGGTCCGGCCCATCGGCGGCAACGTCGAGGTCCCGTTCGACGCGCGCATCGTCACGGCGACCAACCGCGATCTCGAGGCCGAGGTCGACGAGAAGCGCTTCCGCGAGGACCTCTACTACCGCATCAACGTCGTCCGCGTCGACGCGCCGGCGCTGCGCGAGCGCGGCGGCGACGTGCTGCTCCTCGCGCAGCACTTCGTCGAGCGCTTCGCCGCCCGGAGCAACAAAGCGGTGCGCGGGATCCACGCCGCCGCGGCCGAGAAGCTCGTCAACTACGACTGGCCGGGCAACGTGCGCGAGCTCGAGAACTGCATCGAGCGCGCGGTCGCGCTCCTCCGCTTCGACGAGGTGACGGTCGACGATCTGCCCGAGAAAATCAGGCAATATCGCGCCGACCGCCTCGTCTTCGCCACCGACGATCTCACCGAGGTGCTGACCATCGACGAGCTCGAGCGCCGCTACATCCAGCGGGTGCTGACGCTGGTCGGAGGCAACAAGTCGCGCGCTGCCGACCTCCTCGGCCTGGACCGCCGAACCCTTTACCGACGGCTCGATCGCTACGGAGGCCCGCGTGAACGTGCGAAATGAGAGCGAGATCAAGGCCGCTGATCCCGAGGCGGCGGAGCCGCGCAAGGGCCCCGACGCCGCCGCGCTCTCGGAGTTCTTCGGGAGCCTCGCGCACGATCTCCGATCGCCGCTCGGCGTCGTCTCGGAGGCGCTGGCCGAGCTCAAATCCGAGTTCGCGTCGGGCCTCAGCGACGAGCATCGGCTGCTCGTGAACCTCGCCGATCGCGGCGTTCGCAGGCTCGGTCGCATCGCCGACACCGTGAGCCTGCTGGCCGCGCTCGACTCCGGCACCTTCGAGATCCGGCCGCGACCGATCGATCTCTTCGAGCTCCTGCGCGAGGCTGTGGCGGCCGCCAGCGCCATCGAGCCGCGTCGCGAGGTGGCCGTGAGCAGCGAGGTCCCCGAGGGCACTTGCGCCGCGTCCGCGGACGCCGAGCGGCTCTCTCGCGCCATGGTCGAGATCATGATCAACGCCGTCCGCCACGCGCGGCGCAAGGCGCGGTTGTGCGTCGAGCTCGCGCCGGGCCAGGCGCGGGTGATCGTCGAGGACGACGGCCAGGGCGTGGCGCCCGCGTTCCGGCCGAACCTCTTCCGCCGCTTCGTCCCGCGACCCTCGCGCTCGGGTCTGGGCATGGGGCTCTCCATCGCTCACGACGTGGTCGCCGCTCATGGTGGTCAGATCACGCTCGAGGAAAGCACGCTGCCCGCAGGCCGCCCTGGCACCACCGGCGCCCGCTTCGTGATCACTCTCCCGCTCCCGGGCGCCTGAGCCGACGAGCCCACCAAAGCTATTGATGCCGTCCGAAAAGGAGCGCGATGTCGAATCTACCCATCCCGGAACCTGAACCTCGTCCCCTGCGCGTGCTGCTGGTCGACGATCACGCCGACACCGCCGAGCTGCTCCGGATGCTGCTGAGCCGACGCGGATTCGAGGTGACGACCGCGCGCTCGGTCGCGAGCGCGCTCGCCGCCGCCGAGGCCTCGCCAGTCGACGTGCTGGTGAGCGACATCGGGCTCGCCGACGGCAACGGCTGCGACTTGCTCCGCCAGCTCCGCGCCCTCGGGCCGCTGCCGGCGATCGCGCTCAGCGGGCGTGATCGCGAGGCCGACGTGCAGAGCGCCCGCGACGCCGGCTTCGACGAGTACCTCGGCAAGCCGGTGGGCATTGCCCAGCTCGTCGAAGCGCTCCGACGCGTCGCCGCGAAATGAACCCCTCGGCGCGAGGCGGCGTGGCTCAGATGGCGTATCCACCCCGCGCGCGCGGCGGGTATCCATTCCGGACGACGAGGTGCGTTGGCAGCGGACCGGAAATTTTCGGCCTGGCTGACCACGCGGCTGGGATTCGAGCTCTGGCGTGGCCCTTGCTTTTGTGCTGATAGCCGTAGGTGGAAGTAATGAGCAACGATCGGAAAACCCACATTCTCCTCGTCGACGACGATGAGATCGACGTGATGAACGTCCGCAGGGCCTTTGAAAAAGGGAAGATCGAGAATCCATTGTATCACGCGGAAGACGGGCTGGCGGCCCTGGAGATGCTCCGCGACGGCACCATTCCGAAGGACCGAAGGCTGGTGTTGCTCGATCTGAACATGCCGCGCATGAACGGGATCGAGTTCCTCCGCGAGCTCCGCGAGGATCCTGCGCTGCACGGGATCCCGGTGGTGGTACTGACCACGTCCGACGAGGAGCGCGATCGCCTCGAGGCCTATCACTTTCACGTGGCCGGGTATCTGGTCAAGCCGGTGCGGTTTCTCTCGTTCGTCGAGCTGATGACGACGCTCAATCGCTACTGGACCCTGATGGAGATGGCCTGAGCGCCCACGGGGGCGCGGTCGCGCCCCGGCGTACGGGTGCTCACGAGGGGGCGCTCGGCGCCTCGGGGCGGGGCGGGAGTGTGGAGCTGAGGTCGTGCGTCCGCTGCGGCTCGGGAGCAGCTCTCCGCGCGAGCTGTCCTGAAGCGTTTCGATGCGGCCGCTCGCGCTCATGAGCGCGCCTCTGGCCGCGATGCGCCGCGCTCGCGCGATCAGGCGCGCTGGGGCAGCACTTGAGTGGGGCGAAGCCACCGGTCGTCTTCGGGCGTACCCTGAGGCGAGTGGTCCGGTGCTGCCAGCGCGGGGCACGCCGGGGCGGCCAGGACAGGGGTACAGGGCGTGGTCGCCGTGATGATCCGGGGGCGAGGCGGCGGGCGGGAGGCGCGGCTCAGGGCCCGTCGAAACGCTGTGAACGCGCGAAACCAGAGCGCCCCGAGCAGCGCGCGAAGCGTCGTGAACGCCCGCGGCCGAGGCGGCAGGATGGTCTGGCAACGATCCATATCTGCGTCGCTGTGCAACAGCCCTGCCAGCGCGATGACGCTGCGAACGGAAGCCGGCAGCGGGCGATCGCCCGCAACGACGCCACGGCTAGAGAGCGCGCGAGTCAAAACTGTACAGCGATCCCGGAGCCGGTGACGCTCACGGTGGAGCCGGACGCGCGAGGCGGCGCGGCGCTCGAGGTGCCGCGGCTGAGCAAGAGGATGAGCCCAATTCCCGCAGTGGCGATCCCGGCGCCGGCGAGCAGATCCCCCGCGATGCCCTTGGCCTGCGCGGCGTGCGCGGCCGAGCCGTCGCGCGTGGGAGCGTTGCTCGCCTGGCTCACGCCGACGAGGCCCAGAGTTGTTCCACCGACGAACAGCGCGCCGCCGACGCCGAGCAGCGTGAACGGGAGCACCCGGCTCGGCGCGGCGCTCGGCGGGGGCGGCGCGTCGACCGGAGCTGCGATATCCAGGGGGCGCACGAGCGCCTTCGAGGCGGTGGGCGCCGTCGTCGGAGCGAGGTTGATCGTCACCGCGGCGCCCGCGCCCTCGGCGACCACGAAATGCGCGGTGCCCGAGCGAAAGCCGGGAGCGCGCGCGAGGACGTCGTGTCCGCCGGCGTCGATGTCGCGCGGGCCGTCGGACGTCGGCGGCACCGGCTGTCCATCGATGGTCAACGACAGCCCGTCGATCGCGCGGGGCTCGACGGTGATCACGATCCGGCTGATGCGCGCCTCGAGCGCGGTCACCGCGGCCTTCGCCGGCGCGGTGAAGCGCGCTGTTCCCGGGGTCTCGGGCTCGGCGAGGAAGGCGCGGAAGCTGCTCAGCGCGTCGGCGAGGTGGCCCGTCTCGCGCTGCGCGACGCCCAGGCTATAGCGGGTGATCGGAGCGGCCTTGAGCTGGAGCGACCGCGCGTAGAGCTCGCGGGCCTCTTTCCAGCGACCCTCGTTGGCGACCTTCGCCCCCTCGACGAACAGCGCGCGCGCGGTCTCCACGTCCGACGCGCTCTGCGCGAGCGCCGAGCGGGGCGCCGTGACCGCGAGCGACGCGACCAGGATCAGGGCGCCGGAGCAGCGGCGGCGACGGCTCATTCGCACTTGCCGTCCTTGCAGTGCTCGTCTTTCAAACAGGCCTTCTTGCAGGCCCCGCAGTTCTTCGGGTCGTCCAGCAGATGCGTCTCGCAGCCGTCGGAGAGGAGGCCATTGCAGTTCGCCATATCCTGCTTGCAAACGAGGCTGCCCGTGCCGCTGCTGCCATGCGCGGCGCTGCTCTGGCTCGCGGTGCTCCCCGCGCCGCCGCCGCCCTCGCCGCCTGCACCTTCCGAGGGCTTGTCGGAGAGCTGACCGCCCACGAGCAAGGTGCACCCGCCGCCGCCCGCCACCGCCGCGACGCCCAGGGCGATGACGAACAGCGCGAGCGTCGCGCGGACCCGGGGGGAGGAGTGGTTCGAGGGGAAAGCAAGCATGGTGATCTCGTCCCGCGTCAAGCAACCATCGATCGGATGAGCCGGCGACACCGGCGGCGAGGCTCACCCTCGTTTCCTCGGACCCTCGCGCCGCGCGGATCAGAAGTTGGGGGCGGTCGGCAGCGGCATCGACTTCGAGGTACGGTTCCCCGTCCCCACGAGAGCAGGCTTCTGATCGCGCGGTTTCACGGCGACGGACGCCGATCCGATCGGCTTCGGCGCGGCCACCGCGACGACGGGCTCGTGCCCGGTGTCGGGCTGGTCCGGAATCGTCGAGGGCCAGTTGATGCCCGTGGGGATCTCCGACGCGGCGCTGGCGACGATCGTCGGCTGGCGAGGATCGGGGCCGCTGGTGCCCGCGAAGACCGCCGCCGCGAGCAGCAGCGGCACCGCGATCAGCGCCGCGAGCGACGACCGGGCGCGTCGCGCCGGGGCCGCCGTCGCCGTGGCCGTCGCGATCCTTCGCTGGCTCGTCGCGCGGGCCAGCTCGATGGTGCCCGCGCGGGGAGAGGCGGAGTGATCGACGATCGCCGGGCGGGCCTCGGTCGGCGCCGCAGCATCGATGAAGGCGAACGAGACCCGCGGCCACGAGGGCGCGCCGACGGGCCCGGACCACGAGATCGGGCTCTCGTCCTGGGCCGGAGACGCGGGCGCCGATCCGAGCCAGTGGAGCGCGAGCGAGCGCCCCGAGGCGTCGACCATGGTGCCGTGTTGCGTGGCCCAGACCGCCAGCGCCGTGCCGAGATCGAGCATCTTCTTCCAGCGGTTCTCCGGCGACTTCTCGAGCCCGCGCGCGAGGATGGCCCAGAGATCGTCGTCGCCCACCGCGAAGCTGGTGATCGGCGTGGGATCCAGGGTGTAGAGCGCGTAGATCATCTTGGTGATGCTCTCGCCCTCGAAGGGTCGATGCCCGGTGATGAGCTCGTAGAGCACCACGCAAAGGGCCCAGACGTCGGTCTGCTCGCCGACCTCCTGCTTGCCCTCGGCCTGCTCGGGCGACATGTACTCGAGGCTGCCGAGCACCATGCCCGCCTGCGTTATCACCTGGTTGTTGCGGCGAGAGAGCTTGGCGATGCCGAAGTCGACGATCTTGGGCAGGAACGTGGACACGCCGTCCGGCACGATGATGATGTTCTCGGGCTTGATATCCCGGTGAACGATGCCGCGCGCGTGGGCCGCGGCGAGGCCGGCGGCGATCGGCAACAGCATCTGCACGGCCTGGATCGGCGACATGCTGCCGCGGCGATCGAGCCAGTCGGCGAGGGAGATGCCCTCGAGGAGCTCCATGACGAGGAAGGGCTCGCCGGCCTCGGTCTCGCCGAAGTCGAAGGCGCGAACAATCGAGGGGTGACCGACCCGGGCGGTGGCGCGCGCCTCGCGGAGGAGCCGCTGCGCCGCGGGGCTGTCGGCGCGGTCGCGATGAAGGACCTTGATCGCCACGTCGGAGTCGAGGGCGATGCTGCGCGCGCGCCACACCGTGCCCATGCCGCCTTCGCCGAGGAGACTGATAATCTCGTACTTGCCGGCGAGGATATCGCCCGGCGCGTGGCCGGGGGGGGACGACTTCCTCACCGCGCTGGTCGGCGCAGACTCCGACATCGGCGCTGCGATCGCGGCGAGCGAAGGGTTCGATTCCAAGGCAGTCAGGTGCGAGTTTTTCATTGGCCAGCCCCGACCTTGACGCTGAGCAAGGAGCAGGCCATCGCATCCCGGGCCACGTGGCGCTCGCGTTGCGACGAAATCTGCATCGGGCGGCTGGCGCCCTTCGCGAGGTGGGACGAGCGAATGTAGGGGGTTCCGCAAGAGCGCCACACTCGGCAGGAGTGTCACGGCGCAAACACGCGCACCTCCGGGCAGGCCCTCCGCGCGGGGCCGCCTCCCGCTAGCGACGCGGCGCGTGAGGGGGAGGGGGAGGCGGGGCGGCAGGCAGCGTGGAGGGGGCGGGAGGCGGCGTGCTCGACAGATCGGCCACCACGCGAGTGGCGATCCGATCGACGGCGGTGCTCAGCGCCACGCCCATCGCCGCAACCATCGAGTCTGCGACATCGCCGCCGGCGTTCTCGGCGATGGGCTGATCGACCGTCAACGTCTCTTCCCAGCGCACCACGCGCGCGTCCTGGAGACGCGCTGTCATCTGCACCCGAGCGACGCGCTTGGGCGCGCGGATCTCCTCGAAGCCGGTGAGCTCGACCTCGAGCGAGGGGCCGAGTCCGCCGACTACGTGCTTGAGCCCGCGCTCCTCGAAGAGCACCCGCGCCAGGCGTCTTCGCAGGTACTCGGCCGGCTCCTCGGTCCACCGGCGCTCTTCGTAATACCCGAGCTGATAGTCCGAGTCGCGGTACACGAGGCGCTCGTCGAGGTGCGATGAGCCGTAGACCCGGCCGAGCCGCAGCTCGAGCGGAGCCTCCGGCGGCGCGGCGCTCGGGCGCGTGGCCTCGGCGGGCCGCTCCGGGCTGAAGTACCGCGGCATGATCGGGGTGCTCTTCTCCGTGAGGGCGCACCCGGCGGTCAGCAGCGCGGCCACGGCGCCGAGGAGCCAGGCGCCGCGCCTCGCTCCGTGGTGGGCAGTCCGCCCCAGAGAGGCTCTCATCGGTTCTTCTCCTGGGCGCGGCCGCGGCCCTTGATCAGCATGTCCGGCTCTTTCTCGAGCGCGTCAGCGAGCTTGTGGATTGATTTGGCTGCGTCCTGGACCGACCTCAACGTGTCCTGGAGATCGGCGCCCACGCCGTCGGCGTTGTGCGCGGTGTCGCCGATGGCGTCCGACGCGTGGCCGAGGCTGGCGAGGAGGCCTTTGTCTCCATCGATGCTGGCGAGCATCCGGTTCATCCGGGTCACCGTCTCGTTGAGGCCGACCAAAGTCCTCTCGGCGCCGTCGGAGATCTTGTCGGTCTTCACGCCGTCGAGCTTCTTCCGGGCGTCGAGGATCAGGTTGTTGGTATTGGTCAGCGTCATCGTCATCTGCTCGGGGATCCGCTTGTCGTGGACGTCGGCGAGCACGGTGTCGACCTTCACCAGGATCGCCGACATCTGATCGGCGATCTCCGGCAGGCGGTTCATGGTCCGGACCAGCGAGTCCTCGATGTTCTTCATGGTCGAGGCGGCCGCAGGGATGTAGTTCTCGGGTACCGGGAACGTCAGCACCGGGGGAGGGTTGTCGGCCACGACGAAGAAGTCGAGCT
>JBDTXR010000055.1:0-30588 GCA_040006075.1 Byssovorax sp. | reverse complement strand
CGATCCGTCACGTCACGAGCGCGCCGCCGGCGCTCCAGGTCTCCAAGCTCGACGCGACGCAACCCGAGATCCTGAGCGAGAGCGAGGTCAAGAGCGAGGTGGGAAAGACCCTGCCCGCCGCGATGTTCGACGAGGCGACCTCCAGGACCGACGTGGCCCGCGTGGCGCCGACGCGCCCCGGAAACGGAAGCCTCGGGCTCGCCGCGACGATCAACGCCGACGACGTCGTGCTGTCGCCCTTCCCCTCGATCCCGCCCGCCAACGTGGCTCCGGTGGCCCCCGCCCCGCTCGCCCAGCGGCGTCCGCCGCTCTCGGGAGTGGCCTCGTTGCTCATCGGTGCGGGGCTCGGGGCGGTTGTCCTGATCATCCTCGCGCTGCTGCTGCTGAGCAAGTGAGCGCCGCTCAGGGCTCGTAGCGTCGACCCAGGGCCCCACGGATCGGGCGGTGGCCCGGCGACGGCGAGGGCGCGGGCCCTCGCCGTCAGATTCAGAGCGTCTTCAAGGGCAGGATGCGCCCATCGCGGTCGGCGGCGCGACATTGCCAATTTGCGCCTCGGCCATCTCGAATCCGAGGCCGATGGAGATGCCGTTGCAGACCTTGTTCGGATCCTGGGTGCCGTCGTCGAGGATGTCCGACGCCTGCCGCACCTGGGTGAGGATGTTCATGAAGAGCTGCTGATCGCAGAGGTTGAGCAGGACACCGATCTTCTTGACCTCGGCCACGAACTCCTCGGTGTTGAGCACGCCGGAGATGGTACCGGCGGAGGCGCCTTTGCGATCGTCGTTGAGCGTCATCGTCGCGCGCGCCGAGTACAAGGTGAGCTTGATCGACGAGGTCTGGCCCTGCACCGTGATCGGGATCGTGAGGATGAACGTGCCTTTGCCCGAGTCGAACTTGGCGCCGACCACCGAGCTGCTGGGGAAGCTAATCGCCGAGGACTCCGGATCGGCGAGGTTGGTGAGGAGCTCGGGCACGACCGGCCACTTGTCGGTGCCGTCGAATTTCGGCTTCGACCCCAGCGTCGCCCCGCCGAAGAGCTTGGTGGTGAACGCGGGGACGTCGCCGGTCGGCGGCAGGCAGTACATCTTCAGCAGCACGCTGAAGAAGCCATTCTGCGCGCCCATGTTGACGTCGTTCACCCACGTCGGATCGACCGAGAGGAGGGTGGGAAGCAGGTTCTTCCCGAACGAGTTGTCGATCCCGTTGTCGCCGTCGGGGTAAGCCGTGGCGGCGTTACCGCCGTCGTTCGGCGTGCACACGTCCTTCGACGACGCGGTCGAGCTCAGGCCGTCGATGTTGAGGCCGACCTTCTTCCACTGGCCGGCGTTGCCCTCGCCGAACGCGAGCTTGGTGACGACGAGCGTCGTCCCGTCGCCCGGCGCGCAGGTGAGGCCGCCGGTGCTGCTGCTCGAAGCAGCGCTGGTTCCGCCGCCCGCGCCGCTGCTGGAGGAGCTCGCCGACGAGGTGGTCGCGAAGCCCCCGCCGGTGCCGCTGGTGCCCGCGGGGCTCTCTGCGCCGCCACAGCCGACGGCCGCGGCGGTCACGAGGGTGAGGGCCAGACAAACTCGATCAATTCCAAGCATGGTTTCTCGCTCTCGTTAAGGGGGTGCGTGCTTCAGGGACTCGGACAGAGGTCAGTTGGCCACGGAGGTGCAGCCGAAGAGCGCCGAGACCTTGGCGCTGATGTCGGCCTTCACCGTGGTGCACGACTCGGGGCAAAGCACGATCTTCGTGGGCGTGAAGTTGTTGTCGTAATACCAGCCAGGCTTGCCGCCGCAGTCGAGGAGATCGTCGGCGCGAGGCAGGGTGGCCGGGGCGCCCATGCCCTTCGGGGTGTAGGAGACGTTCACCTTGCCCGGATCGAGATCCTTGCCGTCGGGCGGCGGCGGGATGGCGAAGTCGCACCCGAGTGACACCTTGCGGATCTCGGCCATCTTCGCCGAGAGCTGGTTGATGTCGGTGGTGATGTCGTAGGCCGCCGTGGTCCCGCCGGCGTAGGCGATCACGTTGAGGTTCGGGATGAACGAGCCCTCCACGCCGATGACGTAGGTGAGGACGCCGTTGTAGCTCCGCGCGCTCTTCGCCAGGGCCGCGATATCGTAGATCGACTTGATACCACAGGAGTTGGGATCACCGTCGGTGGCGAGGATGACGATGACCTTGTGCGACGGGTGCGCGTCCTGATACGACGTCGCCGCCAGGAGCGTCCCCTGGAGCGCGCCGAAGGTGGGTGTGCCGTAGAGCGTGGCGTCGGCAGGGATCGAGTTCGTCAGCGCGAACGTGTTCTGCGGGAGCGTAAGGATCGGGACGTTGAGCGTCTCGTAGTCCGCCGTGATGCACTTCGAGACCTTGTGGTTCGGGAAGAGCGACATCCCGACACCGATGTTGGCCGACGCCGGATCGGTGAAGAAGGCCTTCAGCGCGGCCGACGTCCCGATCCACTTCGGACCGGTCATGCTGCCGGACTGGTCGATGAGGAAGATGATGTCGAGATCGATGGGGTGCGCCGCCGCGCTGACCGAGGTGCAGGCGCCGGCCTCCTCGACGGAGCCACCCCCGCCGTCGATCATCACGTCCATTCCGCCGGTGCCCATCCCACCGGCACCTCCGGTGCTGCCGGTCGCCGAAGAGGCGCTCTGGCTCGTTCCTGTGGTGCTGGGCTGGTCAGGTCCAGTGCTGCAGCCCCACCACGCCGAGGCGAGGGTGGCGAGGGTGAACGTGGCGAAGACCGATTGACGGACACTTGAAGGGCGGCGCATGGATTGCTCCTCAGTTGACGAGGATATCGTCGATGTAGACGCCGGGGAAGGTCCCGGAGGTATCGCTACGGAACGCGAACTGGATGCGGATGATCTGGCCTGCGTAGGCCGAGAGATCCGCCTGGACGGCCTGCCACCCCAGCGCGGCCTGGTGACCACCCCAGGCGGCCTTGCCCGCGACGAGCAGCGGGTACGCCGGCGTGGCGTTGTTGACGACAGCGTAGTTGACCCCGCCGTCGGTGCTGATTTGCAGGTTGGCGCCGTCGTAGGTCGAGCCCTCGGTGTCGACCCACATCCGGAACGTCAGCTTGGCGTTCGGAGCGTTGGTGAGGTCGATGTCGGGTGACGACGCGGTCGTCGTCCAGGGCTGATTGTCGGTGTAGTTGCTGGCGATCTGCGTGGCGAGGCACTGCGTCCCCACGTACGCCGTCGCCGGTCCCACGTTGGCCGGGACGCCGCACTGCCAATCACCAACCAGCGTCCAGTTGTTCGGGCACACGTCCTCGAAGCTCGTGTAGAAGAGCGCGTGATTGACGTTGAAGGTGAACGTCTTCTCGGCGAAATTCGAGGGCAACGTCGGCTCCTCGACGTGCACGGTGACGGTCACCGGCCCGATCAGCGCCGCGGGGGGAGTGCCCTTGAGCACGCCGGCCGCCGGATCGATGTTGAGCCAGGCGGCGTTCACGCCGCCGGGGAGGAGGCTCCACGCCGAGGCGTTGGTGCCGCCGGTCTTGGCGATCGGCGCCGCGTAGGCCATGCCCCCGTAGATGTCCATGAGCGGCGAAGGGGTGGTGATCAGGAGCGGGTTTTGCAGCGGCTCGGCGACGACGACGTCATCGAGGTAGACGCCCGGGAACACCGTGGCGCCGTCGCTGCGGAAGGCGAAGCGCAGGATGATCGGCTGGCCGATGTAGTCCTTCAGATCGGCCGTGTAGTGCTGCCAGCCCTCCAGCGAGTGATCGCCGCCCCACGAGGGTTTGGCGTTGACGGTCAGGGTGTAGACCGGAGTCACCTTGGTCACCTCGGTGAAGGTCGTCCCGCCGTTGATGCTCACGTTGAGGTTCCAGCCGTCGAACGTGCCACCCTCGGTGTGGTCCCAGGCCCAGAACGAGAGCTGCGGGCTCACGGCGGTGGTCAGGTCGATGGACGGCGAGTCCGCGACCGTGGTCGTGAAGCTCTGGTTCACGCTGTAGTTGTCGGCGATCTTGGTGGCGACGACGTTCATGCCGGTGTGGGCCGCGATCGGACCGACCATGGTGGGCTTGCCACATTGCCAATCGCCGCCGAACGTCCACCCGTTCGGGCAGACCTCGAAGCCCTCGTTGAGGTAAAGCGAGCAGCTCGCCACGGGCGCGCCGGTGCAGGCGCCGGCCAGGCATTTATCCGCCTTGCTGCAAGAGTTGTGGTCGTTGCACGCGGCGCCGTCCGCGGCCGACGAGGCCTTGCACGCGCCCTTGTCGTCGCACGCGCCGACCTGACACTCCGGGACCCCCTCGGCGCAGGACGTACCAATCGGCGCCATCCCCGGGCCGCAAATACCGCTCGCGCCGTCGCACAGCCCGACCTGGCACCCGACGTTGAACGCCGAGCAGTCCCTGGGTTTACCGCCACCGCATTGGCCGGCTTTACAGGTCTTGTTGGTGATGCAGAGGTCGCCGCTGAGCAAACAAGGAGCGTCGTCTTTCTGGGCGTCGGGCGTGGGCACGCATTTCCCCGTCACCGACTCGCACGCCACCGTATTGCACTCGCTCATCGGCGAGAAGGAGCAGTCTTTGGGCTCACCCACACAGTCACCGACGTGACAGACGCCGTTGACCTGGCAGAGGTCCGCCGGCACGCACGCGCCGCCCTCGGCGACCGGGGTGACATCGCAGGACTTGGTCTCCTCGTAGCAGAGGGTCGTCGCGCACGCGCTGTGCGGGAGCCCGCAGTCATTCTGGGTTCCGCCGACGCAGGCGCCGCTGTCGCACGAGTCGTTCTTGGTGCAGAACAGACCATCGTCGCAGGGGGTCCCCTTCTTGGAGGGGACGACGATGCAGGTGTTGAGCGGGCCGAGATACTCGCCGGTGTTGCACACCGACATCGTGCAGTCCGGGGTCTTGAAGCCGGAGCAGTCCACGCCGCAGGGCCCGAGATCGCTCCCGCCGGTGCCGCTGCTGCTGCTGCTGCCGTCGCCCCCGCCGGTGCTCCCGCTGCTGGTGCTGGTGTCCACATTCGGGCCGGTAGCGCAGGCGACGATCCACAACGTGGGCAGCACGAGCAAAACCCGAAGAAAGTCTCTCATACAAGCAACCATAAAGCCTCACCGTTTGGCTAGCACACCTCGCGCCGCCATGGAAGCCTGGTTGTTTGCGGCGGGCCCGCGCCCGCGCCCGCGCGGCCCAGCGCCGGCCTTCTGCGCTCGTGGCGCGGGGGAGAACCGCGCGCGCTCGAACCGTGCTCATCGCGAGGTCGGAGAGACTTCTTCAATTCTCACCCTCGCGTCGCTCGCTCCTGCGCCATCCCCGCATTGGCGGATCGCGCTCGGCGATCCGGAGCGCCGGTGATCTCCCGCGGATGACCTTTCAGCCGCGCGCGTCGATCCTCGCGCCGGCCTTGAACGCCAGCCCGACGCCGCTGAGCGAGAGGAACCACAGCGAGCCGAAGATCCCGACGGAGTGCTGTGGATAGGCCCCCATGTAGAGCGCGCCCAGGAAGAACGCCGCCGAGGGCACGAGGAGCCAGAGGCGCGTCTGAAACGCCATCACCGCGAAGCCGATGGCGATCATCGTCGTCGACTGGTGCGCGTCCTCGAACGGGGCGCGGTGGCGCACGTAGGCCGTGATCCCGTTGGCGAAGCACCCGACCGCCACGGCGGCCCAGGCGCCCACCACGCGCGGCGAGAGCAGGCTCCCGGTGGCGCGTCCGCCGCGGAGCTTCACCAATGCGTAGACGCCGCTCGCGACCGCCATCGAGCCCCAGATCGCCCCGAGCAAGGGCACGCTGCGCGTCGCCTGATCGCGGAGCAGGATCCGCGTCGCCAGCGCGCCGACGCCGCCGGCGATCCCGGCCGCGAGGAACACCGAGCCGAGGGGCCGCGCGATCGCCGACCAGTCGAGCCGCCGCGCCGTCTCGCGCAGCGCAAAGAGCTCCGCCGCGCGCGCCGCGACGCGGGCCCGCACCACGTCGAGGCCGGCTCGCGCCTCGGGATCGTCGTGCTCGGCGAGCAGGCGATCCGCGAGCCCGGTGTCCTCGGTCGCGATCGCGTGCTGGAGCAGCAGCTTCGACGCCGCGTGCAGGCCTTGCAGCGCCTCGCCGCCGTAGTCGCCGATCCCGATCGCGTGCTCGAACGCGAAGCGCGCCTCGGCGTGCGCGCGGTGGATCGACGGCGATCGCGCGCCGCGCTCGGCCTCGGTGGCCGCCTGGTAGGCCGCGATCTCCTCCTCGAGCCGGGCCAGCGCGACCAGGCCTTTCTCGGTGACCAAACGCGCGGCGCTGTGCTCTTGATAGGCCTCGATCGCCTCGCGGAACGCCTCGACGCTCGGGTAGCGATCGGCAGGTTTGCTCGCCGTCGCGCGGTTGGTGATCGCCGCGAGCTCGCGCGGGACGCCGACGTCGTAAGCGAACGGCGCGCTCTCGACGGCGTGATCGAGCACGTCGCGCACGGTGGTCCCGGTGTGGCGCGGCGTGCGGGTGATCAGCTCGTGCAAGCACGCGCCGAGCAGGTACACGTCGGTGCGCTCGCTCTGGGCCTCGCCCTCGCCGCGGGCCAGCTCCGGCGCCATGTAGCCCGGCGTCCCCGCGGGGCTCCGCGCGTCGGCGACGTGGAGCACGGCGCTCTCGTCGCAGGCCGCGCGCGAGAGCCCGACGGCGATGCCCCAGTCCATCACGAAGACCTGACCGAACTCGCCCACCATCACGTTCTCGGGCTTGAGATCCCGATGAATGAAGCCCTGCCGATGCGCGAAGGCCACCGCGTTGCAAACGCTGAGCAGGACCCGGAGGTGCTCGGCGAGATCGATCTCCCGGCCCGCGGCGGCGTGGAGCAGATCGCGCCACGAGGTACCCTTCACGAGCTTCATCGCCAGCATCGGCGCGCCGTCGTCGCCGCGCGCGAGCACGTGCACCGGGACGATGTTGGCGTGCTCGAGCTTCGCGGTGATCGTGGCCTCGGAGAGGAAGTACTGCTCGGCCTGCGGATCCAGGCCCGGGCGCACCCGCTTGATCGCCACCTCGCGGTGGAGCGAGGCCTGCTCGGCGCGGTAAATCACGCCCATCCCGCCCTCGCCGATGATCTCCATCAAGCGAAAGTCGTCGCCGGGCCGTTGCGGCGCGTCGCCCTCCCGGCGCTCCTGACGGCGGAGCACGCGCTCGAACACCACGCCGGTGTCCTCCATCGCGCCGGGCTGCGTCGTCCGCGAGTACGGCTCGCTCGATCTCGATCCCGATCCCGCCGTCGGACGCCGCGCGAGCAGCTCTTCCGGCTGGTAGGTGTGCCCGCACGCCGCCTGGACGCCGAGGGTCTGCGCGAGCGCCTCGATCGCCGCCCACCGCTCGTTCTCCGTGTTCTCCGCCAAAGCCTCACCTCGTGCGCGCTGCCTTTATCGCACGAGCTGCGGCGCTTGACGACGATGGGTCGCGTGCCGTTCATTTGCCGCATGATCAAATCGAAGCCGGCCGCGCCGCTCCTCGAGACCCTGGGAAAGGCCACCCAGGGCCTGCTTTTTCCGAGCGAATCCGACTGTCCGCTCACGCCGTACACCTTCCCCGGCGCCAAGGGCGCGGAGCCCACCCCCGCCGCCTTGCTCGCCGCCGAGCACCTCCCGGGCGACACCGTCGTCGAGACCCTCACCGTCGCCGATCTCTTCGAGCCCTTCGCCACGGCCGCGGACGACGCCTCGGCCGAGGACAAAGCCGAGGCCGCCCGCTACCGCGCCATCGTCGATTTGCTCGGCAAAGAGCTCACGGATCTCCGCGTTCTCCGGGTCGGCAAGGTCGACATCGACGTGTACATCCTGGGCAAGGATCCGACCGGTGCGTGGATCGGCCTCAAGACCCACGTCGTCGAGACCTGAGCGACGCTCAGTGGACGGCGCCCGAGTCGACGCGGGCGACGAGGGCGCGGCGGACGGGCTCGGGCACCAGCGGGAAGAAGGTGTAGCCCGAGCGCTTCTCGATCTCGCTCACCGTGGTGCGGTAGTGCCCCCAGGGCTCGTCGAGGAGGCCAGTGAGGTTGGGCATGATCACCGCGATGACCCGCGTCGTCGCGCTGACGTCCGAGAGGCCCTGTCCGCGGTCGAGGACGACGACGATCTTGAAGCAGCTCTCGGGCACACTGACCCCGTGGCCAATCGTCTCGGGACGAGCCGAGAAGAGCCCGCCCGCCGTCACGTAGAGCTCCTTGTTCTCCTTCTGCGAGAGCGCTTGCAGGTAGTCCTCGAGGCGCAGCCAGGGCCCGGCGTTGAGGTCGTGGCGCTGCGGGAGCACGTTGGGCAACAGGAAGGTCGCCAGGTTGTCTTCCGGCGTCCGGGTCCGCTCCTCGGATCGGACCATGTGCCCGCGATCGTAGCCCGAGCCCGAATAGTCCCGATCCTGGACCTGATAAAAGCCGGAGGGCAGCGAGCTGTCGGAGAGAAACTTCCCTTTGTGCCGCGGCGCCGGCCCGAAATACGAGGCGTCGAGGTTGGAGCTGACCCAGTTGGCCACGTTCCGTTCGCGGCTGTACGAGAGCGCGTACTGGGGCTTGATCATCAGATAGTCGTCGGTCGTCACCGCCCGCACCGGGGCGCCGAGCGCCAGGTGAACGCTCCCGGAGGTGCCCTGTCCCGCGGTCGTCGGCGGAGGAGCTGCGCTATCGGCCGGGGGCTCGCGCGAGGGATCGTGGCGACGCCCATGACCTCGCTTGTCCGGCGCGGGCGACGACGTGGGGCCCTGTCCCTGGCCGGATCCGGGGGTCTCGAGGAGGCAGTCCGGTCGGCAGGCCGCAAAGCCTGCAGCGAGGACGACCAGGCCAATCGCGCCGTTGCGAAGTCGGCGGAGAGAGTTGCTGGATCGGCTCACGGAAGGTCACCTCGCACTGGCCCCCTTGTAGCATCATCGCGGGCGGAGCGCTTTGTTCCGGATCTTCGCGCCGTCGAGCCCCTCGCTGTAGAACGCGACCCGCGAGAGCGCGCTCGCTCGCTCCTCGCCGGCCAGCGCCACCGGCCGGAAGTCGTTGCGCCCCCTCGACGTGGTGATCCGCACTGGCACGATCTCCTCGCTCGACGGCGTCATCTGCCCGTCGAGCAGCGTGAACGAGGCCCGGTAAACAATCGCCTCCTTGTCGGCCGGGTTGACGTTGCCGCCGAAGACGAAGTTGCCGAGCGAGTAGACGATCCGCCGCCCGCGGTAGGTCTCGATCCCCTGGATCACGTGGGGATGCGTGCCGATCACCAGATCGGCGCCGGCGTCGATCGCCGCGCGGCCGAGGGCGCGCTGCACGTCGATGACCTCGTGAAGGCCCTCGAGCCCCCAGTGAAACGAGACGATCACCAGGTTGCCCGGCGCCTTGCGCGCGGCGACGGCGGCGCGAACGCGGGCGACCATCGCCGGATCCCCGCCGGTGAAGCCCAGGTTGTGGACCTCGATCCCCTTCACCGTGCGCGTGTCGACCAGCTCGTACCCCGCCGCGCCGACGCCCACGGCCCCCAGCGCCCGCAGCGTATCCTGGTAGCCGCGCGCCCCGAAATCGTGGCTGTGGTTGTTGGCGAGATTGACTACCTCGACGCTGCCCTCGCGCAGGATCGCCGCGTATTCAGGCTTCCCGCGAAAATGAAAGGGCACGTCGCCCTCGGGCTCGAACGACGCCGTCAGCGTCCCTTCGAGATTGGCAATCGTCACGTCGTCGTCCTGGAGCAGCGAGAGCACCCCGGAGAAGGGATAACGAAAGTCCCCGCCATGCTCGGCGATCGCCGCGTCGAACGGCCCCACAGCCGAAGCCACCCTGGTGTCCCCACCAAGCGTGCAATCCCCGACCGCGCTCACGCGAACCGTGATCGGCAAAGGCACCAACGCAGCCGCAGAAACAGAAGGAATCGTGGACGGGAACGGGAACGTGGACGGGCTCGGAGAAGATGCCGCCTTCTCGCTCGTTCCCGTTCCCGTTCCCGTTCCACCCGCGCTCGTGCCGCAAGCCGCGCCAATCACCAGCGCCCCCAGCCCGGCGATCACCCCCGCCCCGCGCACCGCGCGAAGCTCAGGTCGCTGGAGGATCGCGCCGCGGAGCCCCGCCGCGCACGCCATCGAGGAAGATCCGGGTCACCCCGCCCAGCATCACCGGCAGCGGCAGACTCGCGTCCGACGACCACGAGAGCATCGCCGCGAACACGTTGAGCAAGAACAAATCCGAGAGCATCTCGGCCGGCAGAAACGGATTCAGCTCCCCGCGCTCCGACGCCACCTTCAGGAAGGGCGTGAGCGCGACCGAGACCGCGCTCGTCGGGTGGCGGGCCGCGCCGCCGCCGCCGCGCGCGAAGTAGCGGAGCGCGACCATGGCCACGTCGGGGAAGAGGCGCGGATCGTCCTGCCATTCGCGGCCGATCGCGCTCCACGCGGCCTCGAGCGCCCCCTCGAGGTGCGTCTCCGGCCCCAGCTCCGCGAGCGCCGCGCCGACGCGCGTCTCCGACGCGGCCAGGCACTCGCGCAGGACCTCTTCCTTCGTGGCGAAGTGGAAATAGAAGGCCCCGTGGCTGACGCCGGCGGCCTCGGCGATGTCGTCGATGCGCGCGACCGAGAAGCCGTCGCGGCGGAAGATGTCCATCGCCGCCTGGTAAATGCGCTTCCGCGTGTCCTCGCGCCGGAGGTCGCGGCTCGTGGCTCGGGGCGCGGAGGCGGTCATGATGGGCGCGGAAGATCGCTTCCCGCGCGGCTCGTGTCAAGCCTGGAAACGGCTCATTTTTGCTCCAGATCGTCGTCGTCGTCGCCGTCGTCGTCCCCGGCGAGGCCGGGATCGAAGCCCGCGAGCAGGTCGATCATGTCCTGCGTCACACCCACGCTCTGGAAGTCCGACGGCGTCGCGCCGCCCGCGGACGGGGAGAGGCAGTGGGCGATGAGCCCGCGCAGCGACGCGAGAAACGCCGCCGCGATCGCCTCGATCGTGGCCGCGCGATGACGCGCCTCGCTGTACGCGAAATGCACGTGGAGCCGCCCTCCGGTGACGCTGCCGACGATCTCGAGCAGGTGCGTTCGCGTCGCGCGCGGGCTCATCGACGGGCCGGCGGACTCGCGCGCCGGGCGCGAATGGACCGCCCTTCGCGACGCCGTCCCGGCGCCCTCCGCGGCCCCGAGCGAGGCCGCCGGCGACGCCGAGGGCTCGGCGGATCCAGGCTGATCGAACTGCCCGAGGTAGTTGAAGATCACCTCGGCCGCGGGCATCGCCGCGAGCGCCGCGCCCACGTCTTCGCCGCGGCGGAGATGACGGAGCAGGCCGTATCCAACCCCGCGCTCGGGGATCGCGCGGAGCTGCTCCTTCACGGATTTCAGCAGCTCGCCCGGCCCCTGCGCGTCACCGCGCGCGAGGACCACCGGGAAGATCGAGGTGAACCACCCGACAGTGCGCGAGAGATCGACGTCGGCGAAGAGGTCTTCCCGGCCGTGCCCTTCGAGGTCGACGAGGGTCGCGGCGTCGCCGGTCCAGCCCGCGAAGGCCTCGACGACCGCGCTCAGGAGCACGTCGTTGATCTGCGTCCGGTACACCGCGGGGACGTCGCGCAGGAGGTGCTCGGTCTCCTCGGCGTCGAGCGACACGGTGACCTTCCGCGCCGAGGCCTCGTCGTTGCGCCCGGTCTCGTGATCGATCGGCAAGCGCCCCACGAAGCGGCGATCCTGCGCGCGCCAGTGATCGATCTCCGCCGGCGAAATCCCGCTCTCCGCGTGCTCTACGAGGCGCTCGGCCCAGCGCTTGAACGAGGTCGTCTTGCGCGGCAGAGCGATCGCCGCGGCGCCCGCGCGCGCCTGCGCATAGCCGCTCCAGAGATCCTCGAAGACCATGCGCCACGAGACGCCGTCGATCGCCAGGTGGTGCACCGCGATCAGCAGGCGAGGCGAGCGCGCCGGCCCGAGATCGAGGTACGCGACGCGGATCACCGGCCCGCGCTCGAGATCGAGGCTGGCCTGTGCCTCGGCGCACGCCCGCTCGATCGCCTCGCCGCTCTCCGCCGCGGAGACGTGGGCGAGATCGAGATCGAGATCGACGATCTGGAGCGGGACGGGCCCGCCCGGCGCCGCGAAGATCTGCTCGAGGCCCGACGCGCCCGGATCGAGCTGGAGCCGGAGCCGGAGCGCGTCGTGGTGGTCGATCACCGCGGCGACGGCGCGCTCCAGCAACGCGACGTCGAGCCGCTCGGAGAGCTCGACCAGGAAGGCCTGGTTCCAGTGGTGCGCGCCCTCGATCGCCAGCGAAGACCACCAGCGCTGGATCGGCGTCAGCGGCGCGATGCCGGTGACCGGGCCCTGCTCGGCGTCGATGACCACGCGCCCCTGCGACGCGACCTCGGCCAGCTCGGCGATCGTTTGATGCTGAAACATCTGCCGCGGCGTGATCACCAGGCCGGCCTGCTGCGCCCGCGAGACCACCTGGATCGAGAGGATCGAGTCCCCGCCGCTCGAGAAGAAGTTGTCGTGGATCCCCACCTGCTTGCGCCGGAGCACCGCGCGCCAGATCCGCGTCAGCTCCTCCTCCACCGCAGTGCGCGCCGCGACGAACGCCTCGCCGAGCGCCGCCTCGCCGCCCTGCTCCGGCGCGGGCAGCGCGGCCCTGTCGACCTTGCCATTCGTGGTCAGCGGTAGCGCGCCTCGCACCACGAACGCCGCGGGGATCATGTACTCCGGCAGCGTGTCCTTCAGGAACGCGCGCAGCTCCGCGACCGTCGGCGCGACCGCGCTCTCGCACGCGAGATAGGCCACGAGGCGCTTCTGCCCGGGCACGTCCTCGCGCGCCAGGACCGCGATTTCCCGCACCAGAGGATGCCGCGCGAGCGCCGCCTCGATCTCGCCGAGCTCGATCCGGTAGCCGCGGATCTTCACCTGATGATCGATGCGCCCGAGGTACTCGAGCACGCCGGAAGGCAAGTGGCGCGCGAGATCACCCGTCTTGTACAGGCGTGATCCCGGCGGTCCAAACGGATCGGGCACGAAGCGCTCGGCGGTGAGATCCGGCCGGTTCAGGTAGCCCCGGCCCACCTGGACCCCGCCGATGTAGACCTCGCCGACCACGCCCGTGGGTACCGGCTGGAGGTGCCGATCGAGCACGTAGAGCTGGGTGTTGGCGATCGGTCGACCGATCGGGACCGCCCCGGGAACCACCTCGCCGATCGCCACCTCGTGAACGCAGCAGCCGACCACCGTCTCGGTCGGGCCATACTCGTTGATCAGCCTTGTCGCCGGGGCGTGCTCGCGGAAGAACGTCAGGCTCTTTCCCATCAGCGCCTCTCCGCCGATGATGAACGCGCGCGTTCGATTGGCCGCCTCGGCCGGGGTGAGCTGCTGACTCAGCACCTCGAGGTGAGCCGGGGTGATCTTGACCAGACTCTGATTCTCGCCGGCGCGGAGCGCGGCCGCGAGCGCCTCGATCCCCTGCCCTTCGGGCACCAGCGTGACGCATTTGCCGGTGAGCAGCGGGGTGAACAGGCTGGTGACCGTGAGATCGAAGCCAATCGACGAGTGGAGCGGAGCGCCCTCGCCCTCGGCGACGCGATAGGCCTGGATCGCCCAGGTGAGGTAGTTGACGACGCCGCGGTGGATCAGCATCGCGCCCTTGGGCTTGCCGGTCGACCCCGAGGTGTAAATCACGTAAGCGAGGCTGTCCGGCCCGGCGCCGCTCTCCACCTCGGCGGTGGGCTCGGCGCTGATCGCGGCCCGATCGGCGTCGATGGCGATGATCTCCGCATTGCCGACCGGGAGCGCGGCGACGAGCCGCGACTCGGTCAAGATCACGGGAGCGCCGGCGTCCTCGAGCATGAAGGCCAATCGATCCTTCGGATACTCGGGATCCATGGGCACGTACGCGCCGCCGGCCTTGAGAACGCCCAGGATCGCCACGACGAGCGGGAGCGATCGGGTGGTGCAAATACCGACCAGGATCTCGGGCCCGACCCCGCGTCGCCGCAGGTAGGCGGCGAGCTGATTGGCCTGCTCGTCGAGGGCCCGATACGAGAGCGTCTGGCCCTCGCAGGCCACCGCGACGGCGTCGGGCGTCTTCCGGGCCTGGGCCGCGAAGAGGGCGTGAACGGTGGTGTCGCGCGGGAAATCGGCCTCGGTGCGGTTCCAGTCGACGACGAGCCGGGCGCGCTCCTCGGGCGGCATCAGGGGGAGCTGCCAGAGCGGCATCGACGGATCGCGGACGATGCCTTCGAGCAGCAGCCGGAAATACCCGACGAACCGGGCGATCGTCGCTCCGTCGAAGAGATCGGTCGCGTACTCGAGCGCGCCCACCAGACCGCCGTCGGCCCGCGGCGTCATGCCCAGGGTGAGGTCGAATTTCGCCGTCCCGGCGTCGACCGACGCGCCCCGCAGCGACAGGCCGGTGGGCGCCGCCATCCCACCGGCGGGCGTGTTCTGGAGGATGAACATCACCTGGAAGATCGGCGACCGGCTCAGATCGCGCTCGGGCGCGATCTCCTGCACCAGACGCTCGAAGGGCAAGTCCTGGTGGGCGTAGGCGTCGAGGCACGACTCCTTGACCCGGGCGAGGAGATCCGAGAACGAGAGATCGTCCGAGAGCTGGGCGCGGATCACCAGGGTGTTGAGGAAGAAGCCGATCAGCCGCTCGGTCTCTACGCGAGTCCGCCCGGCGATCGGCGATCCGACCACGAGGTCGCTCTGCCCGGTGAGCCGGTGGAGGAGCACGTCGAAGGCCGCGAGCAGCGTCATGAACAGCGTCGCGCCGCGGCGCCGGGCGAGCTCCTGGAGGCCCGCGCCGAGCTCGCGCGAGAGGGCGAACGTGAGGGTGCTCCCGCGGTGGGTCTGCACCGGCGGGCGCGGGCGCGAGGTGGGCAGCTCGATCGCGCGCGGGGCGCCGGCGAGGCGGGCCTTCAGGTGATCGAGCTGCTGCTGGAGCGCCGCGCCCGCGAACCAGCTCCGCTGCCAGTGCGCGTAGTCGCCGTACTGGATCGGGAGCGGCGGGAGCGGCGACGGGCGCCCCGCGAGCAGAGCGTCGTAGATCGCCGCGATTTCGCGGTTGAGCACGCCGATGCTCCACCCGTCGGACACGACGTGGTGCATCGTCAACAGGAGGGCGTGATCGTCGTCGGCGAGGTCGAGGAGGCGGGCGCGGATCACCGGCCCTCGGTGGAGATCGAAGGGCGCGCGGGCCTCGATCAGCGCCTCGCGGCGCACCACCGCGGCGCGCTCTTCGAGCGGGAGATCGCGGAGCCGCGTCACCTCGAAGGGCATCCCCACGCCGTCGTGGATCACCGGGACCGGGCGCCCGTCGACTTTCGCGAACGTCGTGCGCAGGACCTCGTGGCGCTCGACGATGGCCGAGAGCGCGCGCGCGAGGACGTCGGCGTCGAGCGCGCCCTCGAAGCGGAGGACCTCGGGGAGGAGGTACGAGGGATCGCCCGGCTCGAGCTGATCGAGGAACCAGAGGCGCTCCTGCCCGAACGAGAGCAGCGTCGCTTCTTCGCGCGGCACGCGGACGATCGGGGGCGGCAGGACCCCGCGATCGGCGCGGAGGGCGGCGTCGACGCGGAGCGAGAGCTCGGCCGGCGTCGACGCTTCGAAGAGGACCCGCAGCGGCAGCTCGATCCCGAACGCGGCCCGGACGCGCGCGACGACCTGGGTCGCGAGGAGCGAGTGCCCGCCGAGCTCGAAGAAGCCCGCCTCGGCCGAGATCTCGGCGATGTGGAGTACGTCGGCGAAGATCGCCGCCAGGGCCTGCTCGAGCGGGCCGCGCGGTGCGACGTGCGCGCGCTCTGCGGTCACCGGCGCGTCGGGCGCGGGGAGCGCCCGGCGATCGACCTTGCCGTTGGCGTTGAGCGGCAGCGCCGCGAGGGTGACGAAGGCCGACGGCACGAGGTGGTCGGGCAGCCGCGCTCCGAGGAACGCCGCGAGCGACGCGACGTCGGGCGCCGCGGCGTCGTCGAGCACGACGTAGGCGACGAGGCGCTTTTCGCCGGGGTGATCCTCGCGCGCGAGCACCGCCACGGCGCGCACCGCCGGGTGCTGCGCGAGCACGGCCTCGATCTCGCCGAGCTCGATCCGGAAGCCGCGGATCTTCACCTGGAAATCGCGGCGGCCGAGGAACGCGAGCGCCCCGCCCTCGCGGAAGCGAGCCAGATCTCCGGTGCGGTAGAGCGCTCCCTCGCCGCCGAAGGGGTGAGGGACGAAGCGCTCGGCGGTGAGCTCGGGGCGATCGAGGTAGCCGCGCGCCACGCCGTCGCCGCCGACGTAGAGCTCGCCCGGGACGCCCACCGGCGCGAGCCGCCCGCGCGGGTCGAGCACGTACACCGTGGTGTTGGCGATCGGGCGGCCGATCGGGATGGGTCCCATCGTGTCCGCGAGGGACACGGTGTGGCACGTCGTGAACGTCGTCCCCTCGGTGGGACCGTAGCCGTTGATGATCGCCACGCCCGGGAGCCCGGCGAGGGCCCTGGCGACGTGCGCGACCGAGAGCGCGTCGCCGCCCGTGAGGACGCGCCGGAGCGATCGCAAGCTGTCGAGATCGGTGTCGACGACCACGTTGAACAGGCCCGTGGTCAGCCACAGCGTGGTCACGCCGTGCCGACGCACCACCGCGCCGAGCTCGTCGAGGGCCGGGGGATCGCTCGGGAAGACCACCAGCTTGCCGCCGTGGAGGAGCGGGCCCCAGATCTCGAAGGTCGCCGCGTCGAAGGCGATCGGCGCGAGCTGGAGGAAGACCTCGTCGGCGCCGAACGGGACGTAGCCCGTGCCCACGACCAGGCGGACGACGCCGCGATGGAGCACCAGGACGCCCTTGGGCGTGCCCGTCGATCCCGAGGTGTACATCACGTACGCCAGGCTCGCGCCCGTGGTGCCCGCGTCGACGCGGGCACAGCTCTCGTCGGCGAGCGACGCGTCCGCGGCGTCGACGGACCCGAGCTCCGCGCCCTCGAAGAGCGAGGGCTCGGGCACAGCGCCGGCCGTGACCAGCAGGCGCAGGCCGGCGTCGTCGCGAAGGAACGCGAGGCGCTGCGGCGGATACCCGGGATCGAGCGGGACGTAGGCGCCGCCGGCCTTGAGGATCGCCAGCGTGGCGACGACCATCTCGAGCGAGCGACGCGCGAAGAGGCCGACGCGCACCTCGGGGCCCACGCCGCGCTGGCGGAGCGCGCGCGCGAGGCGATTGGCGCGACGATCGAGCTCGCGGTAGCTGAGCTCGGCGTCGCGGAAGACGACGGCGACGGCGTCGGGCGTGGCGTCGACCTGGGCCTCGAAGAGGGCCGTGATGCTGCTGTCGCGCGGGTACTCCGTGCGCGCCCCGCTCCACGAGTCGAGGAGCAGCCGGCGCTCGGCCTCGTCGATCAGCTCGAGATCGCCGACGCTGGCGCCGGGATCGCGCGCCGCCGAGGCCAGGATCGCCACGAAATGCGCGCAGACGCGGGCGATCGTCGCCTCGTCGAAGAGATCGACGTTGTACTCGAAGCCGCCGGCGAGCCCGCGCGCGCCGTCGAGCATGGTCAGGGTCAGATCGAACTTCGCGGTCACCGTGGGGCTGGCGAGCTCGCGCCGCGTCACCGACGAGCGCGGAGCGCCGCCCGAAGGGGCGTTCTGGAGCGCGAACATCACCTGGAACAGCGGGGATCGGCTCGGATCCCGATCGGGCTCGAGCTCCTGCACCAGGCGCTCGAAGGGCAGATCCTGGTGGGCGTACGCGCCGAGGCAGGTCTCCTTTACCTGCGCGAGCAAGGCGCGGAACGGGAGCCCGTCGTCGATGCGGGCGCGGAGGACCGCGGTGTTGACGAAGAAGCCGATCAGCCCCTCGGTCGCCGGCACGGTGCGGTTGGCGATCGGCGTGCCGACGACGAGATCGTCCTGCCCCGAGTAGCGGTGGAGCAGCGCGTCGAGCGCAGCGAGCAGGATCATGAAGAGCGTCACGCCCTCGCGGCGCGCGAGCTCCGCGAGCGACGCCGAAAGCGTCGGGGGCACCGTGAAGACGCGGCGAGCGCCGACGGTGGTCTGGACCGGGGGGCGCGGCCGATCGGTCGGGAGCTCGAGCGCGCGCGGGGCGCCCGCGAGGTGCTCGGTCCAGTAGGCGAGCGCGGCGTCGAGCACCTCGCCCGCGAGCCAATCGCGCTGCCACGCGGCGTAGTCACCGTACTGGATCGGCAGCTCGCGCAGCGGCGACGGCTCGCCGCGCGAGAACGCCGCGTACAGGGCCGAGATCTCGCGATCGAGCACGCCCATGCTCCACCCGTCGGTGACGAGGTGGTGCATCGCGAGGAGGAGCACGTGGTCCTCGTCGCCGAGCGCGAGCAGCCGCGCGCGGAACAGCGGCCCCGCCGCGAGATCGAAGGGGATCCGCGCGTCGGCGGCGATCTCGGCGCGGGCGGCGGCGCTGCGTCGCTCGGTGGACAACGCCGTCAACGACGTGACCGGGAGGGCGAGATCGGCGGGCGGGTGGACCACGGCGACGGGGCGTCCATCGACCACGCTCACCGTCGTGCGGAGGATCTCGTGGCGGCGCACCACCTCGGCGAGCGCGCGTCGCAGGGAGCCCTCGTCGAGCGCGCCCGTGAGGTAGATCGGGAGCGGGACGACGTACGAGGCGTCGCCTGGATCGAGCTGATCGAGGAACCACAGGCGCTCCTCGGCGAACGAGAGCACCCGCGTCGCGCGCGGCCCGAGCGCGACGATCGGCGGCGCCACCGCGCCGCGCTCCGCGCCGAGGGCCGCCTGCACGCGGAGGGCGAGCTCGGCCGGAGTCGTCGCCTCGAAGAGCGCGCGCAGCGGGAGCTCGATCGCGAACGCGGCGCGCACCCGCCCGACGAGCTGCGTCGCCAGGAGCGAGTGACCGCCGAGCTCGAAGAAGTCGTCGTGCGCCGACACGGTCTCCACGCGGAGGACCTCCGCGAAGATCGCCGCGAGCGCTTCTTCCACCGGGCCGCGCGGCGCGACGTGAACGCGCTCGGCAGCTCGCCCGGCCTCGGGCACCGGCAGCGCGCGTCGATCGACCTTGCCGTTCTCGGTCAGCGGCAGCACCGCCAGGAACACGAACGCCGAGGGCACCATGTACTCCGGCAGCTTCTCCTTCACGAACGCGCGCAGCTCGGTCGCCGAAGGCGCGTCGCCGTTGCACACCACGTACGCCGCGAGGCGCTTGTCTCCGGGCACATCCTCGCGCGCCAGCACCACCGCTTCGCGCACCCCCACGTGCTGATCCAGCGCCGCCTCGATCTCGCCCAGCTCGATCCGGAACCCGCGGATCTTCACCTGATGATCGATCCGACCCAGGTACTCCAGATCCCCGTTCGCCAGCACGCGCGCCAGATCGCCCGTCCGGTACAGCGTCTTGCCCGCGGCCCACGGATCCGGGAGGAACCGCTCCGCGGTCAGCTCCGGTCGACCGAGGTAGCCGCGCGCCACGCCCGCGCCGCCGACGTACATCTCGCCCGTCACCCCGATCGGCAGCAGCTCGCGCCGCGCGTCGAGCACGTACACCTGCAGGTCCGGGATCGGACGCCCGATCACGCTCGACCACGGTCGCGCCAGATCCGCTTCATTCACCGGCCGATACGTCACATGGACGGTGGTCTCGGTGATGCCGTACATGTTCACGAGCTGCGGGGTCGTGTCCCCGTGACGATCCCACCACCCGCGCAGATCCCCGAGATCCAGCGCCTCGCCTCCGAACACCACGAACCGCAGCTTCAGCGCGGCGAGAGCCGCCGGCGACGCCGACGCGTCGATGTGGTCGAGCTGCCGGAACGCCGATGGCGTCTGGTTCAGCACCGTCACGCCTTCCTCGCCCAGCAGCTGGTAGAACGCCGCGGGCTCGCGCGAGATCCAGTACGGGACGATCACCAGACGGCCGCCGTACAGCAGCGCCCCCCAGATTTCCCACACCGAAAAGTCGAACGCGTACGAGTGGAACATCGTCCACACGTCATCCGCGCCGAACCCGTACCAGGCCTCCGTCGCCGAGAAGAGACGCGTCACGTTGGCGTGCGTGACCAGCGCGCCCTTGGGCTTCCCGGTCGAGCCCGACGTGTAGATCACATAGGCGAGACCCTCCGGGCCGCCGCGCTCGGGCACCCGCGCGGCGCTCGACCGGGCGATCGTCGGCCAGTCCGCGTCGAGGCAGATCACCTGCGCTTCGTGCGCCGGCAGCGTCGTCGCCAGCTCCGACTCGGTCAGCAGATAGCCAATCTTCGAGTCCGCGATCATGAAGGCCAATCGGTCCTTCGGGTACTCCGGATCGAGAGGCAGGTACGCGCCGCCCGCCTTGAGAATGCCCAGGATCCCCACCACCAGATCCAGTGTCCGGTGCACCGCGAGGCCGATCAGCTCCTCACGACGGACCCCGCGCGCCACCAGGTGCTGCGCCAGCCGATTGGCTCGCTCGTCCAGCTCGCGATAGGTGAGCTGCGCGCCGCCCAGCGTCACCGCCACCGCGGCCGGCGCCCGATCCACCTGCCGCTCGAACAGCGCGTGCAGCGTCGACTCCGCCGCGTACGCCCTGCCCACGTCGTTCCACGCCAGCAGGGCCGCGCGCTCGCTCGCCGGGAGGATCGGGAGCGCCCGGACCGCCCGCGAGGGATCGGCGACGATGCCAGCGAGGAGGACCCCGAAGCGATCGACGAGCCGGTCGATCGTCGCCGCGTCGAAGAGATCGGTCGCGTACTCGATCGATCCGAGCAGCATCCCGCTCGCGGTCCTGGCCATGGCCAGCGTCAGATCGAACTTGGCCGTGGCGCTGTCGAGGCGGATGCCGCGGCGGCGGACGCCGTCGAGATCCAGGCCGCCCGCCGCCGCGTTCTGGAGGACGAAAACTACTTGAAATAAAGGCGATCGGCTCATGTCGCGCCCGGGCGCGATCTCCTGCACCAGCCGCTCGAACGGCGTGTCCTGGTGGGCGTACGCGCCGAGGCAGGTCTCCTTCACCCGCGCGAGCAGCTCGCGGAAGCTCTGCTCGGGATCGATCTCGGCGCGGAGCACCAGCGTGTTGACGAAGAAGCCAATCAACCCCTCGGTCTCGGCCTGCGTGCGGCCCGCGATCGGCGTGCCCACGACCACGTCGCGCTGATCCGTCGTGCGGTGGAGGAGCACGTCGAAGGCCGCGAGCAGGGTCATGAACAGCGTCGCCCCTTCCTTGCGGGCGAGGCCTTCGAGCCCGGCGGTCACGTCGGCGGGCACGGTGAACGAGCGGTGCGCGCCGCGGTGGCTGGGGATCGCCGGGCGCGGCCGGTCGGTCGGCAGATCGATCGACGTGGGCGCGCCCTGGAGGCGCTGCCGCCAGTAGCCGAGCTGCGCGTCGAGGACCTCGCCCGCGAGCCAGGCGCGCTGCCACGCGGCGTAGTCAGCGTACTGGATCGGGAGCTCGGGCAACGTCGGCGCGGCGCCCGCGAGAAACGCCCGGTAAAGCGAGCCGATTTCGCGGTTCAAGATCCCCAGCGTCCAGGCGTCGGAGACGATGTGGTGGAGCGCGAGGAAGAGGACGTGATCGTCGTCGGCGAGCTGGAACAGGCGCGCGCGAAGGAGCGGGCCGGTCGCGAGATCGAACGGGCGCGCGACCTCGGCGGCGAGCTCGCGGCGGATCGCGGCCTCCCGTTCACCAGCGGGCAACGATGTCAACGAGGTGAAAGGAAGGGGGATCGCGAGGTGCTCGTGGATCACCTGCACCGGGTGGCCGGCCACCTCGGCGAAGGTGGTGCGGAGCGACTCGTGACGGCGCACGACCTCGGCGAGCGCGCGGCCGAGCGCCGCGGCGTCGAGCGCGCCGGTGAGGTGCATCGAGGTCGGGACGACATACGAGGGATCGCCGGGCTCGAGCTGATCGAGGAACCACAGGCGCTCCTGCGCGAACGACGCCGGGAGCGGCCCTTCGCGCGGGACGCGGACCATCGGCGGCGCCGCGACGCCGTGGCCGGCTCGGAGCGCGGCCTCGACGCGCCCGGCGAGCGCCGACGGCGTGGGCGCGTCGAACAGCGCGCGGAGCGGTAGATCCACGGCGAACGAGGCGCGGACGCGCGCCATGATCCGCGTCGCGAGGAGCGAGTGGCCGCCGAGATCGAAGAAGTCGTCGTGCGCGCCGACCGTCGGGATCGCGAGCACCTCGGTGAAGATCGCCGCGAGCGCGGACTCCACCGGGCCGCGCGGGGCGACGTACGCGCGCGCCTCGACGGCGGAGGCGCTGGGCGCCGGCAGCGCCTTCCGATCGATCTTGCCGCTCGCGGTGAGCGGGAGCGCGTCGAGCACCACGAACGCCGCCGGCACCATGTACTCGGGCAGCCGCTCCTTCAGGGCGTCGCGGAGCTCGGCCGAGGTCGGCGCGCTGCCCGCCGTCGCGGCGAGGTAGGCGACGATCTTCCGGTCGCCGGGCACGTCCTCGCGCGCGACGACCACCACCTCGCGCACGCTCGGGTGCTCCGAGAGCGCGGTCTCGATCTCGCCGAGCTCGATGCGAAAACCCCTGATTTTTACCTGGAAATCCGCGCGGCCGAGGTACTCGATCTCGCCTTCGGGGAGCCACCGCGCGACGTCGCCGGTGCGGTAGAGCGGGTAGCCGTCCGCGGGGACGAAGGGATCGGGGACGAAGCGCTCGGCCGTGAGCTCGGGGCGGTTCAGGTAGCCGCGCGCGACCTGGACGCCGCCGATGTAGAGCTCGCCGCGCGCGCCGATCGGCACGGGCGTCCCGCGTTCATCGAGCAGGTAGATCCGCACGTTGGCGATCGGCTTGCCGATCGGCGCGATCGCCGATCCGGCCTTGCTTTCCCAGGCGGTGACGTCGACGGCGGCCTCGGTCGGCCCGTAGAGGTTGTGGAGCCCGGCGCCCGGCAGGCGCGCCGCGAAGGCGTCGACCATCGCCGGCAAGAGGGCCTCGCCGCTCGCGAATACTCGCTTCAACGTACTGCACGGCGCCCGCGCGGCGCCGGGCTCGATCTCGTCGAGGAAGACCTTCAGCATCGACGGGACGAAGTGCATCGTGGTGATGCGCTGCTCGTCGATGAGCCGGGCGAGGTACGCCGGATCCTTGTGGCCCTCGGGCTTCGCGACCACGAGCGTGGCCCCGAACATCAGCGGCCAGAAGAATTCCCAGACCGACACGTCGAAGCTGAACGGCGTCTTCTGGAGCACGCGATCCGCGCCGGTGAGGCCGTAGGTCTCCTGCATCCACTGGAGGCGATTGAGAACACCGCGGTGCTCGTTCATCGCCCCCTTGGGCCGCCCGGTCGAGCCCGAGGTGTAGATGACGTAGGCCAGGTTCGTGAGCGCGAGCGCGCGGCGATCGAGCCGGGAATCCGGCTCGACTTCGATCGCCGACCAGCCGGTGTCGAGCCGCAGGACCTCGGCCCGGTGCGGCGGGAGCAGCGCCGTGAGGTGCGCCTGCGTCAGCAGCACCGGCACGTTCGTGTCGTCGAGCATGAAGGCCAGGCGATCCTTCGGGTACTCGGGATCGAGCGGCACGTAGGCGCCGCCGGCCTTGAGCACCGCGTGGAGCGCGACCACCAGCTCGATCGATCGCTCGAGGCAGACGCCGACCAGCACCTCGGGGCCGACGCCGCGCTTCACGAGGGCGCGCGCGAGCTGGTTGGTGCGGCGATCGAGCTCGCGGTAGGTGAGCGAGATCCCCTCGAAAACCAGGGCGATCGCCTCGGGCGTGGCCGCGGCCTGGGCCTCGAGGAGATCGGGGATCAGCCGATCGTTCGGGTAGTCGACGCGGGTCGCGTTGAAGGCCTCGACGACGGTGTGACGCTCGGCCGCGGGCAGGATCGGGAGCGCGCCGATCGCCGTCGCGGGATCGGAGACGATCCCGGCGAGGAGCACGTCGAGGTGCGATCCCATCGCGTCGATGGTGCGGGCGTCGAAGAGATCGGTGGCGTACTCGATCACGCCGTAGATCCCGCTCGGGCCGTCCGCCATGGCGATGGTCAGATCGAACTTCGAGGTGCCGCTGTCGACGGCCATGCCGCGGCGGCGAACGGTGGAGGCCGCGCCGCCGCTTTCGCGGCCCGCGTTCTGGAGCGAGAAGAGCACCTGAAACAGCGGCGATCGGCTGGGATCACGCACCGGCGAGAGGGCCTGCACCAGGCGCTCGAAGGGCAGATCCTGGTGGGCGTACGCGGCGAGGCAGGTCTCCTTCACCTGCGCGAGGAGGGCGCGGAACGGGGCGTCGCGCGCGACCTCGGCGCGGAGGACCAGGGTGTTGACGAAGAAGCCGATCAGCGGCTCGGTCTCGGGCCGCGCGCGGCCGGCGATCGGCGATCCGACGACCACGTCGTCCTGCCCGCCGGCGCGCGCGAGGAGGACGTCGACGGCCGCGAGGAGGAGCATGAACAGGGTCACGCCCTCGCGCTGCGCGAGCTCGCGGAGCGCGGTCGAGAGCGCGGCGGAGAGCGTGAAGCGACGCCACGATCCGGCGAGCGAGGGGATCGGCGGGCGCGGCCTGTCGGTCGGGAGATCGATCGCCGCGGGCGCGCCGGCGAGCCGCTTTTTCCAGTAGGCGAGCTGGCGATCGAGGGCGTCGCCGGCGAACGCGCCGCGCTGCCACGCCGCGAAATCGACGTACTGGATCGGGAGCTCGGGGAGCGGCGACGGGCGGCCCGCGGCGAAGGCGTCGTAGAGGACCCCGAGCTCGCGGGCAAAGACGTTGCTGCTCCAACCATCGGAGACGATGTGGTGCATCGCCGAGATCAGCACGTGCTCCTCGGGGCCGAGCCGCAGGAGCCGCGCGCGGAGCAGCGGGCCCGTCGCGAGATCGAACGATCGCCGCGACTCCACGGCGATCGCGCGGCGCATGGCGATCTCGCGCTCTTCCGGCGGCATTGGCGAGAGATCGGTGAGCGGGAGCGGCACCGCGACGGCCGGGTGGACGACCGCGACCGGCTGCCCTTCGATCGACGCGAACGTGGTGCGGAGCGCCTCGTGGCGGCGAACGATCTCCTCGATCGCCCTCTCCAGCGCGGCTTCCGCCAGCGGGCCTTCGAGGCGCAGCGCCGCGGGGATGGCGTACGCGGCGCCGCCGGGCTCGAGCTGCTCCAGGAACCAGAGCCGCTCTTGCCCGAACGAGAGCGCGAGCGGAAGATCGCGCGCCACGGCCGGAATTGCCGGCTTTTGCCCCTCGCCGGCCATCTCCGCGGCCTCGACGAGGAAGCGTCGGATCTCCTCCTTGCGGGCCTTGAGCTCGTCCTTGAGCTCGGGCGTGAGCGCGCCCTTCGGGGCGCTGAACTTCACCGCCTCGCCCTCGAGCCAGAGCTTCACGCCCAGGCTGCGGAGGTGAAGAAGAAACTCGATCTCGCTCACAGCTCACCCTCTTCGAGCTCACCCTCGTCGAGCTCACCGTCGGTCGACGCCGCCGCGCCCGGTGGCCGCGCCCAGAGCACGGCCTGGATCATCTGCGCGAGGCCGCCCAGCGTCCGCGCCTGGAAGATCCCCGCGAGGGGGATCTCGACCTCGAGCGACTCGGCGATGCGCGCCACGACCTGCGTCGCGAGGAGCGAGTGGCCGCCGAGATCGAAGAAGTCGTCGGTGACGCCGACCCGCTCGCGGCCGAGGACGCTCTGCCAGATCGCGGCCAGCTTCTCCTCGATCGCGTCGCGCGGCGCGACGTAGATCGCCTCGGCGGCCGGGCCCGTCTCGGGCGCAGGCAGCGCCTGGCGGTCGACCTTGCCGTTGGGCGTGAGCGGCATCGCCGCGAGGATCACGTACGCCGTCGGGACCATGTAGCCCGGCAGGGTCGCGGCGACGAAGGCGCGCAGATCGGCTTCGATTACCGGCAAATCCGGCTGCGCGACCAGGTACGCGACCAGGCGTTTGTCGCCCGGCACGTCTTCGCGCACGGTGGCCACCGCCAGGGCGACGGCGGGGTGCTGCGCGAGCACCGCCTCGATCTCGCCGAGCTCGATCCGGTAGCCGCGGAGCTTGACCTGGAAGTCGAGGCGACCGAGGAACTCGAGCGCGCCGTCGCCGCGGAACCGGCAGAGATCGCCGGTCTTGTAGAGCGTCGCGCCCGCGACGAACGGCGAAGCGATGAAGCGCTCGGCCGTGAGATCCGGACGCTTCCAGTAGCCGAGCGCGACGCCGTCGCCGCCGATATGCAGCTCTCCGGGGACGCCCGCCGGCGCCGGCTGGAGCGCGCCGTCGAGCACGTAGACCTGGGTGTTGCCGATCGGCCTCCCGATCGGCACTGCGCCGCCACCGGCGTGCAGGCGCTGGATGCACGACCAGATCGTGGTCTCGGTCGGCCCGTACATGTTCCACACCGAGGCCACGCGCGGCGCGAGCTTGTCGACCAGCTCGCGCGGCACGGCCTCGCCGCCGACCAGGACCTTGATCGGCGCGCCCTGCCAGCCCGAGTCGAGGAGCAGGCGCCACGTCGAGGGCGTGGCCTGCATGACGGTGATCCCCCTGGAAACAAGGAGACCTGCGAGGCGCGCGCCGTCGACGACCGCGGCTCGGCCGGCGATCTCGACCACGCCTCCGGCGACGAGCGGGAGGAAGAGCTCGAGGCCGGCGATGTCGAACGAGAGGCTGGTGACGGCGAGGAGGCGATCCGACGCGGTGAACCCCGGCTCGGCGCGCATCGTGGTCAGGAAATTCGCGAGCGCGCGGTGCGGGATGCGGACGCCCTTGGGCTTGCCAGTCGAGCCCGAGGTGTAGAGCACGTAGGCGATGGCCTCGGCGTCGACGGCGCCGAGGCGCGCGTCGCTCTCGCCCGCGATCGTCGGCCAGTCGGCGTCGAGCCGCACGCTCTGCGCGCAGAGCCCCTCGGTCTCGGCCGCGAGGCTCTCCTGGGTCAGCAGCAGCAACAGCTCCGCGTCGGCCGCGATGAACGCCAGCCGATCCTTGGGGTAGGTCGGATCGAGCGGCACATACGCGGCGCCCGATTTCATGACAGCCAGGGCTGCCACGACCATGTCGATCGATCGCTCGGTCGAGATCCCGACGCGCTCGCCGGGCCCGGCGCCGCGGCGTTGCAGGTAGCGCGCGAGCTGGTTGGCCCGGCGATCGAGCTCTCGGTAGGTGACCTCGCGGCCCTCGAATCCAAGGGCCACCGCGTCGGGCGCGGCGTCGACCCGGGCCTCGACCAGGTGGTGCGCGCCGGTGCGCGGGTACTCCATCGCGGTGGCGTTCCAGTCGACGAGCATCCGCGTCCGCTCGGCCGCCGTCAGCAGCGGGAGCGCGCCGCAAGCGCCCGCGGGATCGGCGACGATCCCCTCGAGCAGCGCGCGGAAGTGCCCGAAGAGGCGCTCGATCGTGGCCTGGTCGAAGAGGTCGAGCGCGTAGTCGATGGTGGCGTTGAGGGCGTTCTTGCTCTCGCCCATCGCCAGGGTGAGATCGACGGTCGAGACCGCGCTCTCGGCGCGCACGCCGCTGGTCTTCACGCCGGCGAGGGCGAGGCTCTCCTTGGGCGCGTTCTGGAGGATGAACGAGACCTGGAACAGCGGCGATCGCCCGAGATCGCGCTCGGGCGCGAGCTCGGCGACGAGGCGCTCGAAGGGCAGATCCTGGTGGGCGTAGGCGCCGAGGCACGCCGCCTTCACCTCGCGCAGCAGCTCCGAGAACGGGCGCTCGCCCGACGGGTGCGCGCGCAGCACCAGCGTGTTGAGGAAGAAGCCGATCAGGCTCTCGGTCTCGGCCCGCGCGCGCCCGGCGATCGGCGAGCCGACCAGGATGTCGCGCTGCCCGCTGTAGCGATGCAGCAGCACGTTGAAGGCCGCGAGCAGGGTCATGAACAGCGTCGCCCCCTCCCTGCGCGCGACGGCCTTGAGCCCGGCCGCGAGCTCCTTCGGGAGCACGACCGAGGCGCGCCCCGCGCGGTGGGATCGCAGCGGCGGACGCGGCCGATCCGAGGGCAAATCCAGGGTGTGCGGGGCGCCCGCGAGCTGGGTCTTCCAGTAGCCGACCAGCTCGGCGAGCGCGGCGCCGTGGAGCCAGCCGCGCTGCCACGCGGCGAAGTCGGCGTACTGGATCGGGAGCTCCGGCAGCGGCGAGGGCTGGCCCTCGGCGAAGGCGCGGTAGAGGGCCGTGAGCTCGCGGTTGAGGATCCCGTTCGACCAGCCGTCGCTGACGATGTGGTGAACGACGAGGAGGAGCACGTGGTCCTCGGCGCCGAGCTCGAAGAGGCGCGCGCGCAGCAGCGGGCCGCGCGCGAGATCGATCGGCAGGCGCCCCTCGGCGACCGTCTGCTCGCGCAGCGCCGCGTCGCGTTCCCCGGTGGGCAACGACGTCAACGACGTCACCGGCAGCGGGATCTCGGCGTCCGCGTGGAGGATCGCGGCCGGCTTTTGATCGACGATCGCCATCGTCGTCCGCAGCACCTCGTGTCGCCTCACCAGCTCGCGCAGCGCCGCGGCGAGGGCCGCGCGATCGAGCGGGCCCTCGAAGCGGACGCCGATCGGCATGTTGTACGAGCGATCGTCGGGCTCGAGCTGGGCGAGGAACCAGAGGCGCTCCTGCCCGAACGAGAGCGGCGCCGACGCCCCGTGCTCGCGGCGAGCGAGCGGCGGCGCAGCGAGCCCGCGATCGGCGCTCATCGCCGCGTCGATCCTCCGCGCGAGCGCGGCCACCGTCGGCGCCTCGAACATCGCGTGGAGCGGGATCTCCACCTGGAACGCGGCGGCGATCCGCGCCTTCACCTGCGCGGCGAGGAGCGAGTGGCCGCCGAGCTCGAAGAAGTCCGCCGTCGTCGAGATCTCCTCGATCTTGAGCACCTCCGCGAAGATCCCGGCCAGCGCCTCCTCGACCGGGCCGCGCGGGGCGACGTGCGCTCTCGCCTCGATCGCGCCCGCGTCCGGCGCCGGCAGCGCCTTGCGGTCGACCTTGCCGTTGGCGGTGAGCGGGAGCGCGTCGAGGGTCACGAACGCCGACGGGATCATGTAGTCGGGCAGCGTCGCCTTCAGCCTCGCGCGGAGATCCGCCGCGGCGATCGGGCTCTCGACGACGAGGTAGGCCACGAGGCGCTTGTCCCCGGGCGTGTCCTCGCGCGCCGCGACGACGACCTGGCGCGCGGCCGGGTGCGCGGCGATCGCCGCCTCGATCTCGCCGAGCTCGACGCGGAAACCCCTGATTTTCACCTGGAAATCGAGGCGGCTCAGGAACTCGAGCGCTCCGTGCTCGTGGAAGCGGCAGAGATCGCCGGTCTTGTAGAGCCGCGCGCCGGCGACGAACGGTGAGGCGATGAACCGCTCCCGCGTCAGCTCGGGTCGATCGAGGTAGCCGAGCGCCACTCCGTCGCCGCCGAGGTGGAGCTCGCCGGGGACGCCGATCGGCACGGGATTTCCCGAGGGATCGAGCACGTACGCCTGGGTGTTGCCGATGGGTCGGCCGATGAGCACCGGGCCGTTGCCGATGTCGAGCCGCTGCACGCAGGACCAGATCGTGGTCTCGGTCGGGCCGTACATGTTCCACACCGAGGCCGCGCGCGGCACCAGCCGATCGACGAGCTCGCGCGGGACGGCCTCGCCGCCGACGAGCACCTTGATCGCCGCGCCTTCCCAGCCGGATTCGAGGAGCAAGCGCCAGGTCGACGGCGTCGCCTGGAGCACGGTGATCCCGCGCTCGGCGATGATCCGCGCGAGCGCCGCGCCGTCGGTCGTCGCGGCCCGGCTCGCGATCTCGACCACGCCGCCGCTGGTGAGCGGCAAGAAGAGCTCGAGCCCCGCGATGTCGAACGAGAGGCTGGTGACCGCGAGCAGACGATCCTGCGCGTGGAACCCCGGCGAGCGCGCCATCGACGTCAGGAAGCTGGCGAGCGCGCGGTGCGGCACGCTCACGCCCTTGGGCTTGCCGGTCGAGCCCGAGGTGTAGATCACGTAGGCCGCCGACTCCGGATCGACCACGTTTTCCAGCCTCGCGTCGCTCTCGCCGGCGATCGCCGGCCAGTCGCCTCCGAGGCAGATCCGCGCCGGCGCGAGGCTCGCGAGATCGTCGACGAGCGCCGCCTGGGTGAGCAGGAGCGGGATCGCGGCGTCGGTCGCCATGAAGCTCAGGCGGTCCTTCGGATAGGCCGGATCGAGCGGCACGTACGCCGCGCCCGACTTGAGCACCGCGAGCGCCGCGACGACGAGATCGAGCGAGCGCTCGACGGCGATGCCCACCCGCGTGCCCGGCCCGACGCCGCGGCGTTGCAACGCGCGCGCGAGCTGGTTCGTCCGACGATCGAGCTCGGCGTAGGTGAGCTGCTGCCCCTCGAACGCGACGGCGATCGCCGCGGGCGCGCGATCGACTTCGGCCTCGAAAATACGGTGAACGGCGACGCGCGGGAACTCCATCGCCGTGGCGTTCCAGTCGACGAGGAGGCGCTTCTTCTCGGCCTCGGGCAGCAGCGGGAGCGCCCCGATCGGGGTCGCGGGCGCCGCGGCGATGCCCGCGAGCAGCGTCTGGAAGAGGCCGACCAGGCGCTCGACCGTCGCGTCGTCGAAGAGATCGGTCGCGTACTCGAACGTCCCCGCGAGCCCGCTGCCGGCCTCGCTCATCGCCAGGGTCAGATCGAACTTGGCCGAGACGATCTCCACGCCGGCGCCGCGCGCGCGCAGCCCGCTCATCTTCACGGCCTCACTCGGCGCGTTGTGGAGCGTGAACATCACCTGGAAGAGCGGCGTCACGCTGGCGTCGCGCGTCCGCGAGAGCTCGGCGACGAGGCGCTCGAAGGGCATGTCCTGGTGGGCGTAGGCGCCGAGGCAGGTCTCGCGCA
>JBDTXR010000054.1:0-30907 GCA_040006075.1 Byssovorax sp. | reverse complement strand
CGTAGCGGAGGAGCCATTGGTTGGAGGTCTGGGGACCGATGTCCCGCCGCAGGAGAAGCCGCAACGATCGCCGATCGGTGCGGGGTACGGAGAGAAGCTTGTCGACGACGCGCGCCGCCTCGGCCGCGCCGTCGTTGCGGTGGTGCTCGAAGCGGTTCGCGCTCGCGGTCTCGGCCCGCGCCGCGTGCGCCGCGCTGCGGACCAGGCCGAACGCCACGTTGTCGGCGATGGTCAGCGTGCCGCCGACGCGGAGCCGCGCGAGCGCGCCCGAGAGCACCGCGCCGGGATCGGCGAAGTGGTTGTAGCTGCGGAGCACGAGCACGTGATCGAACTCGCCGTGCTCCGGGCCCAGGTCCTCGGCGCGGCCGGCGATGAAGCGCGCCTTCGGGTGCCGCGACGCCAGCACCGCCAGCGCGGGCTCGTCCGGATCGACGCACACGTACTCGATCGATCCCGCCTCGATCGGCCCCGCGAGCGCCGCGAGATACCCGGCCTCGCCGCCGCCGAGATCGAGCACGCGGCCGCGCAAGCCCGCCACGATCGCGCGCACCTCGGCGTCGTCGCGGGTGAACACGTCGCCGCGCACCGGCTCCCAGCAGCCGGTGCACCGCGCGCGCTGATCGCACGCGCCGCACTCCGCCGCGATCGTCAGCTTGCGCAGATCCCGGGCGAAGTCGTCGGGCGCGAGCTTGCTCGACACGTCGAGGTAGAGCTGCCCCTCGCGCTCCTTGGTGGCGAGGAGCTCTTCGTCCGAGAAATCCCGCGTATCGGTGCGAAAGAGCCGCATCCGATCCTTGAGCCGCAAAAACAAAGTGCGCCCGCGATCGTAGGGCGAGACGCCGTCTTTCTTCACCGGGCACGGCGCGCCGGGCGCCCGCGAAATGTCCCGCGACTCGGTGAAGTGGTACGAGTTCGACCGCGGCGTCCCCGTGACCGGCTTCAGCGCCGAGTCCCCGTAGTGCTCGAAATAGCCGCGGTACAGGCCGGGACACGCGCCGCGCAGCGCGCACGGCCCGCACTTCTCGGTCTGAATTTTCGCGACATCGTCGACCGGCACGAAATCGTCCTCGTCGACCTCGATCATCGTGGCGAAGCGGTGCGTCTTCAGATCGTCGTAGAGATCTTCGAGGCCGGGCAGCAAGCAGAACGGAATGCCGTCGTGCGCGAACCGCGGCCCCGCGGCCTCGCCGCGCTTGGCGATCCCGTAGCGGATCGCCTCGACGATCTGCGCCGCGCACTCCTCCACGTCGGGCACGATCACGTCGAAGGCGCGGTTCGCGGCGCCCTTGGGCTGGGTCATCGAGAGCTTGATGCACAGCTCCGGCAGGTGAATCAGCGCGTCGACCAGGCCGCGCAGGTGCTTCACGTTCGCCGTGGTGATCACGCAGTTGACCGTGAGGTCCGGCACCCGCCCGTGCAGCGTCTCCACGGCCTTCAGCGCCTGCGCGAAGGTGTCGGCGCGCACCAGCGACTGGTGCACCTTCGGCGTCCCGCCGTGCATCGACATGTACACGTACTTGAGCCGGCAATCGTTCACGAGCTCGTCGACGACGTGCGGGTACGAGAGCATCAGCCCGTTGGTCACCAGGCCGAAGTCCAGGCCCAGCGCCGCCGTCTTGCGCGCCCACCGCAGGAGCTCCGGTCGCATCGTCGGCTCGCCGCCCGAGAGCACCGCCATCGTGTAGCCGAGGCGCTTGGCGCGGCTGATCTTCCAGTCGATCCGATCGGCCGTGTCGTCCACGTGGCGCATATCCGCTGTATGGCAGAACGTGCAGTTCTCGTTGCACGCGTAGCCAACTTTGATAAGCGCCTTCACTGTAAACCATAGTAGCCCAACCCGCGCGCATCCCGGGCTGGTTTTTTCGATAGATCTGGCGCAATTGCTCCCGCCGACAGCCCGCGCAGGATAACATCCCCGCGATGGAGCCCTTGCAGCAGGTCGAGATCCAGCTCGGCCACATGTGCAACAACCGCTGCGTCTTCTGCGTCTCCGGACAGCAGACCGCGGAGGGGAAGGCCGGCCCGCTCGACGTCGCTCCGGTGATCCACGAGATCGAGAAAGCCTTCGCTTCAGGGCATCGCAAGCTCACGCTCCTCGGCGGCGAGCCCACGCTCCAGCCCGGCTTCCTCGACGTCGTCCGCCGCGCCGTGGCCCTCGGCTACGAAGAGATCGTGCTCTTCACCAACGGCGTGAAGACGGCGCGCGAGGCCTTCATCGACGAGATCCTCGCCACCGGCGGGCGCTTCACCTGGCGGATCTCCATCCAGGGCGCGACCGTCGCCGCGCACGAGCGCACCACGCTCAAGGAAGGCTCGTTTGCGCGGATCCAGCGCACCATGGCCACCCTCCAGCGCAAGGGCGAGGTCGTCACCGTCAACATGTGCGTGGTGCAGTCGAACTTCGACTCGGTGGCAGCGTTCCCGGCCCTGCTGCTCCCGCTCGGCGTGAAGCAGCTCCACCTCGACATGATCCGCCCCTCCGACGCCGGCGTGCGCAGCGAGGAAGAGCTGCGGGCCATGGTCCCGCGCTACACCAAGATGATCCCCGCGCTCGAGGCCATGATCGAAGGCTTCCCCGAGGGCTTCGACGTCAACATCGGCAACCTCCCGTACTGCCTCGCGCCGAAGCTCGCGCGCTGGATCCACCACGACGGCGAGCGCACCCTCACCATCGCCGTCGACGGGCAGAACAAGCTCAGCCAGCCCTGGGACAAGTACCTCACCAAGCGCCGCGACAAGATCAAGCCCGCGAGCTGCAAGGCCTGCGTCTTCGAGAGCCGGTGCAGCGGCGTGTTCGAGGCCTACCGGCACTTCTACGGCACCGACGAGCTGGTCCCGGTGACGCCCGAGGCCCTCGCCGCGATCGACGTCGAGAGGCGCTTCCTGGCCTTGCATTTGCGGCCTTTCGTCGCGCGCCTCGGTACCGCGGTGCCGGCGCCGTACGCCACCCTCACCGCCGTCGAGACCGGCGACGCCGAGGTCACGCTCACGCTCGCGGGCCCCGGCGCCCCGCCGCTCCGCGTCGCGCTCCGCCACCCCGGCGAGGGCGTGGCCGGGTTCGATCAGTGCAGCCTGCAAATTGCTTCACTGCCGAACGATCGCGCGCTCGCCCTCCGCGCGCTCTCGTCGCTGTGCGACGCGCTCGTGAAGGCCGGGCTGCGCGTCGTGCACCCGCTCGCCGCCGACGCGGTGGGCCTCGTGTCCCGCTCGGTCGGAGCCCGCCTCGCGCGCCTCCGCGCCGCCGCGCCCTTCGGCGAGCTCGCGTGGGATCGGGTGGAGATCACGGAGCGTGGCCGACGCGCCGAGGCTTCGTTCACCGGCCCCGCGGGCGAGCGCGCGACGGTGTGGCTCGCCGAGCAAGACGGCCGCGCCACGGGCGGCTACCGCGTCGACGCGGGCTCGCCGACGCCCGCGCTGGTCGAGGGCCTGCGCGCGGTGATGGCCGCGCTGCGCCCGCGCGCCGAGGCCCCGGACGCGTCCGCGCCTACGCCGTCTTCCACCGCGTCGTAGCCCGATCGATCGCGGCGATCTCCTCTGGATCCAGGGTGATCGCCAGCGCGCCCGCGTTGCGCTCGGCCTGCGCCGCGGTCTTGGCGCCGGCGATCGGCACCACGCCCGGCTGCGCGAGCAGCCACGCGAGCGCGAGCTGATCGGGGCCGTTCCCCCTTGTTTCACCGAGGGATCCGAGCAGCGCCACCACCTCGCCCGCCGCGGCGAGGTTCTCCGCGGCGAACGACGGGAGCCGCGCGCGCGGGCCCTCGGGCGGCTTCCCCGGCGGGTACTTGCCGCCGAGGATCCCCTGCTCGAGCGGGCTGTAGGCCAGCAGCGCGACGTCGAGCTCGCGGCAAGCGTCGAGCACCCCGTCGGCCTCGGGCGCGCGGTGAATCAGGCTGTAGTGCACCTGGTTCGACGCCAGCGGGATCCCCCGCCGGGCCAGCGCCGCGTGGGCCGCGCGCATCTCGGTCGCGGTGAAATTGCTGACGCCGACGGCGCCGACCTTCCCGGCGTCCACCGCGTCGGCGAGCGCGTCCATCAGCGCGTCGATCGACGCCATCGCCGTGTCCGGCCAGTGAATCTGGTAGAGATCGACGCGAGGAACCCCGAGCCGCTTCAGGCTCAGATCGAGCGCGCGGGGCAGGGCGCGCGCCCCGTCGCGCCCGGGGAGCAGCGCGAACTTGGTCGCGACGCGCAGCCCTTCGCCGCGCTTTCGCAGCAGGAAACCCAGGATCTTCTCCGACTCGCCGTGCCCGTACACCTCGGCCGTATCGAAGAGCGTGAGCCCGGCGTCGGCGCTGGCGACGAAGGCGTCGACCACGTCGCGCGAGGTGAATTCTCGCTCGTAGCCCCAGTATTTTCGCTCACCCCAGGCCCAGGTACCCACCGCGAGCGGCGCGACCGAGAGCGCGCTCCGGCCGAGGCGAACGCGCCGATTGTCGAGCGGGAGCGTCACCCCGGCGTCGTATCACCGTCTTGTGACCGGCGTGCGCCGCGTGATAGTGTGGCTCTGTATTTCATGATCACCTCCATCGAACGACTCAAGATCCGGCTTGCAGTATCGGTCGAGCTGTCCGGCAAGCCGGCCAAGGTGAGCGAGGTCATCCGCGGGTTCCAGGCCACGGAAGCCGACGGGGTGTGGCACCTGTACCGGGGAATGAAGCAGATCGCCGATCCGAAGGAGCGGGCGATCATCTTCGGCCACTGCCTCGAAGAAGAGTCGCACGCGGACGCGTTCGTGCGGGCGTACAAGCACTACGGCGGCCGGGTGTTCACGCCGACGCACTACGAGCGCAAGGCGCTGTACGCGGGGGACGAGCCGATCTGGAAGACGTTCGCGTTCGTGCACGTGGGCGAGGTGGACGCGACGCAGCGGTTCCGGATCCTGTCGCAGGAGCTGCCGGCAGGAGCGTTGAAAGACTGCCTGAGCAACGTGGTCAGCGACGAAGAGGGGCACGTCGACCTGACGTACGAGATGCTGAAGCGCCTCGGCGCGACCGACAGCGCGATCCGCTCGGAGGTGCGCTGGGTGCGGGCGCGTCGCTTGTGGGAGCGCTGGTTGCGCACCGGCAAGCGCCTGATTGACAACCTGGCAAACATCTCCTTGAGCATTGTTTACTACGTGTTTGGAGCATTGCTGTTCAGCGCCGCTCGCCGCCGGCTCGCCCGGGGGTTCGTCACGTACGACAACAACAAGATGAAGCACCTGTGAAGGTCCTGGGCGTCTCGTACGGGTATCACGACGCCTCGGCCTGCCTGGTGGTCGACGGGCGGGTGATCGCGGCGGCGGCAGAAGAGCGGTTCACGCGGCAAAAGCACGACTCGAACTTCCCGACGTACGCGGTGGAGTACTGCCTGAAAGAGGCGGGGCTCACCTCGGGGGATCTCGATCAGGCGATCTTCAACGAGGATCCGCACGCCAAGTTCTCGCGGGTCCTGTGCAGCTCGATGGCGGCGTTCCCCGACTCGCGGCGCGAGTTCGTGGAGTCGATGAAGGCCTGGCTGGGGCGCAAGCTCTGGGCGGTGAACACCATCTCGGCGCGACTGGACCTGGCGCCGGAGAAGATCACCTATCTGGGGCACCACTACAGCCACGCGGTGCAAGCGTTCATGGGCTCGGGCTTCGACGAGTCGGCGATCCTGATCGTCGACGCGGTCGGGGACTGGGCCTGCTCGGCGCTCTACACCGGCAAATGGGTGGATGGAAAGCCCAGGGTGGATCGGCTGCTGGAGGTGAGCTTCCCGAACTCGCTCGGCCTGGTCTACTCGGCGGTGACAGCCTATCTGGGGTTCTCGCCCAACGACAGCGAGTGCAGCACGATGGCGCTGGCGGCGTTCGGGACGCCGCGATTTGCGCCGAGGATGCGGGAGATCATCAAGGAGACCGAGGACGGGCTCTACGAGGTGGATCAGGCGTACTTCAACTTCACGAAGTTCTTCCGCGGCCCGGTGACGGAGAAGTTCCTCGAGGAGTTCGGTCCGGCGCGGAGCTACAAGGACAACCTCCCGTTCGATTGCTTCGGCACGCCCGCAGGCGTGGTGTCGAAAGACGCGCAGCGCCTGGCGGACGTGGCGGCGAGCACGCAGCTGGTCCTGGAAGAGCGCGTTCTGGGCCTCTGTCGCAAGCTCCATGGAATGGCTCCCTCGGTCAACCTCTGCTTCGCGGGCGGGGTGAGCCTCAACTGCGTCTCCAACTACCGGGTTCTCAAGGACTCGCCGTTCAAGAAGATCTACATCCCGCCGGATCCTGGCGACGGTGGCACGTCGGTTGGAACGGCCTTGTACTACGACGCAGCGGAGGCGGGCGGCGTGCCGGGGCGGAGCGAGTATTCACCGTACCAGGGTGTCGAGCTCGACGAGCTGGACGCGGTGAAGCTGGTCGATTTCATCAAGCCCGAGCACTTTCATGGGTACCTGAAGCAAGGCGTCGAGCTGCCGAAAGGCTCGAAATGGCGCTTCAAGACCTTCAGCGACCGGAAAGAGCTGTATGCCGCGGTCGCCGATCGGCTGATGGCCGGGCAGATCGTGGGCTGCATGCAGGGGAGATCGGAGCTGGGGCCGCGGGCGCTGGGCAACCGATCGATCCTGATCCGGCCGGACGATCAGAAGCTGGCGACGCGGCTGAGCAAGCACGTGAAAGAGCGGGCGTCGCTGCGGCCGTACGCGTTCTCGGTGACAGAGAAAGACGCGCAGGCGACGCTGGCGATCGATCCCGAGCACCTGCGGATGAACCGGTGGATGCAGTTCGCCGTGCCGGTGGAAGAGTCGGCAAAAGCCAGGCTGGCGGGGGCGCTCCACATCGACGGGACGAGCCGGCCGCAGGTCTGCTACGTGGACGATAACCCGGCGTACCACGCGCTGTTGACGGCGTTCGGCGAGCGGTTCGGGATCGGCGCGCTGCTGAACACGTCGTTCAACCCGAGCGGATATCCGATGGTGACGACGCCGGTCGAGGCGATGGTGATGTTTGCGCGGACGGACATGGATGCGCTGCTCCTCAACACCACGGTGATCTGGAAAGATGTCGAACACGCGTAAATGGTACACGGGGCTGGTGGTGATCCCACGCACGGCGCTGCGGACGGCGGGCGCGTTCAACAACCAAGGGCTGGGGCGGTTCGTGCCGTTCGTCTTCGTGCTCCTGCTCGGCTCGGCGGTGCTGTGGATCATCAACACCATCGCTCCGCTCGCTCCCTTCATCTATTCGCTCTTCTGAACGACAGGTCGTACCCCCATGAGACGTGAGAGACCGCTGCGCGAACTGGCTCTCACCGTGCTGCTCGGCTCGGCGGCGCTGGCCTGGGGCTGCTCGTCCCGCGACACGACCACCGCCTCCACGGCGGCCTCGACCGGATCTACCGGGGGCGCGGGCGCCGGATCCACGGGATCCACCGGCGGATCCGATCCGACTCCGCAGCTCGTGCCGGTCGCTCTGCACGACGTGTCGGCGGCCGCCGGGATGCCCAAGGCCTCGCGCGAGTGCATGGCCGTCCACGACTTCAACGGGGATGGCAAGCCGGATCTCCTGCTCTCCCCGCTCTCGGACGACGAGAAGACTGCCCAGCTCGCGATCTACCTGAACCAGGGTGATGGCACGTTCTCTCGCATGGATCTCCCGGTCACCCTCGGCGGGATCGGCGCCTGCACGGTCGGTGACTACGACAACGACGGTCGCTCCGACATCGCGGTCGTCGACGCCATGTCCGGTCAGATCGTGCTCCTGCACAACGAGGCGATGAAGCCTCCGACGTTCACCGTCTCGGCCCTCGATCTCGGCCCGCCCGATCCCGATCTCTTCCTGGTCTCGTTCGTGGATATCGACGGCGACGGCTGGCTCGATCTCTACGTGGGCTCCTCGCTCGTCGCCGAGCAGGCCACCACCTGCGACGTGACCCAGGACGACGTCCAGTGTCAGGCCGCGCCGCTCGCGCCGGCGCGCCGCCGGATCCTGCACAATCAGGCGGGCAAGGGGTTCGTCGACTCCACCTTCCTCCTGCCCGATCCTCACCCGACGTTCTCGTACACCCTCTCGACGATTGACTGGGATCAGGACGGCAAGGTCGATCTCTTCCTGTCCGGCGATTTCGCGTACAACCAGCTCTTGCACAACCAGGGCGGCAAGCTCACCGATCTGCTCCCGTCGCTGGGAGCGAGCCTGTACAACCACGGGATGGGAGCGGCCTTTGCCGACTTCGATCACGACGGCAAATGGGACTACTACGTGGGCGATCTCGGCCCGGATCAGGTCTGGATGTCGACCCCCGAAGGCGGCGTGAAGGACCGCGCGCTCGCGCTCGGCGTGACCGACGTGACCCGCACCCACGTGGGCTGGGGCCCGGTCGCCGCGGACTTCAACAACGATGGATTCGACGACGTGTTCATCGGCAACACCATCGTCGCCGGCTCGATGGACGAGCTGGCCAAGCTCACCCTGGCCGGGATCGAGTCGCTCGAGACCCCGATCGACGATTTCCTCTTCATGAACGATCACGGCGCGAAATTCGTCGAGATCGGGGTGAAGTTCCAGGCCGCGCACAGCCGCTCTCACGTCCGCAGCGCCGTGCTCGACTACGACGGTGACGGGCTGGTCGACATCCTGGAGGGCCCGATCCCGCTGCGGTTGCTCCACAACGAGACCCCGGTGAAGGACCAGGGCCACTGGATCAAGGTCCGCCTCACCGGGCACGCGTCGCCGGCCAACGCCCATGGTGCGGTGGTGTCGGTCGAGGTCGACGGCGCGCCCGCCGGCCAGCGCGCGGCGGAGTCGCACGACGGCTTCGCCGAGTCCTCGGAGATCCTTCATTTCGGCCTCGGCGCCGCCGACAAGGCCTCTTCGATCCGCGTGCTCTGGCCCGGCGGCGCCGTGCAAAAGCTCCCCGGACCGATCGCCGCCGATCAGGTCCTCGAGATCGTGCAGCCCTAGGGTTTTGCGGCGCGCTCGGCGTCCACGGCCGCGAGCTCGCGAGCGACGCTGTCGACCATCTCGTCGGTCGTCAGCCTCGCTCCCCTGGCGTTCCAGTGCTGATCGTGGTCCACGAAGTAGTCTCTCCCCTTCGAGGGAGTCCAGATCCGCTCCACGCCAAAGCCCTTTCGCTTCAGCATCTCGCCGAGGCCGTCGAACGGGGCCGAGTCCGAGGTTTTGTCGTCGAGCAGGTAGAACACCGTGCGGGTGCCGTCGACGCGCATCACCTGGCTGTAGCGGTCGAGCCGCGCCTCGAGCTCGGGGCCGGGGACCAGCGGCTTCTTGAACTGATTGGGCTCGCGCCGCGAGACGTAGAAGATGAACCGGGCCAGGCTGGAGTGCTCGACCAGCACCCGCAGCGCCGGGTTCGACGGGTTGAGCACCTCGGTGTAGTCGAACTGCTCGAGCATGTGCCAGGGCCGCACCAGGATGGCGAAGAGGCCGGGATGCTTGGTGGCGTGAACGATCTCGGCCGTGCGCAGCGTCTGCATGAAGTGATGGCCAATCACCCCGCAGCTCGCGACCTGCGCGCCCGGCCTTCCCCGGTCTTCGAGGGACCTCTGGAGCATGGCCGTGACCGTGTCTTCGTGGGGAACGAAGAGGCCAAACGACTGCGAGCTGCCGAGGACGACGACGTCGGAGAGCCGGGGACTCGGCACGTCGGGGGAGACCCGGCACCCGTCGTCGTCGATCTTGTAGATGGTATAGCCGATCGGGGCGGGGGAGCGCACCTCGGCCCCGGTGTTGATCAGGTCCAGCACCATGTAGATCGGCGCTGTCCAGATATCGTATTTGGCGTGGCCGAGCCAGGTCCCCGGGGTGTTCTCGTAGACCATGTCGGCGTCGGACGAGTGCCGGAGGATCCGATTCGGGCGGGCGACATACTGCCGCGCCAGGAGCTCGAGGAAGCCGAGGACGACGAGGGCACGGAGCGGCCACCGGAGCCTGGCTCTCCAGGTTCGCGGGCGCTTCGTCGCCGTCCCATCCGGAGCACCGCTCATCGGCGGAGGGTACGGTTCCGCGGGCTTTTTTGTCAACCGCGGGCGTCGCGCCCGGGTGGAACCGGGCCCCCGGCGAGCCAGCGCACGCGCGCCGGTCGCGCTTGTGAGCCCCACGCGCGCCGTGATATCGTCGTCCAGCATTCCATGATCACCACCATCGAACGACTCAAGATCCGGCTTGCAGTATCGGTCGAGCTGTCCGGCAAGCCGGCCAAGGTGAGCGAGGTCATCCGCGGGTTCCAGGCCACGGAAGCCGACGGGGTGTGGCACCTGTACCGGGGAATGAAGCAGATCGCCGATCCGAAGGAGCGGGCGATCATCTTCGGCCACTGCCTCGAAGAAGAGTCGCACGCGGACGCGTTCGTGCGGGCGTACAAGCACTACGGCGGCCGGGTGTTCACGCCGACGCACTACGAGCGCAAGGCGCTGTACGCGGGGGACGAGCCGATCTGGAAGACGTTCGCGTTCGTGCACGTGGGCGAGGTGGACGCGACGCAGCGGTTCCGGATCCTGTCGCAGGAGCTGCCGGCAGGAGCGTTGAAAGACTGCCTGAGCAACGTGGTCAGCGACGAAGAGGGGCACGTCGACCTGACGTACGAGATGCTGAAGCGCCTCGGCGCGACCGACAGCGCGATCCGCTCGGAGGTGCGCTGGGTGCGGGCGCGTCGCTTGTGGGAGCGCTGGTTGCGCACCGGCAAGCGCCTGATTGACAACCTGGCAAACATCTCCTTGAGCATTGTTTACTACGTGTTTGGAGCATTGCTGTTCAGCGCCGCTCGCCGCCGGCTCGCCCGGGGGTTCGTCACGTACGACAACAACAAGATGAAGCACCTGTGAAGGTCCTGGGCGTCTCGTACGGGTATCACGACGCCTCGGCCTGCCTGGTGGTCGACGGGCGGGTGATCGCGGCGGCGGCAGAAGAGCGGTTCACGCGGCAAAAGCACGACTCGAACTTCCCGACGTACGCGGTGGAGTACTGCCTGAAAGAGGCGGGGCTCACCTCGGGGGATCTCGATCAGGCGATCTTCAACGAGGATCCGCACGCCAAGTTCTCGCGGGTCCTGTGCAGCTCGATGGCGGCGTTCCCCGACTCGCGGCGCGAGTTCGTGGAGTCGATGAAGGCCTGGCTGGGGCGCAAGCTCTGGGCGGTGAACACCATCTCGGCGCGACTGGACCTGGCGCCGGAGAAGATCACCTATCTGGGGCACCACTACAGCCACGCGGTGCAAGCGTTCATGGGCTCGGGCTTCGACGAGTCGGCGATCCTGATCGTCGACGCGGTCGGGGACTGGGCCTGCTCGGCGCTCTACACCGGCAAATGGGTGGATGGAAAGCCCAGGGTGGATCGGCTGCTGGAGGTGAGCTTCCCGAACTCGCTCGGCCTGGTCTACTCGGCGGTGACAGCCTATCTGGGGTTCTCGCCCAACGACAGCGAGTGCAGCACGATGGCGCTGGCGGCGTTCGGGACGCCGCGATTTGCGCCGAGGATGCGGGAGATCATCAAGGAGACCGAGGACGGGCTCTACGAGGTGGATCAGGCGTACTTCAACTTCACGAAGTTCTTCCGCGGCCCGGTGACGGAGAAGTTCCTCGAGGAGTTCGGTCCGGCGCGGAGCTACAAGGACAACCTCCCGTTCGATTGCTTCGGCACGCCCGCAGGCGTGGTGTCGAAAGACGCGCAGCGCCTGGCGGACGTGGCGGCGAGCACGCAGCTGGTCCTGGAAGAGCGCGTTCTGGGCCTCTGTCGCAAGCTCCATGGAATGGCTCCCTCGGTCAACCTCTGCTTCGCGGGCGGGGTGAGCCTCAACTGCGTCTCCAACTACCGGGTTCTCAAGGACTCGCCGTTCAAGAAGATCTACATCCCGCCGGATCCTGGCGACGGTGGCACGTCGGTTGGAACGGCCTTGTACTACGACGCAGCGGAGGCGGGCGGCGTGCCGGGGCGGAGCGAGTATTCACCGTACCAGGGTGTCGAGCTCGACGAGCTGGACGCGGTGAAGCTGGTCGATTTCATCAAGCCCGAGCACTTTCATGGGTACCTGAAGCAAGGCGTCGAGCTGCCGAAAGGCTCGAAATGGCGCTTCAAGACCTTCAGCGACCGGAAAGAGCTGTATGCCGCGGTCGCCGATCGGCTGATGGCCGGGCAGATCGTGGGCTGCATGCAGGGGAGATCGGAGCTGGGGCCGCGGGCGCTGGGCAACCGATCGATCCTGATCCGGCCGGACGATCAGAAGCTGGCGACGCGGCTGAGCAAGCACGTGAAAGAGCGGGCGTCGCTGCGGCCGTACGCGTTCTCGGTGACAGAGAAAGACGCGCAGGCGACGCTGGCGATCGATCCCGAGCACCTGCGGATGAACCGGTGGATGCAGTTCGCCGTGCCGGTGGAAGAGTCGGCAAAAGCCAGGCTGGCGGGGGCGCTCCACATCGACGGGACGAGCCGGCCGCAGGTCTGCTACGTGGACGATAACCCGGCGTACCACGCGCTGTTGACGGCGTTCGGCGAGCGGTTCGGGATCGGCGCGCTGCTGAACACGTCGTTCAACCCGAGCGGATATCCGATGGTGACGACGCCGGTCGAGGCGATGGTGATGTTTGCGCGGACGGACATGGATGCGCTGCTCCTCAACACCACGGTGATCTGGAAAGATGTCGAACACGCGTAAATGGTACACGGGGCTGGTGGTGATCCCACGCACGGCGCTGCGGACGGCGGGCGCGTTCAACAACCAAGGGCTGGGGCGGTTCGTGCCGTTCGTCTTCGTGCTCCTGCTCGGCTCGGCGGTGCTGTGGATCATCAACACCATCGCTCCGCTCGCTCCCTTCATCTATTCGCTCTTCTGAACGGCGGCGACGTGGTCTCTCGGTACGCGGATCGCCACGGTAGTACGCTCATCGCGGTCGCCGCGTTCGGGGCCCTCCTTTCGCTCGCCGCGCCCTCGCTCGCCGACGACACCGTACCTGCGGCGTGCCCTCCGGGGATGATCCCCGTGCCGGGCGGCACGTTCGCCATGGGCGATCTCGAGGGGTTTCCCGACGAGAGGCCGGTGACGCAGTCCACGGTGAGCTCCTTCTGCCTCGACGCCACCGAGGTCACCGTGGAGGCCTATGCGGCCTGCGCGCGAGAGGGACTGTGCACGCCCGCCCACGCCCGCCCGGAGTGGTCGACGCTGAAGTCGATCGAGATGAAGGCCTGGAGTGGGCTCTGCAACACCGACCGAGCCGATCGGCACGATCACCCGGTGAACTGTGTGCTCTGGGATCAGGGCGCGCGCTACTGCGCGGCGCGCGGGCTCCGCCTCCCCACCGAGACAGAGTGGGAGTACGCCGCGCGGGGCGGCGCGGAAGCGAGGAAATTCCCCTGGGGTGCCGCTGCCCCGAACGGCCACCTCGCCAACCTCTGCGGCTCGGAGTGCGAGCCGGTGATCGCCAGGATCCGCGGGGCCTGGGGCGCGCTCTACCCGGATAACGATGGCTGGCCGGCCACCGCGCCGGTCGGCAGCTTTCCAGAAGGTGACGCGCGGTGGGGCCACCATGATCTCACCGGCAACGTGTGCGAGTGGGTGAGCGGCAATTACTGCCCCTACGATTACCCCAACTGCGGTGAGGTGGGCTCCCCGATGTGCCGCGGGAATCACTTCCTCGCCAACAACGTCAAGAAGGCTCGCCCCGCGCGGCGCAACCGCGACGACGCCCGGCACCGCAGCCCCGACGTGGGCTTTCGTTGCGCGGCGGACCTGGAAATCCCGGCGCGGCGGGCCCCGCGCATCGATCACGTGACCGCGCTCCCCGAGCTCCCGAGCCTCCTCCGCGTGGCGATTGTCGGAGCGCTCTCGCTCCTGGTCGGCGCGGCGATCGCCGGCTCCGGCGGGGCGGCGATTGCCCTCCTCCTCGGGATCCTGATCTTCGTCGCCCAGCTCGATCCGCAGACCTCGACCTCGACTGGCCTGCTCGCCGCCGCGGCGGCGGGCGCGGCGGCGCTGGCGTCGTCGGCGGAGCGGCGACGCGCGGCGATCCCCGCGGCGGGATCCTGGCCTTTCCTCGTGTTCGGAGCGGCTGCCGCGATTACAGCGCTCGGCGGCGTCCTGCCCGAGCGGGTCCAGGTCGGGATCGTCGTCGCCGCGATGCTGGCCATCGCGGTCCACCGGATCTCGAGGCCTCGGCGCGGCGTGGGTGCCAGTGTGTCCATCGCCGCGGGCGGCTCGCGTCCGCTCTCGATCGGGTGGGTGGCTCTCGGCGCGCTCGGCGGAGCCCTGGGCGCGACGGTGCATGCCCGGCCGGATCTCGGCCTCGGGGTGGTGATGGGCTCTCTGGCGGTCGTGGGCGCGCTGCTCCGCGGCCTCGCGGCGCCACGCGAGCGGACCCGCCTCGGCCAGATCCCCCTCTCGCTCACGCTGATCGCGCTCGCGCTGATCCTCGTCGCGCGGGAAATCGTGCCCGCTACGTGGTTCCCGAACCTCTGACCTTCGATCCCGAAAACCCTCGTGACCGAAGCAAATCAACCGGGGAAGACGTCGATTCGCAGCGTGGGAGTCGTCGGCGGCGGGACGGCGGGCTACTTCACGGCGATCGCGCTGAAGAAGCGCTTTCCCGGCCTCGCCGTCACCGTGATCGAGTCGGCCTCGATCCCGATCATCGGCGTCGGCGAGGCCACCACCACGCTGATGCCCCCGTTCCTCCACCAGCAGCTCGGCATCGACGTCGTCGAGCTGTTTCGCGAGGTGCGCCCCACGTTCAAGCTGGGGATCAAGTTCGACTGGGGCCTGCCCGGCGATTACTTCTTCAACTACCCCTTCGGCGAGGCCAACACCGAGGAGCCCTGTTTCTACGACGGCGATCTCCGCACCGCGTCGCTGACCTCGCTCCTGATGACCGAGGGCAAGATCCCGCTGTTCCGGGGCGGATCCGGGGGGATCACCTCGCTCCTCCCGCGGATGAAGTTTGCCTATCACCTCGACAACGAGCCCTTCGTCGCCTTCCTCGCGCGGCACGCGGCGCGGATCGGCGTCGAGCACCTCGACGCGGTGATCGCCGACGTGGTCACCTCGCCCGATCACCAGAGCATCGAGCGCCTGCGCACGCGCGACGGCCGTGATCTGGAGCTCGATCTCTACGTGGACGCCAGCGGATTTCGCTCGATCCTGCTCGGGAAGGCCCTCGACGATCCCTTCACCAGCTACGCTTCGAGCCTGCTCTGCGATACGGCGATCGTGGCTGGAGTGCCGCAAAATCAAGGAGTCTCGCCGTACACGCTCGCCGAGACCATGAGCGCCGGCTGGTGCTGGAAGATCGGCGTCGAGGGCGAGGATCACCGGGGCTACGTGTTCTCCTCGGCCTTCCTGAGCGAGGACGAGGCGAAGGCCGAGATGCGGGCGAAGAACCCGGGGATGGGCGAGCCCTGGACGGTGCGCTTTCGCTCGGGCCGCCGCCGCTCGTTCTGGAAGGGAAACACCGTCGCCGTCGGCAACGCCTATGGCTTCGTCGAGCCGCTGGAGTCGACGGCGCTCCACATGGTGATCATCGAGATTGGCTATCTGCTCGGCTGCCTGGAGGACGCCGGCGAGGGGCCGCCCGACACCGCCTTTGCCAGCGCCGGAGTCGCCGGCCACTGGGACTACCTGCGCTGGTTCCTGGCCGTGCACTACAGGTTCAACCACAAGCTCGATACGCCGTTCTGGCGCGCCTGCCGGGCCGACGTCGACATCGCGGGCCTGGCGCCGGCGATCGAGCATTTCCAGCGCCACGGCACGCTGACGCAGGACGGCTCGCGGTTCCAGACCGGCGATCCGGCCTTTGGCTACGAGGGCCTGATGTTCATGCTCCTGGGCCAGAAGGTCGCGGCCCCGCTCAAGCAGCCTGCCGTGACGCGCGCGGCCTGGGAGCAGCGGTTGGCGGCGCAGCGCGCGCTCGTCGCCCGCGCGCTCCCGCAGGCCGAGGGGCTGGCGCTCCTGCGCGAGCGCCCCGAGCTCTTGAGTGAGTTTGGCTCGGCGCCGAGCGCGTGGGCTCAGGGCCGCGCCGAGCTCGTATCGATGTCACCGCGCGGCCGCGCCGACGACGCGCACCCGGGGCTGGAGACGCCCGCGATCCTGGGCCCGCTCGAGCCGCTAATCACGCCGATCCGTGGTCCGCGCGGCGATCGTCGCTGACGACGAGAGGCATCCTCCGCCAGCAGGCGACGACGAACCCGAGATAGCTCCCTCGCTCCTCCACCGCGGGATTGCCGCGAACGAGCCGGGCGACCTCGGGGAGCGCGTAGTACGGCACGCTCGGAAACAGGTGGTGCTCGGCGTGGTAGCTGAGCCCGAGCGGGGAGATGAGCTGTCGTTCGAGCCGGCTGGGCCGGAAGGTGAGCAGCCTTTGCCCGTCGGCGGCCTCGTCCGGCAACACCATCTGCGCGTGCTCGCAGAGCATCCGGATCTTGTGGGGGACAAAGGCCATCACGTAGAGCGGAGCGAGCCAGAGCGCGACATAGGCCCCGAGCGGGAGGATCGCCGCGAAGATCGCGAAGATCACGATCTGGGCGAGCAGCGTCGGCCGGCGCCCGCGCGAGAGCGGCCCGGGGAGGGGCCGAGTCTCCGCCGAAACCGGCCGTTTGCGCCGCGATTTCGCCAGGATGTGCGGCAACGAGGTGAGCCCGGTCAGGAAGAGCAGGAGCCGGCCGCGCCCGTTCTTGTCGGCGAGCTGGTAGAGATACCGGTCCGGATCCTCGGCTGTCGCGAAGAGGCGGTGGTGCTCCAGGTGATTGTGCCGCTCCCCGTCGAAGTCGACCCCGAGCGGCGCGCAGAGCACCCAGAGGCAGAAGGCGTCGTTGAGCGACCGGCCGCGGAACAGGCTGGCGTGGTTGCCCTCGTGCGTCAGGATCGAGAGGGCATACTGGCAATTGCCAATCACCACGAAGGCCACGGCGAAGGTAGAGAGGGCGGGATGCGTGGCCACGAGAGCGAGCGCGCCGGCGATGAGCGACCAGCACAGCGCCACGTCGCGGAGCATTCGCGCGGGCCTCCGCTCGACGAGCGCGCGGAGCTCGGCGCTCCCCGGAGCGAGGATCTCCCTGCCGATCGCCTCGGGGCTCCGCGCCTCGCCGCTCACAGCGAGAGCTTCCGCAGCTTCACGAACGCCTGCCCCGCCAGCGCCAGCGCGGCGCGCGCGCCTGTCGCCCACCAGAGGTTCACGCTCGCGCTCCGCGAGAGGCTCGTGACCTGATGCCACCAGGTGCGTGGCAGATACAGCACCTCGCCCTCGCCGACCTCGCAGGTGATGGCCTGGGCGCGCTTGAAGCGGGGGAAGCTCGCGTGATCGGGCCTCTCGATATCGACGCGGCTGAAGTCGGGGAGGCCCGACCAGATCCGATGGGGATAGAGGTTGTCGCTGTCGTCGGGGCTGTAGAGAACGAAGCGCTTGCGGCCGAAGATCTGGGCAAAGAGGTTGTCGGGCGGATCGCGGTGCAGGGGCGATCCGGTCTTGGCGGCGGAGAGCCAGAATCGCGCGCGGAACCAGGGCGCGTCGCGGCAATAGGCGGGGAGGATGAAGTCGCTCATCAGCTCGGGCAGGACGTCGCTCACCGGGAAGATCATGTAGCGAGAAGGCATCTCGGGCGCTTCGAGCATGTCGAGGTAGTCGCCGAAGCGGATCGACTCGTAGGGGATGCCGTCGCGCGCGTTCGACACGACCTTGCCGCCCGCGGTGCGAACGGCCGTGACCAGGCGATCGCCGTAGGCGCTGCGCAGGGAGTCGAGGGTCCAGCGGCGCGCCGGCCAGTCGTCCATGAGGCCGGTGAGGATCACCGGGCGCCGGGGCTCCCGGTACTCGCGCTCGAAAATCGCAAGGGAGGGCGGGGCTATCCGTTCGATCTCCATGGGCGCTCGGCGAGCAGGTTAGCCGTTTTCCTGGGCGCCGCGGAAGTGGTCGATCACCGCGCTCGCGAGGTGGTCCATGTCGGCCGCGTCGAGGTTCGGGTGGAGCGGCAAGAACACCATGCCGTCGACGAAGGCCACGGCGTTGGGCGTGTGGGCCGCGTACTCGGCGAACGCCGGCTCGCGGCTCGCGCAGCAGAGGTTGGTGCGCGCGGCGTCGATCCCGCGGCGGCGGAGCGAGGCCCGCAGGGCCTCGGGATCGGCGGTCCAGATCGGGTAGCGCCAGAACGTCGGCGATCCAAGGGGATCCGTGCGCACGAGGCCCGGGACCGAGGCCGCAGCGAGCTGGCCGTGGAGGCGCGCGACCAGCTCTCCGCGGCGATGATTTCCCGGGTCGAGGGCGTCGAGGCAGCCCTCGGCGATCACCGCCTGGGCCTCGGTGTAGGCCGTGAAGAACGAGGCCGCGAGCTCGGTCTTGCGCTTGACGCGCGCGGCGCGGCGGGCGCCGTCGTAGACGAGGTTGCCGCGCTGGAGCTCGTCGACGATCGCCGGCGCGAGCCGCTCCAGCGCCGCCATGCCGTAGTAGCCCGCGAGCGAGAACGGGAGCGGGTGCGACGCTGCGTGGAGGATGGCGTCGCGCGCGAACATCTTGAAGAGCCAGCTCCGCGAGGGGAGGGGCATCGCGCGCGCGGCGTCGCGGAGCGCGGCGGCGAGCGCGGCGTCGTCGGTGATGGCCAGGCCGCCGTGGAACGACGCGACCGGCTTGAGCGTGCTCAGGCTGTAAAAACCGGCCTTTCCGAACGTGCCGAGCATCTTGCCGCCGTGGCGCGTCCCCATGGCCTGCGAGCCGTCTTCGAGGATCACCAGGCCGTGGTCCTTCGCGATCCGGAGGATCTCGTCCATCGGCGAGGCCAGACCGGAGAGGTGCGTGACCAGGATCACCCGCGAGGCCGGCGTGACGCGCGCCGCGAGAGCGACGGGATCGACGTTGCAGGTGCGCTCGGCGAGATCGACGAAGACCGGGCGCAGGCCGGCGACGAGCACGGCGTTGACGACGTCGGGGATCGTCACCGGCGTCATCAACACCTCGCTCCCGGGCGGCAAATCCAGGGCGCGGAGGATCGCCAGCAGCGCGACGCGGGCGTGCGAGAGGAGCACCGCGTGCCGGCTCTCGAGGGCGGCGGCGAAGCGGGCCTCGAGGGCGTCGACCCGCGGCCCGCGCGACGGCGCCGCGAGCGAGGCGACGAGGGCGAGGCCGATCCGCCGCAGATCCGGGAGGTAGAGCTGTCCGCGCGGGAGCTTGCGCTGGAGCGGGAAGGGGCCGTGCGTGCGCGCGCCGAGCATGGTCTCGCGACGATGGTCCAGCGCCGCGCCGCGGGATAGTCTCCGCGCCCGAAAGATGGCTTCGCCGCTCACCGCCTCGCCTCGCCGGTCGCCTCCGAGGCTCGCCCGCGTGAGCCTCGTCGCCGCGCTGCTGCTCTTCATCGGCCTCGGCGTCTGGCAGAGCCGGACCTTCATGGTCTGGTCCGAGGAGATGATCGTCCACTCGATGCCGGCGGCGCGGGTGGTCGAGCAGGAGCCCGACGCGGCGGGAAATCCGCGGCTGGAGCCGTCGTGCCTCGGGCCCGACGCGCCGTGGATCGTGCGCTCGGCGTCGCGTCCCACGCTCAACCTCTGCGTGGGCGGGCGGGCGTGGTCGATGATGATCGCGCCTTATTTCTCCGGCTATCTCTACTGGCCGTTCGCGCTGCTGGCGCCGCTGCACCACGACGACGCCTTCGTGCTGCGCCTGGTCGGGATGCTCCTCGGCGTGATCTCGATCGCGGTGACGTGGGCCGTCGTCCGTCGGCTCGCGGGCGACCTCGCCGCCTCGCTGACGGCGCTCGCGACCGCCGTGATGCCCTGTTTTCTGCTGGTCCACGCGACGCTCGAGCACTTCGAAACGCTGCCGTGGATCTGGATGATGGCGGCCGTGCTCAGCTTCTCGGGGTGCCCCGGCCTCGCGCCGCGCTCGGCCGATACGGTCCCGCGTGAAGGCGATCTCCCGACGAAGCGCCTGGTCCTCGGCGCGCTCTTCCTCGGCCTCGGGATCGCGTCCAACCTCAAATCCGTGGTGATCATCGCTGGCCTCGGGGCGCTCGCGCTCCGGCTCGGCGTCTCGGTCCGCGGGATCCGCAAGGCGCAGTGGGCGCGCCTCGGCGTCGCGCTGGTGGTGCCGCTGCTGCCGATGATCGCCCTCTCGTTCGCGCCCGACAACGGCTACAGCGACAAGAGCAGCGGCTGGACGCGCACCCTCGCGGCCCACCTCTTCGATCCGCGCTGGCTGCTCTCGAGCGTGCGCGGGCTGGTCCTGCTCTGGGCCGACGTGGCCGATTATTTCGGCGATTTCATCGAGGATCCAAGGCTGAACGTCGTCGCGGTCGCCGTGGCCGTGGCCGCTCTCGGCTTCGTGATCGTCGACACGGCGCGCACGGTGATCCGCGGGCGCGGCTGCCCGGTCACCGCGGCATGCGGCGTCTGCTTGCTGGCGTTCACCGGGATGGTGACGCTGCTCTACGATCATTTCCCGAGCAACTTCACCCCGCTCCACACCGTGTACGCGGCGTCCACGGCGCTCGGCGCGACGCGGCTCGCACGCTTTCTCACCGAGAAAACAAGGCGCGCGTGGGTCGTGGTCCCTGTCGCGCTCGCCGCGCTGCTCCCGTTCGCGTGGAGCTCGGTGGCGATGATCCGATCGATGGCCGACATCCGCCTGCACACCAACGCCGACGCGGAGCGGGCGCTCTCGGGCTACCTCGGCGAGCACGCGGGTGAGCACGTCCCGGTCTTCACCGCCGACGTGATGCTGGCCGGCGTGCTCGACTCGCTCTCGCGCGGCAGCCTCACCACCCTGCGCGCGCACGAGTTTTTCTCGGTGTGTCAGCCGCAGCAGCGCAACCCCAGGGCGCCGGCGTGCGTCGAGGATCGCTGGCGCAAGCTGCTCCCGTTCGCCGTGACGACCTCGGCGCGCTTCGTCACGCCGACCGACTGGTCGGCCTGGGGCAGCGGGCACATCAGCTACGTCCCGGGGCTGGAGCAGGCGGCGCAGGCGCTCGGCTACCAGGTCACGCTGGAGCGCACCTTCGCGACTCGCCGCGGCGTGGCGGTGCTGAGCCTGTACCGGATCGACGCGCCGAGCGCGCCGCGTGATAGGCTCCCGCCATGATGCGCGATGCACGCCCCGCCGCCGTGGAAGCCCGGGGCATCGGCGCGGCGATTCGAACGATGGGGAGGCGCTCGCTCCCGGTCGTCAAGCTGCTCGGTCGGCGGATCACGAGGCAGAAGAGCCCGTTCCAGGTCACCTTCTCGCTCACCAACCGCTGCAATTTTCGCTGCGATTACTGCCACATTCCGCTCCAGCACCGCGCCGAGATGACCACCGACGAGTGGCGCGCCGCCATCGACGAGCTGGCCGACGCGGGCATGGGCCGCGCGAGCTTCATGGGCGGCGAGCCGCTCTTGCGGAAGGACCTGCCGGAGCTGATCGCCCACGTGAAGCGCCGCGGCGTGCACGCCTCGATCAACACCAACGGCTGGCTGGTCCCGCAGCACCTCGACGCGCTCGCGCAGCTCGATCTGGTGTGCATCACGCTCGATGGACCGGCCGAGGTGCACGACGCGCAGCGCCACCCCGGATCGCACGCGCGGGTGCTCGAAGCGCTCGATTTACTGCGCTCGCGCGGCACGAAGACCGTGACCATGACCGTGCTCACCGCGACCTCGATCGACACCGTCGATCACGTGCTCGACGTGGCGCGGCGCTTCGACACCCAGGCCTTCTTCCAGCTCGAGCACGACGCCGGCATGGACGTGAGCCTCCCGATCGCCCCCGCCGTGAGCCGCGAGCGCGTCGCGTTGCTCGCCGACAAGCTCCTGGCCCGCAAGCGCGAGGGGTGGCCGGTCGGCAACTCGATCCAGATCCTCGAAGCGCAGCGCGGGCGCCGCGTCCTCGGCGGCTGCGACGACTGCTACGCCGGGACCTATTTCGCGTACGTCTTCAGCGACGGAACGGTGTCGCACTGCCTGTTCACGGCCGGCCAGGTGCCCGTCGCCAACGGCCGCGATCGCGGCTTCGTCCGCGCCTTCCAGGACCTCGCGGCGCCTGAAGGACAGGGCTGCTCCTGCGTCCCGAGCCACGAGGTGAACCGCATGCTCGACTTCGATCCGCGCGCCCTCCGCAACGCGCTGGAGACCACCCTGGCGGGGTGATCCGGAGTCCGCTCCTTGACGGTCGCGGCTCTGTTCGGAGGGCCGGTTCGCCGGGTTACGGGTGGGCGGCGCGCTTGCCGAGGAAGTGCTCGACGGCGTCGCGCATCGCCTCGATTTGCTGGGTGGCCTGGACCAGCTCGAGGTTCTTCGCGAAGGCCGACTCCCAGCACATGCAGCCGTAGTCCTTCGACTGCATGCGGGTGCGCGCGGCGTCGGCGCGCGGGCTCTTCCAGAGCTGCTCCATCGGGGTCTCGACCAGGCTGCCGAGGGACGAGTCGGGGCGGCCGTGGCAGAGCTTCACCCGGCCGTTGGCCTCGACGACGATTGACGTGGCGGGCACGAGCAAGCAGCGGAACCCGAGGTCCTGGTGGAGCTGCTCGGCCTCGAAGACGTAGCGGGGCAAGAGCTCGTAGTGGCGGCCCGAGAGGAACGGGTAGCGGGCGCGGAGCTCGGCGTAAATCCGCTCGAAATCAGGGCGATCTTCGGGCTTGAACAGGCAGCTCGTGTCGCGGACCTCGTGGAGGCAGTTGTTCTGCACCACCTGGACGAGGACGTTGTCGGCGCGGCTCAGCCAGTAGTCGAGCGTGTGGTGGATGGTCCGGAAGTTGTGGCGGTTCAGCGTGATCCGGATCTGGATCCGCGGGGTGCTCCCGGTGCGGCGCGCGCGGATTGTTTCGAGCGACGCGGCCACGCGATCGAAGAGCCCGGCGCGGCCGCGAAAGGCGTCGTGCTCGGCGGCGGTGTGGCCCTCGAAGCTCACCGTCAGGTAGTCGATGCCGGCGTCGAAGAGGTCGCCCACGTGGCGGTCGAGGCGCTCGCCGCTGGTGCCGAGAAACACGCGTTTTCCAGCCGATTTCAGGATGCGGGCGTACTCGAAGAGGCCCTTGACCAGGAGCGGCTCGCCCCCGATGAGCGACACGCCCCAGGCGTCGCTCGCGGCGAGCTTGTGGGCCACGTCGAGGCGCTGCTCGTGGGTGAGCTCGTCCGGGAGCGGGCGGTTCATGCTGCAGTGAGCGCACTTGAGGTTGCACCCCTCGGTCACCGCCCACGACGCGAACGCCGGGCTCTTCGCCCGCAGCATCGGGAGGTGCATGCTGGCGAGGTTGCGCGCGAGCGGCACCACGGCGGTCGCGAGATCGCCCAGCGTGATGCCGGTCGTCGTGGGGCGCGCGCGTGTCTCTGTCCGCACGAGGGCGAGGGTGTCACGAATGACGTTTCCCCTGCAAGCGCGGCCTTCTCTGGCGCTTGACACTCGGGATCGCAGAAACGTAAAGTGTCCGTTCGTGATGCGCCCCCGGCGCGACGCGAGCGAGGTAGCCATGTCGGGTGTGCTTGAAAGCATCGGGTCCCTCAAGCGCCAGGCGCTCCCCGCCGCGCGCTTCGCCTGGGCGCGCGCCACCGGCAAGAAGCACCCGCTGATGGTGACCCTGTCCGTCACCGATCGCTGCAATTTCCGCTGCGAATACTGCAATTTGCCGGGGATGGACCGCGACGAGATGACGACCGCCGACTGGATCGGCGCCATCGACGAGCTGGCCGACGCCGGGATGATGCGGGTCAGCCTCATGGGCGGCGAGCCCCTGGTTCGCAAGGACATCGGCGTCCTCATCGACCACCTGCGCGCCCGCGGGATGAACATCGCGATGAACACCAACGGGTGGCTCGTCCCGCGCAAGATCGACGAGATGATGAAGCTCGACCTGATCTGCGTGACCCTCGACGGCCCGCCCGAGGTCCACGACAAGCAGCGCCACAAGGGCTCGCAGGCCCGCGCGCTCTCGGCGATCGAGCTCCTCCGCAGCCGCGGCAAGAACGTGGTCACCATGACGGTGCTCACCGCCGAGGGGATCAAGACGGTCGACTACGTGCTCGAGCGCGCGAAAGAGCTCGGCGTGCGCTCGTTCTTCCAGCTCGTCCACGACGCCGAGGGCGATCCCGACAAGGAGATCGGCGCCGGGATCACCGAAGAGGGCATCGCCGCGATCGCCGAGCACCTGCTCAAGCGCAAGGACGAGGGCTGGCCGGTCGGGCCGTCGCGCACCTACCTGCGCGAGCTCGCCGGCAAGAACGGGCAGGGCGTGCGCAGGCTCCACAGCTGCGACGATTGCTATGCTTCGCGGTATTTCCTGGCAATAACGCCCCAGGGCGACGTGATCGCCTGTCCGCTCACGTTCCGCGAGAAGAGCTACAACGGCAAAGAGATTGGCTTCCTCAAGGCCTTTGAAAAGCTCGGACAGCCGCAGGCCTCGGGCTGCGCCTGCTACCCGCTCCAGGAGATGAACTACATCCTCGGCGGCGCCAGCGAGGTGATTTTCAACGCCCTCGGCACCGCGCTCGGCGATCTGGTCACTCCGGCGCCCCGGCCGCCGGCGCCGCCGGACAGCGCCTTCGAAGAGGCTCCCGAGACGGGTCACGGCTTCGCCGAGAAGTCGCAGCGGCGCCTGCCGCTCGTCGACTCGCGGCTCTCCGCAGCTCGCTGAGGCTGAGGTCGGCTCGAGTGGGTCTCCGCGCGTATCTCCGGCTCTACCGCGTCAAGGACTGGATCCACTTTCTGCCGCTGCCGCTCGCCGGCTGGGCGGCCGATCTGCACCACCCGAGCGTGGTCGCGCTGATCGGCGGGGTCCTCGGCTGGGGCCTTGGCCTCGCGTACACCTCGGCGATCAACCAGGCCTACGACGATCGCCTCGACCGGATGTGGCGCTCGAAGAACCCGGTCGGTGAAGGTGGAGAGGGCTTTGCGCGCAAGCGGGCGATCTGGCTCTCGATCCCTCCGATGATTGCCTCTCTGGTGGTGCTGGCGCTGATGGCGCCGATGGGCCTCGTGCCCGGCGTGGTGCTGATCGTCGCGGCCACGCTCTACTCGGCGCCTCCGCGGCTGAAGCGGTTTCCGGTGCTCGGGACGCTCTGGAACCTGCTGGTCGGCGTGCCGGGCTTCTTCTTCGCGAGCCGCCCCTCGGTGGCCGAGCTGCCGTTGCGGCCCCTGGTCGGCCTGTTCGCGGTGCTGCTCCTCGGCAGCCAGCTCATCCACGAGGCGCAGGACCGCGACGACGACGCCGTCGGCGACGTGAAGACGGTCGCGACCGAGGGCGGTCGGCGGACCGCGCTGGTGGCCGCCTCGGCGCTGGTGATCACCACGCCGGCGATCGCCTGGTGGCTCGCCGCGGGCGTGGAGCGACGGGCGGAGATCACCGCGGCGTGCGGGGTGTTTGCGATCGGGTGGGGAGCTCTGCTGTGGTCGCGCCTGCGGTGCGAGGACGGCGCCGAGCTGAAGCGGCTACGCCTGCGCTATCGGTACTCGGCGATCTGCCTGGGAGCGGTGGTGTTCGCGGCGATGCGGGGCTGAGGCTGCCGAGCCGCGACGATCCGTCGGTAAATTCGCCCAGCGATCTCGGCGATCCTCACCGGGTGCGCCGCCGCCGAGCTTGACGCCTGGACGACGCGGGGCCACACCTTCTTCGCGGGTATTTCGCCCGATCGGGGGTTGCTGACGCAGCGTCAAACAGGAGGAATGGACAGGCGTCCTCGTCCTCGTCCACGTCCACGTCCACGTCCACGTCCACGTCCGCCGGCCGTCAGCGTTGTACGCGGGACTCCTCGAGCTGAGCTCACGCCACCTCGATCGAGTGACGCCAGGATCTTTCGAGGAATCTCAATGTCACTTCGGATCACTCACCTCGCCGGCGCGCTCTCTCTTCTGACCTTGGCTGCGTGCGGAGGGCGCATTCTCACCGACGAAGGCTCGAGCGTGGATTGCCCGCCGGGCTTCGTGTGTACGCCGGTCTGTCCGCCGGGGTTCATCTGCACGCCTGATTCCGGTGGGAGCACCTCGAGCAACGGTCAACCCACCGGCGCCGGAGGCAGCTGGAGCAGCGGGGGCCCGAGCGCGGTCACGTCGACCGGCGCGACAGGAGGCCCCGGCCCCGATGGCGGCGTACTACCGAAGTCATCCACCATGACCACGCTCGACTACCGGGTCGTCGACGCCGAGCTCAGCGTCGCGCTGTCGAGCCTCGTCATTGTGTCCGACTCGCCCTCGAACGCGCTGCACATCGTCGACGTGACGACCGGGATGGACCGGGTGGTGGCGCTCCCCGCCGCGCCGGTCGCAGTGACCATCGACTCCACCGGGCTGAAGGCGGCCGTAGCCTACGACGCCCATGTCTCGTGGATCGATCTCCCCGCGGGCAGCCTGACCAAGACGTGCGATATCAGCAGCAATGCCTTCGATGTCGCCCTGTCGTCCACGGGGACTGCCTACGTCATGCCTCGCACCGATCAGTGGATATCCCTTCACGTGATCGAGCCCGCGGGCTGTGTCGAGACGCTGTCCAACGAGAACCTCAGGGCCGCCTCGCACATCGCGCTGCACCCGGGTGAAAAGGCGCTGTTCGCCGCCGATCAAGGTCTCTCGCCCAGCCGGATCGACCGGTGCGATCTCACGACGTCTCCGCCCGACTGCGACGACTCCGAGGGGCAGGCGGACTGGGGGACCTACTCGTACTGTGGCAACCTGTGGATCAGCGCCGACGGAGCGCGCATCTACTCGGCCTGCGGCGTGACGCTCAAGGTCCCCGGCAACGCGGCGACGGGCCTTTGCTCGTACGGTGGCACATTGACCGGCGTCAGCAGCATTCAGCACCTCTCCGAGGCGCCGCAAGCGCAGAAGGTGGTGATGATCCAGGATCTCTCGTACGACTGCGAATTCAACGGACCGGACTGCGATCCGACAGCGGACACGTACGTCCGCGTGCACGAGACGAATTTTCTCGGCTTCGAGACGCAGTACAAGCTCCCGGATTTCGCCTTCCCCGGCGGCATCAGCGTCGTCGCGCACGGGCGCTTCGTCTTCACCACACCGACGATGGACCGGCTGATCGCCATCGTTCAAGCCGATCCCAAGGGCGGCGCGCTCCACGATTTCGCGATCGATGTGCTGGTGCCGTGAGCGCGCTCCGGGGAGGCGGTGTCCCCCGTGATCGACGCGGCGCATCGTCTCGCCGGGGAGGCCCATGAGCGCAGCGTCGTGCCCCGCCCTCGGGGGTCAACGCAAGCCTGGTCCTCTCCCCCGCAGGGCTATCTCAGCTCCCTCCCTCGCCACCACTCCCGATCTCGTCGTCCTCCCAATCTTCCTCACTCTCCGCCTCCTTCGCCTGACTCAGAGTCGCCTCGATCGCCGAGGCCACCGCCGCCGGATCCACCGGCTCTTGCATCTTCTCCGCCACCGAGTCGCGCCGATTGACCACGTTCGGCAAATCCCGCCGCAGCTCCTCGATCAGCCCGATCAGCTTCGCCACCTTCTGCTCGGCCAGCAGGTTCACCTGCAAATCCAGGTGCGCTCGCTGCTCTGCCAGGTGCAGATGCCGATTCTGCGTCGTCAACACCATCACCGTCGTCAGCAGCGCTCCGAGCGAGATCACCCCCTGGAGCCAGAAGAACGGCGGCTGGTCCACGCGATGAACGCCGAAGCGCGGCCCGACGAGGTTGAGCAGCGCCCACCCGATCACCCCGCCAATCACCAGGTACAGCGTCCGAGGCCGCCCGATCGCCCGCGTGAACCGCTCGACCGCCCGCTGATGCCGCGTGATCTTGCGCTCGGCCGTCGACACGAGGGTGCCAATGTTCTCGACGTTCTGGTGAACGTGCCCGGCGAGATCCAGATCGTCCTTTCGCGTGCGGGGGGCCATCGCTCTCGGACTAGCGTCTCACGCCGCGCCGGCCACGAAAAACTGCGCCGGGCACGGTGCCGTCGCGATCGATCGAAGCCGGTCGCGCGTCACCCCGCGGTCCGCTTCATCCGTTCATTCATTCTTGATTTCCACGGGATACCCGACTCGATTCGAGGCCTCGTCCTGGATCGGATCGTGGACGAACATGTCGGCCCGGCGGCTGAGCGAGGACATCGTGGACTCGCTGGGCTCCCGCGGGCAGGCGATGAGGATCCGCGCCGCGGCGATGCCTTGATCCATCAGCGCCTTGCGCACGGCCCGCGCCCGCTTGAACCCCATCTCGCGGTTGGCCTCGCTCTTCACGTGCTGATCGGCGTGCCCGACGATGAGCACGTGATAGCCGGCGTTCTGGTCGAGGAGCGCCGTGACATAGCCAATCGAGAAGTAGGCGTCAGGCTGGAGATCGGTGCGATTCGCGGCGAAGAACACGAACCGCTCGTCGGGAGCCTCGTATTTCTTCAACGATTGATCCGCGGGCCGCCCGCCCGCGCAGCCGAGCGCGACCGCGCCGGCCAGCGCCAGTGCCACAGCACCCCGCAAACGCACCATCGATCGCTCCAATCAGCCCTTGCCGTGACGCTTGCGCTTGCCCGACGAGGTGGTCCCGTCGCGCCGCGCCGGTGACGTGGTGCCCGTCTCGTCGTTGTCGACCGAGGCGTCTTCCGAGGGGATATCCCAGGGATTCGTGCGCTCTTCCTCGGCCGGGATGTCGGCGAGGGCGTCGAGCAGCGTGGCCGCCGATCCGCGCGCCGAGGGCATCCCCGCGAGGATCGCCGCCGCCGCCGCCGCCCGCGCCGCGCCCTCGTTGCGCGGCGTGGCCCCGCTCGTGGGAGGCAGATCGTAGCGAGCGCTCGGCGTGGTCGGCCGCTCGATCGGGAGCTCTACCCGCGCGCCCGGCGAGCTGGGCCGGTCGCCAGGAAATGCCGTGTTTTGCGCGGGGATCGCCGCCTGGATCGGCCGCGCCGCGGGCGTGGGCGCGGGTGGCTGCCCGAGCGACGGCGGCGGCGTGGAGACCGCGCGTGGGCCCGACACGGGCGGTCCAGCGAGGCCCGGGGGCGGGGTGCTCGGACGCGGCTGCGAGGCGACCTGGAGCGAGGCCGGCGGCGTGGAGACCGCGGCCGTGCTCGTGGGCCCGGCGTTCGGATTCCCCGATCCCGCGGGCGGGATCGATATCGATCGGCTCGCGGCCGGCGCGTCGAGCGCCGCCGTCGCGCCCTCGGGCCGCTTCGGATCGAGCGGCGGCCCGGGCCTCGGCGCGGGCGAGAAGCCCATCGCCCGCTCGGCCGCCGCGAACACCGACCGCAGATCCCGCAGCGGGATGCTCGAGGTGATCGTCGCGGCCACGGCGATCGAGAGATCGCTCTCGGCGTGGAACGGCTCGCCCGGCCGCTCACGCTGCTTCTTGAAGCGCGCCTCGTCGATCGCCATGCGGATCTCGAGCGGCATCTTCGTGTGCCAGACCCGCCCGTCGATCGCCGTGCGCGCGTCCCACGCGGTGAGGATCGGCGTGCGGTTCACCCCGTCGACGGCGCCGTGATCGGCGAGCAGCGCGTCGAACAACCAGGCGATCAGCTCTTGATGCGCGGGCGTGTCCTGGGCCCACGGCATCTTCTCGATGAAGGCGTGCCAGAAGCTCTCGACCGGCCCGTACGTGACGAGATCCCCGGGATCGTAAGCGTTTTCGAACGCGCGCGGCGCGACGTCGCCCTCGTCGATCACCGAGTCGAGGAGCGCGCCCTGGAAGTCGGGGGTCTTCTTGCGCGCGGCCCGCGGCGCGAGGCCCGTGAGCGAGGTGGTGATCTTCTGCCGCAGATCCGGGCGGGCGCGATACCAGCGCATCCGCTCGGTCGCGCTCCAGCGCTCGCGCTGCATCTCGGCCGTCCACCAGGGCAGATCGAGCGCGCGCAGCCGCCCCAGGAGCTCGGCGACGAGCTGGAGGTGGGGCGTCGCGCCGAGGTGGGCGCGCGCCTCGGCCCGCAGCGCCTCGTCGGGCTTGCGATCGGCGTCCTGATGCTCGAACGGTCTCGGGGGCATGTTCGGGAGATCTCCTCGCGCCGCGGGCGCTGGCGAAGATCCCGTTTTACATGCCCGACGTGCCCACCACCAGATCGACGATGGCCTACAGATCCACGCCGAGGAGGCGGCCCTCGGCGCGCGAGGCGTCGAGCACCGGATCGAGGAGCCAGGGCGCGCGCTGGAGCGAGGCCGGCGGCGGCGCGGTGGTCGTGAGGATGTACTGGAAGCCGGCGTCGCCGCGGAAGCGCTCTTCCAGGCTCTTCGCGTAGAGAAAGAGCCGCTCGTAGATGGTCTGATCCATGTCGGCCTCGCGCGGGCCGTCGTGGATCAGGAAGCGCGGGAGCGCGCCGTGGCCCTCGATGCTGGCGGTGAGCGCGGCCAGATCGAAGGCCAGGAGCTTGATCGTCGCCACGGCCGCGCTCTCGCGGTCGCCGTGCTCGTCGACGCCGAGCGCGAGGCGGCGGCCGTCGTCCTCGATCCGCCCGCCCATCGCGTCGCCGAGGAGCGCGCGGACCACGTAGGCGAAGCGATCCGAGACCTTCTCCAGCGCTGCGGCGTGGTGCTTGCGGAAGCCTTCCTGCCGATCGTACGAGCGGCGCAGCTCTTTCTCGGTGCGCGCGAGCTCCTCCTCGGTGGCGTCGACCTCGCGCCGCGTCGCGTCCGCGTGCCCGAGCATCCGCTCGATCTGCCCCAGCGCCCCGCGCTCCTTGTCCAGCGTCGCCTCCTCGAACCGCGTCGCCTCGTCGGCCTCGCTGAACGCGCGCTGGGCCGAGATCTCGAGGACCCGGGCGTGATCGAGCGCGTCTTGCAGGTGCCGTCGTTGCAGCTCCAGCGCGGTGAGCACCTCGTCGGGCGAGGCGTCGGCGTCGTCGATCTTGCGGCCGCGGCGGGCGCGGACCTCGGCGGGCGGGGCGGTCGCGAGCGGGCAGCCCTCGGCGCGCGCGACCGCGAGCGGCACGCTGCAGAACGCGCGCCCCGGCGGGAGCGTAGCGCCGAGCAGCGCGAGCTGGATCTGCGGCGGCGCGCCGGCGTTGGCCTCGGTGGCCGCGGCGCGCTCGGCGTCGAGCCGGGCCTCGGCCTCGCGGAGATCGCGCGCGGCCTCGGCCCGCA
>JBDTXR010000053.1:0-31283 GCA_040006075.1 Byssovorax sp. | reverse complement strand
GAAGGGGATCTTCGTCAACATCTTCGGCGGGATCATGCGCTGCGACATCGTCGCCAACGGCATCGTCGCCGCCACGAAAGAGCTTGGGTTGAAGGTCCCGCTCGTCGTCCGCCTCGAAGGGACCAACGTGGAAGAGGGCAAGAAGATCCTCAACGAGAGCGGCCTCGCCATCCAGGCGGCCGGCTCGATGGGCGAAGGCGCGCAGATGATCGTGGCTGCCGTCCGCGGAAAGGCCGCGTAAACAAATGAGCATCCTCGTCAACAAAGATACTCGCGTCGTATTTCAAGGCATCACCGGCGAGTCCGGCGCTCTCCACGCGCGCGCCTGCATCGCCTACGGCACCAACGTCGTCGCCGGCGTCACGCCCGGCCGCGGCGGTCAGATGTTCGACAACACGGTGCCGATCTACGACACCGTCGAGGACGCGGTGAAGCTCGCGGGCGCCGACACCTCGTGCATCTTCGTCCCGCCGCCCGGCGCGGCCGACGCCATCGTCGAGGCCGTCGACGCCGGCTGCAAGCTCGTCATCTGCATCACGGAGGGCATCCCCGTCCTCGACATGGTGAAGGTGCGTCGCTACCTCGAAGGCAAATCGGCGCGCCTGGTCGGGCCGAACTGCCCCGGCGTCATCACCCCGGGCGAGTGCAAGATCGGGATCATGCCCGGCGCCATTCACCTCAAGGGCCACATCGGCGTGCTCTCCAAGAGCGGCACGCTCACGTACGAAGCGGTCGGTCAGCTCACGGCGCTCGGCATTGGCCAGTCGAGCTGCGTCGGCATCGGCGGCGATCCCGTCGCCGGCCTCGACTTCATCGACGTGCTCGAGCTCTTCAACAACGATCCAGATACCCACGGCGTGATCATGATCGGCGAGATCGGCGGAGGCGCCGAGCAGAAGGCCGCCGCGTGGATCAAGGCCAACATGAAGAAGCCCGTCGCCGCGCTCATCGCTGGCCGCGCCGCGCCGGAAGGCAAGCGCATGGGCCACGCGGGCGCGATCATCTCGGGCGGCAAGGGAACGGCCGCGGAGAAGATCGAGGCGCTCGAGGCCGCCGGGATCAAGGTCGCGCCGACCCCGGCCGCGATGGGCGAGACGCTGAAAAGCCTGCTCGGCTGATCGCGGCGCATCGTCTCGGAGCCTGAAATCCAGGCTCCGGACGCTGTGCTGTCGCCGACGGAATCGTGCTAGCTTCGCCGATCGTGCCTCCTTCACGCGAGCGAAAGTTCACGGCCATCGCCTCTCAAGCGATGGACTTCGCCACCCTGTTCCACATCAATTTCGCCGCCGGATTGCCGGGCCCCGTGCACTGGAAGATCGAGCTGACGACCCCCGTCGGCCCCTCGACCGAGGGCGGCAAGCAAGCGCTCCAGCACCTCCGCCTCGTGCCTCCAGACGGCACCTCGGCGATGGTCATCGGATCGACGAGCCCGGTCGGCAAGACGGCCGAGATCCGCACGCTCCGCCACCTCCGCGACGTCCACGCGATGCGCTTCAAGGGCGCTCCGTTCCCCGTCGACGGGAGCAGCTATCAAGATCTCGTGGGCCGCCTCCAGCAGTTCTTTGCGGCTCAGGGGCACGCCGTGGTGATGCTCGACGCCGCGACGCCCTCGATGATCCCGGCCGCCCCCGCGCCGAGCGGCTCCGTGTCGGGGACCGTGGTGGCCATCGTCGTCGTCGCGACCCTCCTCCTCGCCTCGGTGATTGGCGCCCTCGTCATGCGGTGAGCAACATCGTGGCGAGTTTGTGAGGCTTCTCGTCGCGCTGTCCCCCGGAGCGCGCCGACCCGCCGCAGATTTGCCGCGCCGGGGCGTCTCCGCCTCTTGAGATCCACGGGCATTTCGCGTTACCTAGCGGCGCGACCAGGGGTGCCTCGCCTCGGGTCAGGAGGCCTCCCATGCACTCGCGCACCCGCGCCCTCGTCTTCGGTGCCCCGCTCTCGGCCCTCATCTCGGCCTCGATCCTCGCGTTCGGCGCGTCGCCCGCGCAGGCGCAAACCATCGAGAAAACAGGCCCCATCGCGTCGCACGACGACGGCGACGGCTCGCCCGATTTTCGCGAGCTGCTCCACGTCGACCTCGGCCCGCTCACGCTCCAGCCGGTCGTGCTGATCCAGGCCCAGGCCATCCCCTACGTCGGCAAGGACTCGTTCCTGCAATCGGGCGATCCCGCGGAGCGCGGCGGCTTCCGGATGCGACGCGCGCGCTTCGGCCTCGAAGGGAAGCTCTACGATCGCGTCCCGTTCCGGATCACCGCCGAGTTCGACTCCGACGAGAAGGGCACCGCGCACCTCCACGACGCGTGGTTCGGCTACGACAAGTGGAAGTCGATCCAGCTCTTCGCCGGCGCGCGCGACCTGCCCTTCTCGCGCTCGGCGATGATCGAGTCGGGCGGCGGCGCGATGATCGAGCGCCCCCTCGCGGTGCGGGCGATGGCGCCGTTCCACCAGCTCGGCATGAGCGTCGAGGGGCACCTCTGGAAGGGCGCGCTCAACTACGCGCTCGGCGTGTACAACGGCCTCGAGCGATCCGACCGCTTCTACGAGGGCTACGGCGAGAACGCCGCCCTCCTCGGCAACCGCTTCGACGGGCTCACCTACGCGGCGCGCCTCGACAGCGAGCCGCTGGGCAGTCTCGGCAACACCATCGAAGACCTGCGAAAAGGCCCGTTCCGGGTCGGCATGGGCGCGAGCTTCTTCTTCAGCAACGGAGGCACGCGCAACCTCGTCGGCGCCGGCGGCGACGTGCTCCTCCACTCGCACGGCTTCCACCTCCTCGGCGAGTTCATCTCCAACCACGCGTCGCCGCACGACATCCCGACGCAGCCCACCGCGCAGATCTCCACGGTGCAGTCGCTCGCGATGATCGGCGAGCTCGGGTACATGATCGTCAAGAACCGCTTCGGCGTGAACGCGCGCTTCGAGTGGATCGATCCGAACACCTCGGTGAAAGACGAGGCCGACAGCTGGCTCGCGAGCGGCGGCCTCGGCTACCACGTGCTCCACGATTTCTTGAAGGCCAACCTCGACTTCACCCATCGGCAGGAAATCCACGGGAATTCGTTGAAGAACGACTCTCTGGTCTTCCAGCTCCAGCTCAACCTGTGACGCCGGAGGAACGCCGATGACGAACCGCAAACGCCTCTTGCGCCGATCGGTGATCGCCGCGGCGCTCCTCGCCGGGCTCGGTGTCGCGCCGGGGATCCCGGGCTGCGCCGACGGCAAAGATCTGCTCCACGCCAAGGTCTGCGAGGACCGCGCCGAGCTGATCGGCGGCCCGGTGGCCATGGCCGATCTCGGCGATTTCATCCTGGAAAACGACCAGATCCGCGTCAACATCCTCGGCCCGAAAGACTCGCCCGGCCCCGGCATTTTCGGCGGCAGCATCGTCGACGTCGACATCCGGCGCGACCGCGTCGGCGACGAGAACAACCTCGGTCACGACCGCTTCGCCGAGCTCTTCCCCATCGCCAACCTGCTCGTGCCCGACCCCGAGGCCACGCAGGTCAAGGTGCAGAAAGACGGGAGCGACGGCCAGGAAGCCTCGATCCGCGTCGACGGCAAGGGCGCGTTCCTGTTCGAGGCGCTGGCGATCCTCCGCAACCAGAAGGATCTGCTCGGCGCGCTCTTCCCGAACATCAAGACGCTGATCCACTTCCGCACCGACTACATCCTTCGCCCGGGCGATCGTCACGTCACCATCAAGACGGTGCTGCTGCTCGAGGAGCCCGGGCCCGACGGCTGCGGCGCGTTCCCGGCGTGCGACATCAACAAGTGCGAGCACGGCTTCAAGTCCGACGCCCAGGGCTGCCCCACCTGCGAGTGCGGCGAGGCGCTCCAGCTCGATCAGACGCAGGGCGTGACCAGCGTCTTCGACACCATCTTCGGCGACAACCAGAACACCCCCACCGCCACCCACCGCGCGGGCATGCTCGCGGGCGACTTCGTCTTCTTCGGAAACCAGACCGACGTCTGGGCGCCGCGGATGGGCTTCGACGAGGAAAAGGCGGTGAACGAAGCCTTTTACGCCGGTCGCAACACCTTCCAGAAGCCGCTCACGTTCGACTTCGTGGCCGCCTCGAGCAGCGACGTCTCGTACGGGTACTTCACCGCGCCGCGCGAGGGCGAGGGCCCGACCGTGGTCAACGTGCCGATCTTCGCCAGCGCGGCCACGGCGTTCCTCGCCGCGACCAAGAGCTGCCTCTTCGACAAGTCCGACGACGCCGACTGCGACAACGCGCGCGCCTTCACCTACGAGCGCTACCTCGCGGTCGGCGACGGCGACATCGCCAGCGTCGCGGCCGACGTGTGGAAGACGCGCAAGACGCCCACCGGCGTGGTCGAGGGCGTGGTGCAAATGTCGACCGGCGATCCCGGCGCCAACGCCCACGTGTTCCTCTTCCGCGATCCCGATTCGAAGCGATCGTGGAACAGCGTTGACGAAGTTGCCGAGGCCAATTACCGGGCCGAGAACGACGTGGGCCTGCTCGACGTGGTCGACGCCGACGTGGGCCTCGATCTGGTCGAGGACGGCGACTTCCACACCACGATCCCCGCCGGCACCTACCTCGTCGTCGCCCGCAGCGAAGACGGGATGTCGATCTCGAAGCCCGAGCGGATCACCGTCGAGGTCGGCAAGACGGTGAAGATCGCCCCGGTGCTCCCCGAGGCCGGCAAGGTCGAGTACCGCGTCGCCGACGAGAGCGGCGCGCTCATGCCCGCGAAGATCACCATGGTCTCGCTCGACGCGAGCGGGCACCCGCTCGAGCGCGACGGCGCGCGGCGGCCGTACATGGGCGACGGCCGCCTCGGCAACGGCGTGCGATCGGTCGAGTCGTCGGCGACGGGCGTGGGCTCGCTCCGGATCGAGCCGGGCCGCTACCTGATCCGCGCCTCGCGCGGGCCCGAGTACAGCATCGTCGAGAAAGACGTCACGATCGGCGCGGGCGACATCAAGCGCTTCGACGCTCTCCTGCGGCACGAGGTCGACACGACGGGGTGGATGTCGACGGACATGCACCTCCACTCGGCGCCGAGCTTCGACAGCGGGATGCCGCTCCCGCGGCGCGTGACCACGGTGGTCGACGAGCAGGTCGAGCTGGCGATCCCCACCGATCACGACGTCGAGACGGACTACACACCCACGCTGCGCGAGCTGTTCCTCACGCCCTACGTGGCGACCGCGATCGGCGTCGAGACCACGACCATCGAGCAGGGGCACTTCATCGCCTTCCCGCTCAAGTACGACTCGCAGATCGTGCCCACGCACGGCTCGCACGATCCGACCTGCGAGTCGGGCGCGCAGATCATCGACGCTCTGCACCACATGGGCGACGGCGACACCGTGCCGTTCACCATCCTCGCGCACCCGCGCGACGGCTTCTTCGGCTACATCGATCAGCTCGGCGTCGACCCGTTCACGATGGCGCGCAAGCTCGGCACGCTGGAAGAGAAGAACCCGGTCTTCCGCACCGCGACCTGCGACTTCGACGCGATGGAGCTGATCAACGGCAAGCGCTTCGATCTGGTGCGCACGGCCACGGTGGAAGAGGTGGTGGACTACAACCGCTGCCGCGCCCGCCTCGACGCGGCCAAGGACGAGGCCGAGCTCGCTACGGTGTGCCCCGAGATGTCGACTGGCCTGTTCGCGGCCTGCAAGCCGGGCGAGCGCTTCGACGTCTGCAAGCACCGGAACCGCACGGCGCTGGCCTGGGAGTCCATGAAGCGGATCCTGATTCGCACGCCCGAAGAGCAAGAGGCCATCTGGAATTTCCCCTTCACGGCGGAGCAGGGCCAGAGCCTGTGCAGCCCGGCGACGTACAAGAGCGGGCCTGTCCCGCGCGACGCGGCGCAACAGCCCTGCACCTACCGATCGGGCCACGTCGACGATTACTTCCGCTACCTGGAGCGGGGGATGATCAAGACCCACATCGCCAGCAGCGACAGCCACGACGGCGTGCACGAGCCGGGCTACCCGCGCACCTGGTTCCAGAGCCCCACCGACGATCCGGGCTCACTCTCGATTGACCAGGCCACCGCCAGCCTGCGCGCCGGCACCGCGGTGACGAGCTACGGCCCCTTCATCCGCGCCAGCGTCGACGGCAAGACCTTCGGCGAGACGGCCAAGGCCACCGCCGGCGGCAAGGTGATGCTCGATCTCAAGGTCTCGACCGCGAGCTGGTTCGGCGTCGATCGGATCGAGATCTACGAGAACGGTCACCTGGTGAAGGTGAAGGAGCCCAAGACCCTCCCCACGGCCATCGACGACTTCAACGAGAAGGTCGAGCTCGACGTGCCAGCCGGCCGCGATAGCTGGATCGTCGTCATCGCCATGGGCGTGCAGAGCCAGAACCTGATGAGCCCGGTCTCGGTCGACGTGCCTTTTGGCGAGATCCAGCTCTCCAAGGTGACGTCCGACGCCTTCGCGCTGATCCCGGTCGTCAACACCTTCTTCGGCTCCACGCCGACGCTGCCGGACTGGTTCCCGACCCCGGCGTACGCCGTCTCCAACCCGATCTACCTCGACACCAACGGCGGCGGCTACAACGCTCCTCTGCCCTACCCCGACTTCTGCTCGAAGAAGTGCGATCCGAAGAAGTTCGATCCGAACCAGTGCCCCAACAAGCAGGGGTGCCTCGATCCGGAGGGTGTCTGTGGGGTCTCCATCCCGATGACCTGCAAGCACCGCGTGCCCTGGGTCTCCACCGAGCACAACTGAGACTCTGATGCTCCCCGATCTCGTGCTCAGGAGCCGCCGGGTCGTCACCGGCGGCGCGGTCGTCCCGGCGTCGATCCACGTCACCCGCGGGGTGATCACCGCTGTCGCCGGCCACGACGAGGTGCCCCCGGGGTGCCCGGTGCGCGACGCCGGCGACCGGGTGATCATGCCCGGCATCGTCGACTCCCACGTTCACATCAACGAGCCTGGCCGCACCGAGTGGGAGGGCTTCGCGACCGCGACCCGCGCCGCCGCCCGGGGAGGCGTGACGACCATCGTCGACATGCCCCTCAACAGCATCCCTCCGACCACCAGCGTGGCTGGCCTCGAAGCCAAGGTCAGCGCGGCCGAGGGGCAGTGCTGGATCGACGTGGGCCTGTGGGGCGGCGCGGTGCCTGGCAACGCGAAGGAGCTGCGCAAGCTGCTCGACGCGGGCGCCCTTGGATTCAAGTGCTTCATGGTCGACTCGGGCGTCCCGGAGTTCGGCTGGGTGCGCGAGCCGGATCTGCGCCTGGCCATGGCCGAGCTCGCCGGCTCGGGCGCGCCGCTCCTTTGCCACGCCGAGCTGCCCGGGCCAATCGAGGCAGCAGAGGCCCTGATCGCCGGCCTGGATCACCGCGCGTACGCCACCTACGTGAGGTCGCGACCGCGCGCCGCCGAGGATCTGGCGATTGCCTTGCTCGTCACGCTTTGCCGCGAAACGAAGGCTTCCGTGCACGTGGTGCACCTGTCCTCCTCGGGAGCGCTGGGCAGCCTGCGCCGCGCCCGGGAAGAGGGATTGCCCTTCACGGCCGAGACCACGCCCCATTATTTGCACTTCGCCGCGGAAGACATCCCCGACGGGGCGACGCCGTACAAATGCGCTCCACCGATCCGGGAGAGAGAGAATCGCGAGAAGCTCTGGGCGGCCCTGCGCGAGGGCGTGATCGACCTCGTGGTGTCGGATCACTCGCCCTGTACCCCGGCGTTGAAGAAGCTGGAGGCCGGCGATTTCGAGGCCGCGTGGGGCGGGATTGCCTCCCTCCAGCTCGGCTTGCCGGTGATCTGGACCGAGGCGCGGGCGCGCGGGAACAGCCTCGTCGACCTCGCAAGGTGGATGTGCGAGGGCTCGGCGAAGCTGGCCGGTCTGGGCGCGAAGAAGGGGCGGATCGCGGTGGGACTGGATGCCGATCTGGTGATCTGGGATCCCGAGGCCACGCACACGGTGCAAGCCGCGGAGATCGAGCACAAGCACAAGATCACGCCCTATGCGGGGGAGACGCTGTTCGGGACCGTGGAGGCCACGTTCCTGCGCGGGGAGTGCGTTTACGAGGCGGGGAGCTTCCCGGGGAGCGCGCGCGGGCGGGTGATCCGGAGGAGCTGAGACGGCGGTCGTCGACGCCAAACAGGCACCGCTAATCAATCAGGTGCCGGTTATTAATGAAGCACCGCAAAGCACGCACGCCCACAGCATATCTTCTCTGACTGGCATATTGCGACTTGCGTACTCCGTCTGCGCGGATTAGCTTCCAACCCATGCCGACGCTGGAGCACAACGGCTTCGTCGCGATGTTCCGCGACAATCCGCGCCTCGCCCCCCATTTCCTGGAGATCCTCTTTCACCTCGAGCTACCGCGCTATTCCACGGTGAGAGTGGTCGAGTCGTCGCTCGATCAGCTCATCCCGGTGGAGTTCCGCGCCGATCTGGTGCTGGAGCTCCTCTCGGAGACGGGCCAGCTCGTGCTCTCGATCATCCTCGAAGCGCAGCGCGACGTCGACCCGCGCAAACTGTACTCCTGGCCCGTTTACGTGGTCGTCGTGAGAGCCCAGAAAGAGTGCCCCGCGATTGTCCTCGTGATCGCGACCGACGCTCGGGTCGCTACCTGGGCCGCAGAGAAGATCGATCTCGGTCTGGGCCTCGGCAGCGTCCAGCCCCTCGTCCTGGGCCCGTCGATCGTACCCGAGGTCACGACCGAGGCCGAGGCAAAGCAGGAGACGGAGCTCGCGATCCTGTCCGCGGTCGCGCACGGGAACGGCCCGAACGGCCTCGCCGTGGTCTTTGCGGCGCTCGCCGGGCTGGGTCAGCTCGACCGAGAGCATGCGGCGGCCTACTTCAAAATCGTTTACAATGCCTTGCGCGAGCCCATGCGAAGGGCGCTGGAGCTGAAGATCATGGAACAACCGACCGAAGCCGAGGACGACACCGCCTTCTCCGAATTCCTGGAGCGGATCGCCGACCATCGCGCGCAGGTACGCGAGCTCAAGGACAAGCGCGCGATGCTCCTCCGCTTCCTCGCGCGCGCAGGCATCGCGACCGGCGAGGAAGACCGCGCCCGCATCCAGGCATGCACCGATCCCGCGACCCTCGACCGCTGGATCGAGAACGTCATCGGGGCCCGCACCGTGACTGACGTGCTCACCTGAAGCAGCCGCTGTCGTCCACGAGCTCGCGCGCGACCCGGCGACTCCAGGAGACGTGATTGGTGCCCCCGACCTTCATCCCGCATCCCAGCTACCAAGAGCTCCCCATCGACGAAATGCGGCGGCGCGCCTCCGATTTCCGCGCCGAGCTCCAGCGGCGCCGCACCGTGCGCGACTTCTCCGATCGCGCCGTGCCGCGCGAGATCATCGAAGACTGCGTCCGCGCCGCCGGGACCGCGCCGAGCGGCGCCAACATGCAGCCGTGGCATTTCGTCGTCGTCGGCGATTCCGCCCTCAAGCGCCGGATCCGCGTCGAGGCCGAGAAGGAAGAGCACGAGTTCTATCACCACAAGGCCCCTCCCGAGTGGCTGGAGGCGCTGGCGCCTCTCGGGACCGACGAGAACAAGGCCTTCCTCGAGATCGCGCCGTACCTCATCGTCGTCTTCGCCCAGAGCCACGGGGTGCTCCCCGACGGCCGGAGCGTGAAGCATTACTATGCTCAGGAGTCGGTCGGCCTGGCGACAGGCCTCTTGATCACCGCGATCCACCACGCCGGGCTCGCGTCGCTCACGCACACGCCGAGCCCGATGAAGTTCCTGAACGAGATCGTCGGGCGCCCCGCCAACGAGCGCCCTTTTCTGATCCTGGTCGTGGGGTATCCGGCGGAGGGCGCGCAAGTCCCCGCGATCACGAGGAAATCGCTGGAGGAGATCGCCAGCTTTCTCTAGCCAAGGCTCACTTGAACTTCAACGCGAGCTCGACCTTCCCGGGCGCCGCCGCCGAGGTCTTGACCTTCATCTCCGCGCCGGCCAGCTTCTCGTGCCACACGGCCACGGTGTACTCGCCGTCGACCAGGCCCTTGATCTCGAACGAGCCATCGGCCTTGGTGGTGGCGAAATACGGGTGCTCCATCACGCCGGCGTAGGCGCGCATCCACGGGTGGACGTCGCATTTGATCGTCGACATCACCGCGGCGTCGTTGAGCTTCATGGCCTTCCTGGTGTTGAAGGGGAAGGCCTGGTTGAACTCGGTCGACTTCACGTTGTGAAGGAGCTTGTCGCTGTTGTTGCCGGCGATGTCTTGCCCTTGCATCACGCCGAAGACGCGCGGGGAGAACTCGCAGCCCTTCTGATCGAACGGGACGGACGCGGTCGGCGTGGGGTACGAGCCCTTGGGCAAGCCCTCCTTCACGTAGACGAAGGCCTCTTCCACCTTCTTGTCTTGCACCTTCACGAGCTGGATCGTGTCGGGGCGCAGCGTCTTGCATTCGGGGTTGCTGCTGCCGGACCAGGGCTCGGCGGCGGGGACGGCGCCGTCGAAGGTCACCACGCCGGTGATCGTCGCCTGGCCGGTCGGGGCGGGCGCCTCGGCGACCGGCTTCGCGGTGCCCGAGCTGCTGCCCGGCTTGTCGTTCTTGCTGGTGCAGGCGACGCCGCCGAGCACGGCGAGGCCGAGGAGAGCAGCGCCGTAGAGGCAGCGAGCGGGCGTCCGATCTTCGAAGAGTTCCATGGGGGGCGCGACTGTAGTCGGATCGGTGGGGCCTCGACAACATGCGCCCGCGCGGTGCGGCCTTGCAGCCGGGCCGCGAGCGGCGGTAGGCTCGCCCGCGAAGGCCGCACCACTCGGGGGCGAGAAACCCGAAATCACCAGTAATTCCAGTCAATTGTCCGAACGTGGCGGTGAGCGCGGTGCGCGCTCGCGGCGCCCCGGGCCGCGAATTTCCCGCGCCCCCTCCCGAGGTCATTTCAATGGATTCCTCCGACGTCTTCGTATGGTTGCAGATCGCCGTCCGGTGGGTGCACATCTTCGCCGCCATCCTCTGGATCGGGCAGACGTACCTCTTCAACTGGTTCGAGAAGAGCTTCGTCGCCGACGCGAGCACGCCCCCGAACGTGGTCGGTAACCTCTGGATGGTGCACGGCGGCGGCTTCTACCTCGTCGAGAAGCAGAAGCAGCCCGAGATCATGCCGCGCACACTCCACTGGTTCAAATGGGAGTCGGCGATCACCTGGCTGAGCGGCGTGGCGCTGATCACCCTCACCTATTATTTTGGCGGCCTCCTGGTCGAGCCGGAGCAGAGCTACCACACCGCCGCGCTGGTCGGCGTCGGCGTCGTCCTCGGGAGCTGGATTGTCTACGACCTGATGGTGCAATCGCCCCTCGGCAAGCACGACGCGGCGATCGCCGTGATTGGCTTCTTCGCCCTGGTCGGCCTCTCGTACGGCCTCAAGAAGGTGATGAGCCCCCGCGCCGCCTACATCCACGTTGGGTTCGTGATCGGCACGATCATGGCGGCCAACGTGTGGATGCGCATCCTCCCTTCGCAGACGAAGATGCTGGCGGCGGCCAAGGACGGCAAGCGGCCCGAGGCCTCGCTCTCGGCCCGGGGCCCGCAGCGCTCCAAGCACAACACCTTCCTCGTGGTCCCGCTGGTGTTCCTGATGCTCAGCAACCATTACCCGAACACCTTCGGCAACGACTACAGCTGGGTGATCTTCGGCGTGATGATCCTGGTCGGGTGGACGGCGGCGCGGCTCATGCGCGGAACCCGGCCTCTGGAAGGCAAATCCGACGTCGCGGCCCCCGCCGCCCGGGAGGGTTGAGCCATGTCCTCGTTCACCGAGCTCCTCGATCTCGCCTCCGAGCGCCTCGGCGGCGCCGTGATTTACGCCAACGACGACTTCTTCGCCGAGAAAGAGAACCTGCTCAAGCCGAAGGCGGCGGTGTTCCTGGAGCACGAGTACACCGACCGCGGTAAATGGATGGATGGATGGGAGTCGCGGCGCAAGCGCGGCCCGGGCCACGACTTCGCCGTGATCCGCCTCGGCGCCCCCGGGATCGTCCGCGGCGTGGTGGTCGACACCGCGTTCTTCCGCGGCAATTACCCCGATCACTGCTCGATCGAGGCCTGCGCGGCGCGGCCCGACGCCTCGGCGGAAGAGCTGCTCTCCGAAGCCACGAAGTGGGAAGAGATCCTCCCGAAATCGCAGCTCAACGGGGACTCGAAGAACCTCTTCGCCGTCGCCTCGCCGCACCGCTACACCCACCTTCGATTCAACATCTTCCCCGACGGCGGGGTGGCCCGGCTCCGGGTTCACGGCGACGTGGTCCCCGATATCCGCCGCCTCGGCGCCCGGGGCGCGGCGTCCGAGATCGACGTCGCCGCGGCCGAGAACGGGGGGCGGGTGCTCTCGTGCAGCGACATGTTCTTCGGCGTCCGCCACAACCTGATCATGCCCGGCCGCGCCGTGAACATGGGCGATGGCTGGGAGACGAAGCGCCGCCGCGGCCCCGGCTTCGACTGGGCGCTGCTCGAGCTGACGCGCGAAGCCACGCTGACGCGGATCGAGGTCGACACCAACCATTTCAAGGGCAACTACCCCGATACCTGCATGATCGACGGCGGAGTGGCCCTCCCCGGCCCCGCGCTGGGCGACCCTTACGTGGAGTGGAGAGAAATCCTCCCGCGGACCAAGCTCCAGGCCCACACGCGCCACAATTTCGAGGACGAGCTCCAGGATCGCGGCCCGTTCACCCACGTTCGACTCAACATCTACCCCGACGGCGGCGTGAGCCGACTCCGCCTCTTCGGGACGCTGAGCTGGGGTGGCCTGATCGCGGCGCGGGTGGCCCGACTCGACACCTTGACCAGGGCCGAGGCCTGCGCCGATCTGCTCTCGTGCTGCGGCTCGTCTTCGTGGGCCGCGAAGATGGCCGCGCTTCGCCCCTTCGGCGAGATGAGCCGCGCGCTCGCCGCCGCCGACGCGACCTGGGCGAACCTCGACAAGAGCGACTGGCTCGAAGCGTTCCGCGCCCACCCGCGCATCGGCGAGCGCCGGGCCGAGAAGGAGCAGAGCGCGCTCGCCAAGGAGTGGTCGCACGAGGAGCAGGCCGCCTCGGGGCCCCCTTCCGGCCAGGTCGCCGCCGCGCTGGCCGACGGCAACCGCACCTACGACGAGAAGTTTGGCCACATCTACATCGTCTGCGCCACGGGCAAGACCCCGACCGAGATGCTGGCCATCCTGGAAGAGCGCCTCGGCAACGACGCCGAGAAAGAGCTCGGCGTGGCCGCCGAGGAGCAGCGCAAGATTACGAGGATCCGCCTGGAGAAGCTGTTTTCCGCATGAGCGCCATCACCACCCACATCCTCGATACGTCCCGTGGGCGCCCCGCCGGAGGGGTGCTCGTGGTCCTGGATCTCCGCACCGAAGGCAGCCATCGAGAGATCTGCCGCGGCACCACCGACGCCGATGGGCGCCTCCGGACGCTGCTCCCGCAGGGCGAGCCGGTGATCCCCGGCGTGTATCGGCTGACGTTCCACACCGCCGCGTACTTCGCGGCGCTGGGCGTCGAGGGGTTCTATCCCGAGGTGACGATCGCCTTTGAAATCCGGGATCCAGCGCAGCACTACCACGTTCCGCTGCTGCTGAATCCCTTCGGGTACTCCACCTATCGCGGGAGCTGATCAGGGGCTGAAGGGCATCTTCTTCAGGTAGGTCAGCTCGACGGAGCTGGAGGCCTCGGCGATGGCCGCGAAGGTCTTCGCGACCTCGGCGTCTTCCTCGACGATATCGTGAATCGAGAGGCTCTCTGCCGAGGCGGGGAGCTGCCACAGGTTCATGGTCATCCGGCTCGCGCCGGTGGCGCGGCGCCACGCGCCCAGGAAGCGGAAGCCCTGCTTTTCCAGGAGCGGGACCGACTGCGCGAGCAGGGCGGCGAGGCCGCGCGCCTGGCCGGGGAGGGCCGTCACCGTCTCGCGCAGATAGACAGTCTTCTCGTTCGCAGCCTTCGCGCCGGCCGCCGCGGGGCTCGCCGGTGCGGTCTGGCTCATCAGCGTGAGCTCGTTGTGGGTCATGGCCTCTTCGAGGCCGACCATGATCTTCGCGAGATCGGGGTGCTGGGCGATCTGGCCCGGCAGGTTGGCGAAGGCGTTGGCGTCGGGGATGTCCCAGAGGTTGAGCAGCGTGCGTGTCGGCCCGTCGAGCACGCGGAACGAGCCGCCGAGCTTCCAGCCGAGCGTGCCAATCAGCGGGAGCGAGCGAGCGAGCAAGTCGCTCACCGTCTCTGCCCGGCCGGGGGCGAGCGTCATCGTGGCGTGAACGTGCATGGTGCGATCCCTCGTGCGGTGAAGATCCAGGGGTCGAGCTGTACCACAGGCCCGCTGCCACGCGCCTCCGGGAACCACGAGGTCTGGTCACCGCGCCGGTTCAAGGGCACATTCGGCGGATGAGCGAGCCCGCGTCGATCGAGAGCCCGCGCATCGCCACGCTTCGCCGGGGCCTCGCGCGCAAGCTGGAGCGCGTCGCCGCGTCCGCGATCTTGATCCCGTTCCTGTTCCAGGTCGGCTGGCACTTCGCCGCGCCGAGGGGGATCGACGCGCCCGCCTTCGCCGATCCGGCGCTGGGCCTGGGCGCGCTCGCGGCCGTCGTCCTCGGCGTCGCCGCGTTCGTCTTCAACCGATCGTGGTTCGCGCCCCGCGGCGTGATTCGCTGCGATCGCAACGATCTGGTGATCGAGCGCGGGGGTCTCCGCCGCGTCCCGCTCGCCGAGGTCGAGACGGGCTTCGTCGTCCCGACGCGCGCCGGCACCAGCGTCGAGCTGCATTTGAAGGGCGGCGACGTGATCGACGTCGGCGTCCGGGCCGCCGACGAGGCCGCGGCGCTGCTCCGATCGGCGCGGGTCGACGTGGCGCGGCAGCGCTGCCGCATCCAGCTCGTCGATCAGAACGCGCGCCTGTTCATCGCCTTGTTCACCGCCGGGGCCCTCGCGTACTGCTCGCTCCCGGCGCTGGGGATCCTCGCCGTCCTCTTTCGCGGCGACACCGGCGCGCTGGTCTGGGCCTGCCTCCTCGCGCTCTCCACGGTGGTCGCGCTCCGCGGCACGGCGCTGCCCGAGCTCACGATCGGCACCGATGGAATCGCCTTCAAACGAGGCTTTCGCGAGACGTTCGTGCCTTTCGAAGAGCTGGTGGAGATCCGCCCCGCGGGGCTCGGGATCCTGGTGCGCACGCGCGACGGGCGCAGCCGGACGATCTTCTCGCCGGCGGGCGTCGGACCCGAGCGCTTCGAGGCGTTGCTGCTCCGGATCCGCGAGGCGATGGCGGCGCGCGCGCAGGGCCGGCAGCCGGCGCTCGAGCTCCTCGATCGGCGCGGGCGAAGCGTGCGCGAGTGGCGCGTCGCCCTCGCCGAGGTGGCGCGCCGCGGGACGAGCTACCGCGACGTGGGGATCTCGATCGACGATCTCGAGGCGGTGATCGGCAGCCCCGACGCCACGCCGGAGCGGAGGCTCGCCGCCGCGGTGGCGCTGCGCGCGGCGGCGCACCCCGCGGCGACGTCGCTGATCCGCGTCGCCGCGGCGCAGTGCGCGAGCCAGCGGCTCCGCGTCGCGCTCGAGAAAGTGGGCGAGGGCGACGACGACGACCTGGCGCTGGCCGAGGCGCTCGGCGACGACGTCGCGCCGCCGCAACGGCTTCAGCCCGGCGCGCCGCCCGGCTGATTCTCGGGCCGCGCGGCCTCGGCGTGCGCCGTCGCGCGCGCGGCCTCTTCGGCGGCGAGCACGCGCGGGTAGCGGCCGACGTCGACGTGAAAGCGACGCGCGCTGTCGACCTGCGGCACCAGGAAAATGTCGGCCGCCGTCAGCGCACCGCCGATCGAAAAAGGGCCATTTCCCCCGCCTTCCGCGGCGATTTTCCCCAGCAGCGCCTCGTACGCGCCGAGGCCGAGCGCGTTGAAATGCGCCGCCCATTCCCGCTGCGCCGGGCCCTCGGGCGAGAGCCGTCGCAGCACCGAGATGTTCTGGAGCGGCTGCACCGCGGCGTTGATGATCTCCACGAGCTGCCGTGTCCGCGCGCGCTGCCAGGGATCCTCTGGATAGAGCGCGGGCGCGGGGATCGTCTCGTCGAGCCACTCGAGGATCGCCACCGACTCGCCGAGGCTCCGGCCGTCGGCGAGCACCAGCGCGGGCACGCGCCCGATCGGGTTGCGAGCCTGGTGCTCGGGCGTGCTCTGCTCGCCGGCGACGAGATCGACGCCGATCGCTTGGTGGTCGACGCCCTTGATCGCCAGGGCCCAGCGGACGCGCCAGGACGCCGAAGATCGCCAGTAGTGATAGAAGGTGCAACGCTCCATGCACCGACGGTAGCACCACCCCGGCGCGGCCGGCGACACGTGTCGTTACCCGTGTCACCGCTGTGTCACTTGCACGGAGCCCGAGGCAGCGGCAATCACTCGTCCTGGACAGGAACGAGGCCCTCCTGGTGAGAGCCTGCTCAACCCCCGAAGCGCCTTGTTTTCCCCTGGATTAGGGCGTTCAACGCGCTGATCGACCGTCGCGGGACTCGATGGCTGAGGCTCGGCACGGCCGTTGCTCAAGGGCCTGACACGGACGACGTCGAGTCCGCATCTCGAGCGTTCGCGCTCACCCTCGTTTGAAAAGGATCACCCACCCATGTTCACTTCGCTCAAGTCCACTCTCGTCCTCGCTTCCCTGTCGCTCGCCGGCGCGCTCGCGCTGGTCGGCTGCGTCGCGGACGCCACTCAGGACGTCCAGGGGCTCGACGACCCGGCCACCGAGGAGCGCGTCGGGAGCGCGGAAGAAGCCGTCAACAATAGCTGGACGCCGTTCACGTCCGACGGGCTCCCGCCCCTCTACTGCGACAGCGGCAGCCTCATGAGCAGCGTGCGCTGCACCGGCCGCTACTGCGACAACATCGCGACGTATTGCCAGAACGACGGCGTCGGCAAGCCCGGCGCCCAGCGCGCGACGCCCTACTTCTCGGACGAGAACCCCGCGATGCTCTGCAATGTCGACGAGTGGGTGACCAGCATCTCGTGCACGGGCAGCTACTGCGACAACGTCTCGCTCACGTGCACGAAGCTGGTGACGCCGAACGTGGTTCACAATAGCTGCATGTGGACGGGGTGGGTGTCCGAGGAGTTCGGAGGCCAGCTCAATTTTCCGGCCGGCTACTACATGGCCGGCGCGCAGTGCAGCGGCAGCTACTGCGACAATATGCGGTTCTGGGTCTGCTCGAAGCTCTACTAGAAATCGCGCTGTCCGGCGCGCCGGCGCGCGTCACGATCCCCTGAATCGGTTAGTCTGCGCCGCATGTCCAGCGTCCAGACGCGCGACGAGGCCTCTTGCGAGATCGGGGAGGACGCACCCGAGCCCGGCGCCGTGCTGATCTTTTCCGAGGGCCTGCCGGAGCTCCGGCCGATCCCCGTGAGGGCCGCGCCCGTGGTGCTCGGGCGCGACGACGCGGGCGGCCTGCCGCTCACCGACGAGCGCGCCTCGCGCCGCCACGCGGAGCTCACGTTCGACGCGGGGCGCTTCGTCGTTCGGGATCTCGAGAGCCGCAACGGCACCACGGTCGACGGGGTGCGCATCCAGGGATCGATCGGCGTGGTGCCCCCGGCGGTCTTGCGCATCGGCTCGTCGATCTTCGTTCTACGCGGCGATTTGAGGCCTTTCGAGCGCTTCGCCATCGACGCGCTCCCCGACCTCGTGTCCGGGCCGGCGCTGCGCGACGCGCTCGAGCGGGTCGGTCGCGCCGCGCGCGCGGGCGCGGGCCTGCTGATCACCGGCGAGAGCGGCACCGGCAAAGAGCTCGCGGCCCGCGCGTTCCACGCGAGCGGACCGCGAGCCCGCGGGCCGTTCGTGGCCGTCAACTGCGCGGCCATCCCCGAGGGCGTGGCCGAGCGGCTGCTCTTCGGCGCGCGGCGCGGCGCGTTCTCGGGCGCGACCGCCGACGTCACCGGCTACGTGCAAGAGGCGCACGGAGGCACGCTCTTCCTCGACGAGATGGGCGAGCTCGATCTGGCCGTGCAGGCCAAGCTGCTGCGCGTGATCGAGACGCACGAGGTGCTCCCGCTCGGCGCCTCGCGCGGGACGCCGGTCGACGTGCGCATCTGCTCCGCCACCCACCGCGATCTGCGCCGCGCCGCGGAAGACGGCCGGTTTCGCGCCGATCTCTATTACCGCATCGGCCTGCCCGAGGTGCGCTTGCCGCCGCTGCGCGAGCGCGTCGAGGAGATCCCCTGGCTCATCGCCCACGCGCTCGCGAGCCTGCCCGTGCCGCTCCGGGTCGACGCCAGGCTCGTCGAGACCTGCGTGCTCCGGCCCTGGCCAGGCAACGTGCGCGAGCTGCTCGCCGAGGTGCGCCGCGCCGCGCACGACGCGCTGGAGACCTCGGCGCGCGCGCTGCTCGTCGAGCACCTCGGCCCCTCGGCAGGCCGACGCTCCGACGAGCCGTCGAGCGGTCCCCCGGCCCAGCCGGAGCCGCACACCCGCGAGGCGATCGAGGCCGCGCTCGCCGAGCACGGCGGCAACGTCGCCGCCGCGGCGCGCGCGCTCGGGCTCCACCGCACGCAGCTCTACCGCCACCTCAAGCGGCACGGCCTCGAGGTCGCACGCGCGGGCGCCGCCGGCGCCGACACCGTGTCCGAGCGCCCGCGGTGAGCCTCGTCGGTCAGCGCATCGAGCACTACCGCGTCACCGGCCGCGTCGGGCGCGGCGGCATGGGCGAGGTGTACCGCGCGATGGACGAGCGGCTCGGGCGCGAGGTGGCGATCAAGGTCCTCCCGCTCGGGCTGGCGCTCGCGGGTGAGCGCCTCGAGCGACGCCACGCGCGCCTGTTCCGCGAGGCGCAGGCGGCGAGCGCGCTCAACCATCCGGGGATCGTCACGCTCTTCGACGTGGGGAGCTGGCGCGGTCGGCTCTACCTGGTGATGGAGCTCATCGAGGGCGATCGGATCTCCGATCTCGTCGCGCGCGGCGTGTCCACCAACGAGGCGCTCCGCCTCTGCGCCGACGCCGCCGACGCGCTCGGAGCCGCGCACGCGCGCGGGATTTTCCATCGCGACGTGAAGAGCGACAACCTGATGTGCACCCGCGAAGGGCGCCTCAAGGTCGTCGACTTCGGGCTGGCCAAGCTCCGCGTCGCGCCGCGCGCCGACGGCGACGTCGCGGAGTCCGACGACGGCGCGGAGCCGCCTTCCCCCGGCGCCGACACCGCGCCCGACTCGCTCGATCCCGACGCGACGCCGTTCGAGGACGCCAACGCCGTCACCGCCGACGAGTCGCTCCCCGCGGAGCCGCCCGGGGCCGGCGTCGCCGCGGACGCGCACGCGAACGCGAACGCGAATGCGAACGGAGGGCTCACGCGCGCCGGCGAGATCCTCGGCACGCCCGCCTACCTCGCGCCCGAGCACGCCGACGGCGTGCTCGCCGACCCGCAAACCGAGGTGTTTTCGCTCGGTGTCGTGCTCTACGAGCTGCTCGTCGGCAGGCGCCCGTGGGAGGCCGTGAGCGCGGCCGCCATGCTGAAGGCGATGCTCTCGACCACGCCGCCTTCGCCGCTCAAGGCCGCGCCCGACCGCCGCATCTCGGCCACCGCGTCCACGGTCGCGATGCGCGCCATCTCGCTCGATCGCAGCCAGCGCTTCGCCGACATGCCCGCCTTCGCCGCCGCCGCGCGCGCGGCGATCACCGGCGACCGCGCGCTCTCCTCGACCCGCCTCCGGTGGCTCGTCGCGGGCGCCGTGGTGCTCGTCCCTGCCGTCGTCGCCGGGCTCGCGCTGCTCCGCCCGCGCCTCCGCCAGGCGGGCACGCGGGGCGCGGTCGAGTCGGCGCACGCGGTCACGCCGGTCACCGTCCGCGGCACGCGCCGCGTCACCTTCGAGCCGGGCTGCGAAGAGTATCCGTCGTTCACGCCCGACGGGAAGACGCTGCTCTTCGACGCCGTGGTGCACGAGCCGGCCGCTCCCGGCGACACCGAGCTCTTCGCGCTCGAGCTCGACACCGGCGCTCGCCGCCGCCTCACCCACTCTCCCGAGTGGGACCACTCCGCCAGCGTCTCGCCCGACGGGAAGCAGATTGCCTATCTCCACCGCACGAGCGCCGGCGGCGAAGTCCGGGTCTTGCCCATCGAAGGCGATACGGCCTCTCCGCCACGCATCCTCGGCAAAGGCACCGGTTACCCCGTCTGGACGGCCGACGGCGCCGTGATCGCCGGGACCGGCGGATCCGAGGTGATCCGCTGGTCGCCGCCGTTCGACGGCGCGCCGCCCACCGTGCTGGCCACGGCCCCGAAAGGCGGCCACGCCTACAACTTTGCCGCCTTCCGCGATGGAGTTGTCTTCGTGGCCTTCCGGCCCGTACAGCAGATCACCGAAGGCACGCTCGGCGAGCTCGCCCCCGGCGGAGCGCTGGTCGAGCGCGAGAAGTACACCTTCGTCGCCGAGTCCTCGCTCTTCGCGGCGCCGTCGCAGGAGGCCATTTACTACACGCGTCACGCGCTGGGGAACCTCGACGAGATCGTGCGACGGCCGCGCGCCGGCGGCGAGATCACCGCGCTCCCGGCGGGGATCGCGCCGCGCTCGGGGTTCGCCATCTCCGCGGACGGCGCGCACCTCACGTTCTCCACCTGCGGGACGTCGTCGCTCGTCGCGCGCGTCGGCGCCGGCGGCGCGCTCGAGCGGCTCGGCGGACGCGGCGAATGGGACGACTACCAGCCGAGCCGGCTCGACGCGGATCACCTGCTGCTGACCTCGAACCGCACGGGTACCGATCAGATCTTCGTGGTGAGCCTGAGCAGCGGCGTGGCGCGCGCGCTCACCGACGGCGCCGCGGGCGCGACCCTCGCGTCGGCGTCGCCCGATCGCTCGAGGGTGGTCTACCTCGACGCGCGCGATGGGCTCCGGATCGTGCCGATCGCCGGCGGGCCCACCGTCACCATCACCCACGACGCCACCGACAGCTCGGCGCAGTTCACCCGCGACGGCGCGCGGATCGTGTTCGAGCGGAGGACGGCCGAGGGCCCGCGGATCTACGTCATGCCGGCCGTCGGCGGGGAGCCGCTCCCGATCTCACCGTCCGGTGCGCGCATGCCGAGCGTCTCGCCGACCGACGACCGGATGGTCTACGTGATGACCTCGCCCGGCAAGCCACGAGCGTTGATGATCGCAGATCTCACCGGCGCGCACGCCAGGCCTCTCTCGCGCGATCTGCCTCCCGACGATTACCTCAACCCGCGCTTCTCCCCCGACGGCAAGCGCGTGCTCGTGCTGCGCAAGCGCGCCGACATCCTCGAGGTCAGCGCCGAGGGCGGCCCGGCGAAGGTCCGCTGGAACGCGGGCACCGACGGGCTCGACGGCGCGGTCTACGCCGCTGACGGCGAGGCGATCATCGCCGCGGTGCTGCGCTGGGAAGGCGACATCTGGCTGGTCGACGGCGATTTCCACTGAGCGACGTCCACCGAGCCGGTCGCTCGTCGAGCGCGCCGTGAAACGCTACGGAGCGCGCCGCTCGGCGACGATCCGCGCGAAGCTCTTGCCGCGGAGCTCGGCGAGCGAGAGCCGGGTGCGCGTCGCCGCTTCGACCTCGGTGAGCGCGCCCGCGTCGACCGCGCGGAGGAAGAAATTCAGGAGACCCTGGCCGGTCGCCGCGTCGTCGAACACCGGCCCGGTGCGGGTGGCCTGGGCTGCTCTGTTGACGAAGTTGACGAGGCGCGACTCGGCGACCTCGAGGCCTTCCAGGAAGAAGGCGTACGTGGCCGCGTAGCGCACCGGGAGCTGGGCCGGGTGGAGGTCCCAGCCCTGGTATATGCCCTGGATCAGCGCGCGGCGGATGCTGTCGTGGTGGAGCTTCCACGCGGCGATCACCGTCTCGTGGTTGCGGGTCGCCTCGCGCGGGCCGAGGTGCGCGCCGGGGCTGGCCTTGTGCGGCGGGATCGGGAGCACGTTGGTCGCGCCGTCCGAGAGGCGCACCGACGTCCCGGCGAAGCAGAGCTGCATCATCTGGCGCGCGAGATCGCACGCGGGGTGCGCGAGCGTCTGGTGCTGCGCCACGACGTCGCACGCGGCCGTGTAGTCGTACGCTCCGAAATGCGCGGAGACCACGCGCCCGCGCCCGGCGTCGAGGAGGCGCGGCAACCCGCTCACGCCGCTCGGGCCGAGGACGATCTGGGGCGCCTCGATCATCAGCTCGATCCCGATCGCCCCGTGCGCAAGGCCGAGCCGGCCCTCGAGCGCGTCGAGCAGCGACGCCAGCGCGGCGACCTCTTCGGCCACGGTGATCTTCGGCAGCGTGATCACGAAGCCGCCGGGCAAGAGCCCGCGGTGCGTCGACGCGAGCGCCGTGAGGAACAGATCGAGCGTGCGCGCGGCGCGGGAGCGCGTCTCGCCGCCGAGGCCCTTGATGCGGATCCCCAGGAACGGCGGCAAGGTTCCGCGGTTCATCCCCTCGCCCACCGCGCGCGCGGCGGCGACCGCGTGGTCGTCTTCCTCGGCGTCGGAGCGCGTGCCGTAGCCGTCCTCGAAGTCGATCCGGAGATCTTCCACCGGCTCGCGGCGCAGCTTCTCGAGCACCCGCGCGTGCACGGTCTCGGCGAGCCAGAGCGGGCCGCGCGTGGCGTGCGCGTCGTCGGAGAACGCGGCGTTGAACGAGGCGATCGGGCTCGGCGGGGCGAGGAGCGACGCCGAGCCCGGCAGGCCGAGGGCGAGCGAGAACGTCATCGCGTTCGGCGCGTAGGCCTCGATCGCGGCGAGGGCCGCGGCGCCGAGCTTCTGCGCGAGATCGGCGCGGAAGAGGTGCGCCCCGCCGTAGACGGTGTGCACCGGCCGGCGCGCGCCCGACTCCCCGGGATAGCGCAGCGCGAACGCGGCCGAGGCGGCCGCGATCGGCGCGCAGGCCTCGCTCACGATCTCGGGAGCGAGGCTGAGCGAGCTCGAATTCATGGAATTTTCGCGGGGAAATCAGCGATTCAGCGCCAGAGGCGGATCCCGCCGAGCAGGCCAGCGAGGTTGTCGACGATGGCCACGTTGGCCGGCAGCTCGGTGGTGTCGAGGTGCTTGGTGTTGCCGCCGCCGATGTAGAGCTTGCGGTAGTTGAAGAGCGCGTCGAGCTGCGTTATCGCCCGCCGCACCTGCTTGTTCCAGTCCTTGTTGCCGGCCGCCTTGCGCGCCTCGTTGCCGAGGCGCTCTTCGTAGGTGTCGCCCTTGCGGAACGGGTGGTGGGCCAGCTCCAGCCCGGCGGCCTTGCCGTCGATGTACACCGCGCAGCCCATGCCGGTACCGAGGGTGATTACCACCTCGAAGCCCATCCCCTCGACGACGCCGAGGCCTTGCACCGCCGCGTCGTTGAGGACCCGCGCCGGCTTGCCGAGGCGCCGCTCGAGATCGAGCGCCAGGGCGAAGCCCTCCCAGGCCGGATCGAGGTTGGGAGCGGTCTTGATCACCCCGTCCTTCACCACGCCGGGGAAGCCGACCGAGACCCGATCGAACTCGTTCTGCACCTTCACCAGCTCGTCGATCACCGCGAGCACCGCCTCGGGCGTCGCGGGAGACGGGGTCTCGATCCGGGTCCGCTCCGTGAGCGCCTCGCCCGCGAGATCCAGGGTGATCGCCTTGATGCCAGTACCGCCAATATCGATGGAGAGCGTGCGCATGCGGCGCATGGTCGATCAAACCGCTGCTGGATGCCAGATCTCCGCAGCTACCCGGCAATCGAAGGGTGGATCATCTCCTCGGGTCGCAAGAGCTCGTCGAGCTCGGCCGCCGTGAGCAGCCCCAGCGAAAGGGTCGCCTCGCGCAGCGTCGTCCCCTCGGCGTGGGCCTTCTTGGCGATCTTCGCGGCCGCGTCGTAGCCGATCCGCGGCGCCAGGGCCGTGACCAGCATCAGGCTCCGCTCGAGGTTCTCGGCGATCCGGGCGCGCGCGGGCTCGATCCCCGCGGCGCAGCGGGCCTCGAACGAGGCGCACCCGTCGGCGAGGAGGCGGATCGATCGCAGCACGTTGTGGATCAGCAGCGGCTTCATCGCGTTGAGCTCGAGCTGCCCGCAGGCGCCCGCGAACGACACGGCGACGTCGTTCCCCATCACCTGCGCGCAAAGCATGATCAGCGCCTCGCACTGCGTCGGGTTGACCTTGCCGGGCATGATCGAGCTCCCGGGCTCGTTCTCGGGGATGGTGATCTCGCCGATCCCCGAGCGCGGGCCGCTCGCGAGGAGCCGCACATCGTTGGCGATCTTCATCAGCGCGCAGGCCAGCGTCTTCAGCGCGCCGTGCGCGAACACCAGCGCCTCGTGCGATCCGAGGGCCTGGAACTTGTTCGGCGCCGTGACGAAGGGCTCCCCGGTGAGCGCGGCGATCGCCGCCGCGACCTTCACCGCGTAGGCCGGGTGCGCGTTGAGGCCGGTGCCGACCGCCGTCCCGCCGAGCGCGAGCTCGTGGAGGGCGGGCGTAGCCCGCGCGACCGCGTCGAGGCAATGATCGAGCTGCGCGACCCACCCCGAGATCTCCTGCCCGAGGGCGATCGGCGTCGCGTCTTGCAGGTGGGTCCGGCCGATCTTGATCACCCCCGCGAAGGCCTCGCTCTTCCGCGCCAGGGTGTCGCGGAGGCGCCGCACGCTCGGGACGAGATGAGCCTTGATTTCCAGGGCCGCGGCGACGTGCATCGCCGTCGGGAACACGTCGTTCGAGCTCTGCTGTTGGTTGACGTCGTCGTTGGGATGCACCGGCTTCTTCGATCCACGGACGCCGCCCGCGAGCTCGATCGCGCGGTTGGCGATGACCTCGTTGACGTTCATGTTGGTCTGGGTGCCGCTGCCGGTCTGCCACACCACGAGCGGGAGCTCGTCGTCGAGCCGGCCTTCGATCACCTCGTCCGCCGCGGCGACGATCAGCCGGTATTTCTCGGGCGAGAGCAGGCCGAGCTCGTGGTTGATCTGCGCGGCGGCCTTCTTCACCACGCCGAGCGCGCCGATCATCGCCCGCGGAAACCGCTCGCCGCCGATGGGAAAGTTCTCGAGCGAGCGCTGCGTCTGCGCGCCCCAGTAGCGATCGGCGTCGACCTCGATCGCCCCCATGCTGTCGGTCTCGATGCGCTTCGCCATCGAGCGCATTTACTGCGAGCACCCCGGAGGGGCCAGTGGTGCGAACCCCGTTTCGCGCTCGAAAGCACTCTCGGAACCTTGTCTTCCGCTGCGATCTTTGCCAATTTCACCGTCCAGTTTTCGACGGAGAAGCACGATGGCCGGGATGGACGACGTACCGCGGGAGCTGCTCCAGGCAGCTTACAAGCGAAACCCTCTTTACCTGCTCAAGATCCCCTTCGCCTTCGGGGTCTGGGGCGCGGTCGCCTTCGTGCTGCTGAAGACGCAGACCAGCCCCTTCTTCATCCCGATTGGCATCGCTTGCTCGGCGCTCGTGGCCTACCTGATCCGCGGGCTCGGGGCCATCGCCCACGACGCCGTTCATGGGAGCTGCTCGAAGAGCAAGCGCGTCAGCTACTGGATCGCGCTGATGGGCTGGGCCCCCACGGGGATGAGCGTCACGCTCTACACCAACTACCACCTTCATCATCACAAGATCACCAACACCTATCCTGACATCGACAACTTCGTCGTCACGGATTACACGCGCAATCCCTTCCTCGCCAAGGTGATGCTGCTGGCCGTCTACTCGTTCGCGTACCCCATGTACTGGCTCTCGAACATGGGGCGGCACATGAAGCGGCTCACCGTCGCTCAGCGCATCCTCACCCAGGTCGAGCTGCTCGGGTTCTGGGGCGCGGTCATCAGCTTCTTCTTCGTGCTGCCGCACGCGGTGTTCTTCTTCTTCTTCATCTTGCCCTTCATCTTCGGATCGATGCTCGCCAGCATGACCTCGATGATCGAGCACTACGAGATGACCAACGTCGACGACGACGCCTACAGCTCGCGCACCTACGGCACCGGCTCGCCGATCACCAACTTCCTCTGGAACAACGTCACCTACCACAACGAGCACCACAAGTTCCCGGGTATCCCCTGGTACAACCTGCGGAGCTTCCACGAGGCGGCCTATCCCTACTACGATGATCAGGTGAAGGCCGAGTGCCATCCTTCGATCTACCGGCTTGCGTTCCAGCTCTACGGCCGGATGCTCCGGTTCGACATGGCGAAGCTCGACGAGCGGTATCGCGGCATCAACAAGCAGGCCGAGCGCGAGAAGTGCGTGGCGCTCGCGGGGATCCCCGTCGCCTGAGCCTCTCGGCAGCAGGATCGTGCGCGGTCCTGCGGCTCCCGCGTTTTTTGCGCAGCGACGCGGCGAGGAGCGCTAGGCTCTCCACCGCGCACCCTTCATCCTCGCAGGAGACTCCGGAATGAGACAGGCATCGAATCACCACGTAACCGTCGCCGTCGGGGCGGCGCTCGTTCTCGGGCTGCTCGTCACCGCGTGCGATCGCGGGCGCGGGGCCGACGATCCTTCTCAGCAGCCGCAGTACGGGCAGCAGGGCGGCTACCCGCCGCCGCAGGGCTACCAGCAGCCGCCACCGGGCTACCCGCCCCAGGGCTACCAGCAGCCGCCGCCGGGCTACCCGCAGCAGCCGCAAGGCTATCCTCAGCAGCCGCAAGGCTATCCGCAGCAGCCGCAGCAAGCGCCGCCGGCCGCCGCGCCGAGCCCGCTCGCGCTGCCCTGCCAGAGCGACATCACCTGCGGCACCCACCGCTGCAACGGGCAGACGGGGCGCTGCGCCTTCCCGTGCGCCTCGAACGCCGACTGCGCCGGCGGCTTCTCGTGCATGGGCGCGGGCGGCCCGACGGCGCTCTGCGTCCCCGGCGGGTGAGCGGAGCCAACCGCTCGAAATACCCCGGCGAAGACCGGAAAAACCGCGAGGGCGCGGGGAGCGCAAGGGCCGGAGAAGAAATTCTCGGCGTCCCTCCTTGCGACCCTGGCGCCGTCGCGGTTTGTCTTCCGCCCTTTCGGGCATCCGGGCGACGGTCGCGTCGAGTCGAGCTGGGCTCGCCGCGCTACTTCGGCGCCGCGTCTTTGCAGCAGCGGAAGCCTTCTTCGTAGCCGTAGTCTTCCTCGTGGTGGAATCCCACCGTCGGCCGGCAGCGGCCGCGGACCGGGCCCCACCAGCCGCCCTTGAGGCCGCTGCGGTTCGGGGGCTTCTCCTTCGGTCGAAACACCCACTCGTTGATGTTGCCGTTGAGATCGTAGACGCCGAAGGGCGACACGCACGCGGGCAGCGAGCCGGTGGGGAGGCGCTGATCGAGCTTCTCGAGCTCGGCCTTGCACGCCGGCTTCTTCATGCACGACGCGTACTTCAAGAGCTTGTGCTCGCGCTTCCGGTACGGCTTGTCGATGTTGCACTTGGTGGCGTCGCGCTCGTAGCCGTAGGTGTACGGGAGCATGGCCTCGCCCTCGCAGGCGAAGTTGAACTCCTCCTCGGTGCAGAGGCGCTTGCCGGTGTCTTCACACAGCTTCTTGGCGTCGATCCACGACATGAGCAGGGCGGGGAGCTCGCCCTTCTGGTTGGGCCACTCGTAGCGATCCATGCAGAAGCGGGACTTGCGGCGCTTGACCAGGCACTCCGAAGGAGCCTTGTACTTCAAGCAGCGCTCGCTCACCGTGCTGGCCGCGACGTCCTCGCCCGCCTCGCGCTTGGACTTCTTCTTGGCCTCGTCGTGCTGAAACTCTTTGTGCTCTTCCAGGCAGTCTTGCCGGACCGAAGGGCAGTAGTCGCCGTCGATGAGCAGCATGTCCGCCAAGCAGCCCTCGGACGTGCCAGGGAGCGGCGCGGCGGCGGCGTCGGCCGCGTCTGCCGCGGCGTCCGCAGCGGCGGCGTCGGCCACCTCGGCCGCGGCGTCGACGGCCTCGGCGGCGGCGTCGCGCGCGCCGGCGTCGGGCGACGAGGGGGACGATTTTCCGCAGGCGGCCACGCCGACCACGGTGACCAGCGCGAGACCCAGCGCAGCGACGAAGCGGCGTCGGCGCGCGGCGGAGAGCGAGAGTGCAGAGTGCATGTCAGCGACCGGGAGCAGGGATGACCTGGAGCGAAACGCGGGCCCCGGCGCGCTCCACCTCGACGGTGATCGCGCGGCCGGCGTCGAGATCACCGAGGGCGAACATGTAGTCGTGGATGTTGGTGATCGCGTGGGGGCCGACCTTGACGATCACGTCGCCGGCCTTGATCCCGCCGCGCTCGGCCGGCGCGTCGGGGCGCACGCCGCTGAGGCGCACGCCGACGCCGGTGAAGGCGTAGTCGGGGATGGTCCCGAGCGAGACCTTGAATCCGCCGCTCATGGTCCCGCGATGCGGATCGGCGGGCGCGTCGACGAACACCAGCCGATCGGGGCGCTGGGTGACGGAGAGGGCGAGGCGCGCTGCGAAGGTGGTCACCCGCTCTTCACCGACGGAGTTGATCTTGTCGGCGGTGTCGGTGGGCTGGTGGTAGTCGTCGTGGACGCCGGTGAACAGGAACGCGACCGGGATGCGCGCCTGCGTGAACGAGGTGTGATCGCTGGCGCCGAAGCCCTCGACGCCGAGCGCGAGATCGAGGCCGAGCTTGCCGTTCGCGGCGCGCGCGAGGTCGGGCCAGGGCGCGGCGGTGCCGGTGCCGTCGACGAGCAGGTGATCGTCGCGGAGGCGACCGACCATGTCGGCGTTGATCATCGCGGTGACCGAGGCGAGGGGCACGGTGGGATGATCGACCCAGTAGCGCGAGCCGATGGTGCCAATCTCCTCGGCGCCGAAGGCCAGGAAGAGCACGTTGCGCTCGGGGGCGCGCGGGAGCGCGTGGAGACGGCGCGCGGTCTCGAGCAGGAGCGCCGTGCCCGAGGCGTTGTCGTCGGCGCCGGGGTGCACGGCGTGCGAGCCCGGCGTGCGCGAGAACTGGCCGCCATGACCGAGGTGATCGTAGTGCGCGCCGACGACGACGTACTCGCCGGCGTGCGGCGATCCCGTGCGCGCGCGGAGGATCGCCGCGACGTTCCACGCGGGGGCCTCGACGGGATCGACCCGCGTCGTCAGCGTGACAGTGACGCCGAGCGGGATCGGCTTGCCCGATTTCGTTGGAGCCCAAACGGATTTATCGGCGAGCTTCAGCCGGGGAAACAAGGCGTTGACGGCGGTCACCGTCGTCACCACCGCGGGGATGCCCATGCTGCTGGCGTCGGCGGAGGCGTCGGGGAGCGGCCCTCGGGAGACGAGGAGGACGCCGGACGCGTGGTGCTCGCGCGCCGTGCGGATCTTGTAGCGGACCGCGCCGAAGTCCCGGAGCGGGCTCGCCGCCAGCGTCGCGGGGTTGACGCCGGGCGCGATCGGCAGGGGGACGCCGTCGAGGATCACCGCGATTTTCCCGGCCAGATCGACGCCGGCGTAGTCGTCCCAGCCCGCGGCGACGGCCGCGATGCCGTGGCCGACGAACACCGCGACGACGCTGGCAGTGCCGCTCGCGCTGCCGTCGGCGACGCGCGCGGCGGCGGGATCGACGGCGGAGGGCTTGCCGTGCACCGGCGTGACGGTGAGCTCGGGCGGCTTCGAGGCGGCTCCGACGCGGGCCGTGAGCTCCTGCGTGAAGCTCGCGCCGTCGACGCTCCCCGCGGCCGCGAGGCCGAGATCGGTGAAGCGTTTGACGAGGAAGTCGCGCGCGAGGACGGCGCCCGGCTCGCCGGTGCCGCGGCCCGCGAGCTCGGGCGACGCGAGGTAGGTGATGTCGGCGGCGATCCGCGCGGAGCCGGCAGGATCCGGATCGATCGCGAGCGGCGCGAGGGCGAGCGACGGCGACGCGGACGAGGCCTCCGAGGGAAGCGACGGCAGCGGCGGCGGCGGCGCGAGCGGCGCGGCCGGCGGCCCGCAGGCGGTGATCAGCGCGAGGATCGAGAGCGAGAGCAGGCAGAGCGAGGCACGCACCCTGGCGCGTGTACTACGGGACGAGGCTCCGCGCGAGGAGGCGAGCGCTCACCCTGCGCGCTTGGCGGAGGACGTCTCGGCGCGAACCCACGCGTGGTACGCGGCGTTCCCTTCGCCCGCGACGAACGGGATCGCGACGACCTCGGGCACCGCGTACGGGTGCGCAGCGATCAGCGCCGCCGTCACGGCCGGGACGAGATCGGCGGTGGTCTTGATCAGCAGCGTGGACTCGGGATCGCGCTGGATTGCGCCGTCCCACCAGTACAGGCTCACCACGCCGGGGACGATGTTGACGCAGGCAGCGAGGCGCGGCGCGAGCACGGCGCGGGCGATCTCCTCGGCGCGATCCGGGGGCGCGTTGCAGAGGACGAGGCGGAGCGCGGGCTCGCTTGCGGGGCCGGAGACCGCGCTCATCCGATCACCAGGGGTGGGATTTCTGGCCGGCGCGGACCAGCTCGAGCGAGCGACGACCGACGTACTCTTCGACGTCGGCGGGGGCGATGTGGCGGTCTTTCGCGAAGTCGAACTCGCGCGGCTTGCCGTCGCCGAAGGTGATCTTGATGATCGCCGAGTCGCGCAGGAGCTCGAGGGAGAGGCCGAGCTCGTGGAGCGTGACCTTGACGCTGTCGGGGGCTTCGGCGAGCTCGGCCGGCTGCGATTTGCCGCGGAGGTGCTCGCAGGTGAAGCGGAGTCCCTCGATGCCGAGGGCCATCGCGGCCTCGGCGGTGGCGAGCGCCTCTTCGACCCGCTTCCGATGGCGCGCCTGCTCTTCGGCATCGCGCTCGGCCTTGGTCTTGATCACCTCGATCAGCTCATCGCGCCAGCTCGCCATGGACCCGCTCTCCCTCTCCGACGTGGGCGCGAGGTATCTTCCAGAATGCCGCTCGCGTCCAGCGTTGCGCGCGAACGGCGCCCTGTTACCATCGCTCGCGCTCGCGAGACGCGCCGAGAGGATCGAGATGAGCCACGAGAGAGAGCCCTCTGCTGCGGCGGATGCCGGGGAGATCGACGAGCCCGCGGAGGGCTCCGAGACGCTGCTCGAGCTGGTGCTGGCGGAGCATCTGGCGCGCGCTCAGGCGTCGGCGCCAGCACGCATCGACGGCGTCCTCGTGGGCCGGCTCGCAGCGATTGGCCAGGGCGGTGAGCCGCGCGTCGATTTCGCCGGGGCGCCTCCGGACGGCGTCGCGGCGCGATCGATGGTGGCTGTCGGCGCCGCTCAAATCGACCACGAGGTCGCGCTGCTGTTCGAGGGCGGCGATCCGAAAAAGCCGATGATCATGGGCCTGATGCACCGCTTCGACGCGGCGCCGAGCGCCGAGGAAGCGCCGAGCACGAGCCTCGGCGACGCCCCGGCGACGCCCGCGCAGCCGACGATCGAGAACGACGGCGAGCGGCTGGTCTTCGAGGCCGACAAGGAGATCGTGCTTCGCTGCGGCAAGTCCAGCATCACCCTCACGCGCGCCGGGAAGATCCTGATCCGCGGGGCCTACGTGC
>JBDTXR010000052.1:0-31404 GCA_040006075.1 Byssovorax sp. | reverse complement strand
AGCGCAAGGTGAGGCGCTCCGGCGAGACGATGCCCGAGGCTCCGCAGGGCCGCGGTAAAGGCACCAAGGGGCCCAAAGGCACCAAGGCGCCCAAAGGCACCAAGCTCTTCAAGGGCAAGAAGGTGTCGAAGCCTCCGAAGGCGGCCAAGGGACCCAAGGTGAAGAACGCTCAGAAGAGCAAGAAGGTGAAGAAGTCGAAGAAGGGCAAGCGTGGTTGATCGAGCCCGCGCCTGACCCTCGTCTCGGCGAGGGCCAATGCCCGCACGCCAGACCGCGTGATGTCAAGGAAAACCGCCGGGTTGCAAGCGAATTTCATGCGCCAAAAACATGACGATATCGCCGTCGATGTTGCCTTGGGCGAACGAGAAATCGTCGCCCCACCTGTGGTATTTGTCGTGGATTGTCTCCGCTCGGAATCGCGGAGATTCTCGCGGAGCAATCGGCTGGGCCGGAGAGATCGTTTCACCCCGTGATCTGCCGTGACGCTCGACACCTTCCCGACGGGATCTGCCTCCAGCCAAAGGGTCGAGCCGTGAAATGCGAGAGCGCCAGATGACCTCCCCCACCGCGGAAAACCTCCAGGCCTGGCTGATCACCCACGTCGCGACGCTGCGGGACGTCGATCCGCGCAGCGTCGACCCGCGAGAGCGCTTCAGCGATCACGGGCTCGACTCCCTCGGCGCCATTCGCCTCGTCACCGCGCTCGCGCAGCACCTCGGTCGTTCACTGTCGCCCACGCTGCTCTGGGATCACTCGACGATCGAGGCCCTCGCGGCGCACCTGAGCGGAGCGACCGCGCCCGCCGTGCGCGCCGACGCCGAGGCGACGCCGCGCGACGCCGACGAGCCCATCGCCGTGGTCGGCATGTCCTGCCGGTTTCCGGGCGCTCGAGATCCCGCGGCGTTCTGGCAGCTCCTCGCTGGAGGCCAGAGCGCGATCGGCGAGGTCCCGCGCGCGCGCGGGTGGGACGAGCTCCTGCACACCCGCGGGGTCGCGAGCGCCGAGCGGACCAAGGTGTGCCGCGGCGGGTTCCTCGACGAGATCGCTGGGTTCGATCCGCTGTTCTTCGGCATCTCGCCGCGCGAGGCGATCTCGATGGACCCGCAGCAGCGGCTGATCCTGGAGCTGTGCTGGGAGGCGATCGAGGACGCGGGCATCCGGCCGAGCTCGCTGAAAGGAAGCCGTACCGGCGTGTTCGCGGGCGCGATCTGGTCCGACTACGCGATCCTCATGCACCGCGGCGGCATGGAAGCGCTGGGGCAGTACACCGTCACCGGCTACCACCACAGCATCATCGCCAACCGCGTCTCGTACCTGTTCGGCCTCGAAGGGCCGAGCCTCACGCTCGACTCGGCGTGCTCGTCGGGCCTCGTGGTCTCGCACCTCGCCTGCGAGAGCCTGCGCCGCGGCGAGTCCACGCTGGCTCTCGTCGGCGCGGTCAACCTCAACGTGCTCCCCGAGAGCGCGCTCGCCACCTCGCGCTTCGGCGCGCTCTCGAACGACGGCCGCTGCTTCAGCTTCGACGCGCGCGCCAACGGCTATGTCCGCGGCGAGGGCGGCGGCGTCCTGGTGCTGAAGACGCTCTCCCGCGCCGTCGCCGACGGCGATCCGATCCACTGCGTGATCCGCGGCAGCGCGGTGAACAACGACGGCGCGAGCAACGGGATGACGGCCCCCAGCCGCAAGGCGCAGGAGGCCGTGCTCCGCACCGCGTACCGGAGCGCCGGCGTCGAGCTCTCGCAAGTGCAGTACGTCGAAGCCCACGGCACCGGGACGCCTCTGGGCGATCCGATCGAGGCGACGGCGCTCGGCGCGGTGATCGGCGCGGGCCGATCGAGCAGCGCGCCGCTGCTGATCGGCTCGGCCAAGACCAACGTCGGGCACCTCGAGGGCGCGGCGGGGATGGTCGGGCTCACCAAGGTGGCGCTGGCGATCAAGCACCGGCAGGTCCCGGCGAGCCTCAATTTCGAGTCGCCGAACCCCCTCGCGCCGCTGCACGAGCTCGGCCTCGCGGTGCCGACGTCGCTGCGCGCCTGGCCCGCGCCGGAGCAGAGCCTGATCGCCGGCGTCAGCTCGTTCGGCCTCGGCGGGACCAACGGCCACGTCGTGGTCTCCGAGTGGCCGGCGGCTCGCGCCGAGCTCCTGGCCCTGGCCGCCGACACGCCGGAAGTGCTTCGATCCAGGGTCGAAACGCTCCGTGAAGCGCTCGCGAGCAACCCGGCGACGACGAGCCTCCACGCCATCTGCGCCGACGCCGCGCCGCGCGTCGACGCGCCGACGCAGCGGCTCGCGGTCGTGGCTCGCTCCTCGGCGGAGCTCGACCGCTCGCTCGCGCGCGACCTCGCGGGCGAGCCCGGCGCGACGCTGCACGCCACCCGCCCCTCGCCCGTCGACACCTCGCGCGGGGTGGTCTTCGTGTTCCCCGGACAGGGATCGCAGTGGTTCGGCATGGCCCGCTCGCTCCTGCAAAGCGAGCCGATCTTCCGCGCCACGATCGAGCAGTGCGACCGGCTCGCGCGCCCCTACCTCGGCTGGTCGCTGATCGACGAGCTCACCACGAGCCGCGCCCGATCGCGCCTCGATCGCATCGACGTGAGCCTCCCGGCGATCATCTCCATCGACATCGCCGTGAGCGCGCTCTGGCGTGAGCGGGGGATCGAGCCCGCCGCCGTCGTCGGCCACAGCACCGGCGAGATCGCCGCGGCGTACGTGGCCGGCGCGCTCTCGCTCGACGACACGATGCGGATCATCTGCGCCTACGGCCACCAGATCGTGCGCAACGCCGATCGCGGGAGCATGGCCCTCGTCGGGCTCTCGTGGGAGCAGGCCGGCGAGGCGCTGATCGGCTACGAAGGGCGCGTCCACCGCGCGATCCAGGACAGCCCCGTCGCCACGGTCGTCGCCGGCGAGCCGGCCGCGGTCGCGACGCTGCTCGCGGAGCTCCAGGCCAGGGGCGTGTTCTGCCCGCGCGTGAACATGAACGTGGCCCCGCACTGCCCGCTCGCGGACTACCTCCGCGACGACCTGCTCGCGTCGCTTCAGGGCATCCAGCCGCGCCGCGGGAGCGTCCCGTTGATCTCCGAGGTCACCGGTGACGAGATCGACGGGAGCGCGCTCGACGCGGCCCACTGGGTGCGCAACTTCGGCGACCAGGCCTTCTTCTCCAGCGCCGTCGGCGCGCTGATCAAGCGCGGCCACCGGGTGTTCCTCGACGTCGGTCCGCACCCGATCAGCAAGCACTCGGTCGAGGCCAACCTCCGCCACGAGGGCGCGCAGGGCGTGGTCCTCTCGTCGATGCGCCGCGACGAAGACGAGCGCGGGACGCACCTCGACACGCTCGGCGCGCTCCACGCGCTGGGCCTGCCGGTGCGCTGGGACGCGCTCTATCCGAGCGGCGACGCGCGCGCGACCGACGGCGGACCGTGGCTGCTCCCGCTCTCCGCGAAGAGCCCCGCGGCGCTCGCCGACGTCGCGCGCGCGTACGCCGCGCTGCTGCGATCGGGAGCCGACGCGCCGCGGCTGCGCGACGTCGCGTTCACCGCGAGCACGCGGCGCGATCACCACGCCCACCGGCTCGCGGTGGTCGGATCGACGCGCGAGGAGATCGCGCTGGCCCTCGCGGCGTTCGCGAGCGGCGAGGCGCCGGCCGAAGTGACGCACGAGCGCGCCTCCCTGGGCGGCATTCCGCGGGTCTTCGTGTTCTCCGGCCAGGGCTCCCAGTGGGTGGGGATGGGCCGTCAGCTCCTCGACGAGGAGCCGGTCTTCCGCGCGACGATCGAGGCGATCGACGCCCTCTTGCGAGGGCACGTCGCGTGGTCGCTGCTCGACGAGCTCCGCGCGCCCGACGAGCGGTCCCGGCTCGGCGAGACCGAGATCGTCCAGCCGGCGCTGTTCGCGCTCCAGGTGGGCCTCGCCGCGCTCCTGCGGTCCTGGGGCGTGACGCCGGACGCGGTCGTGGGTCACAGCGTCGGCGAGGTGGCCGCGGCGCACGTCGCGGGGGCGCTCTCGCTCGAAGAGGCCGTGCGCCTCGTCGCCTGGCGCGGCCGGATCATGCAGCGAGCCACCGGCCTGGGGAAGATGGCCTGGGTCGCGCTACCGCAGAACGCGGCGACCAAGGCCATCGCCGGGCACGAATCGGTCCTGGCCATCGCCGCGGTCAACGATCCTTCGTCGGTGGTGCTGTCGGGCGACGCGACGGCGCTCGAAGAGGTCCTGTCGGCGCTGGGGAAGCGCGGCGTCGAGCACCGGGCGTTGAAGGTCAACTACGCGTTCCACAGCCCGCAGATGGAGGCCTTGGCGCGCGAGCTCGTCGAGGCCCTCGGGCAGGTCGAGGCCCGACCCACCACGATCCCACTCTACAGCACCGTGTCGGGGGCGGCGCTCGCAGGCGAGGCGCTCGACGCAGCGTACTGGGGCAAGAACGTGCGCGACTGCGTGCAGCTCGCCCGAGCGGTGGAGTCGGCGCTGGTCGACGGACACCGCCTGTTTCTCGAGGTCGGGCCGCACCCGGTCCTGGCGACCAACCTCGCCCAGTGCGTCGCCTCCCGGGCCGACGAGGCCCATGTCGTCTTCACGCTGCGACGCCAGAGCGACGAGCGGATAGCCATGCTCCGCGCGCTCGGGAGCCTCCATGTGCGCGGCGTCGAGGTGGCCTTTGGAGCGCTCTACCCCGCGGGGGGTCGCTGCGTCGCGCTGCCCACCTATGCGTGGCAACGGGAGCTGTACTGGACCGACGCGGCCGCGCGAGCCGCGGAGTCGCCGCGAGCAGCCCGGGGCGGACACCCGCTCCTCGGCAGCGGGTTCGGGCCCGCCGATCGACCGGAGGCGCACTACTGGGAGCAGCGCTTGAGCCTGGCAGAGATACCCTATCTCGCCGATCACCTGGTCCGGGGCGAGGTGGTCTTTCCGGGCGCCGCCTACCTCGAGATGGCGCTGGCGGCAGGGACCGAGGCCCACGGCGCAGGGAAATTCGTCCTGGAAGATCTCGTCTTCGAACGGATGCTGGTGCTGACCGAAGGCGCGGCGCGGCGAACGCAGGTCGCGCTCCTCGATCACCACGAGGGGCAGCGGGCGTCGCTCGGGATCTCGAGCCGTGACGAGGCAGGCAAAGAGTGGGTACGGCACGCGACAGCCCTGGTGAGCGACGCCGCGGTCGAGCCGGAGAGCGCCTGGGAGATACCGCAGCTCGTGCAGGCGCGGTGCCCGATCCTGGTCGAAGGAGCCGCGCACTACGCCCGGATGGAGGCGCGACAAATCCACTACGGACCGGCCTTCCGGGGCGTGGAGCGGATCTGGGTCGGAGCGGGGGAGGCGCTGGGTCAGGTGCGATTGCCGGAGTCGGCCGCCGGAGCCGCGGAGTACCGGGTGCACCCCGCGCTGCTCGATGCCTGTCTCCAGGTCACGATGGCCCTGTTCAGCGGAGACGACGACACCTTCGTGCCCTCTCGGATCGGGCGCCTGCGCTTGCACGAGCGGCCGCCGAGTGAGGTGTGGGTGAAGGCGACGCTGTCGCAGCCCGGCGCCGGCGCGAACGGCGCGATCGCCGTGGACCTCGTGGTGGTCGACGACGCCGGGCGGCCGCTGCTCACCGTCGGCGAGATGCATTTGCATCGATTGGCGCGGGCGGCGGCGCCGGATCCGTTCGCGGGCTGCGCCTACACGGTCGCGTGGCGCCGCAAGGATTTGCCGTCCGAGGCGACCTCGAAGACGCCGACGAGCCCGGGCGCATGGCTGCTGTTCGCGGACGCAGGCGGCCTCGGCGCCGCCATCGCGGGCCAGCTCCGCGAGCGCGGCCAGATCTGCGTCGTGGTCGCCCCGGGCGAGCGCTTCACTCCCACGGGAGAGTGGCAATACACCGTCGATCCGTCGAAGATCGAGGACTATCAACGCCTCTTCCGCGAGGCGCTGCCCGCCGACATGGTCTGTCGGGGGGTGGTCCACCTGTGGAGCCTCGACGCCGCGCCCTGGGAGCGGACCACGTCGGAGTCGCTGCTCGCGGACGTGCGCCGAGGGGCCCTGAGCGCCGTGCGCCTGATCCAGGCCATCGCGCGCCAGGGCTTCCGGGATCCGCCCCGGCTGGTGGTGGTCACGCGGGGCGCGCAGGCGATGGCCGAGCCGGCCTCGGGGCCCATCGCGGCAGCCCAGACCCCGCTGTGGGGGCTCGCGCGGACAATCGCCATGGAGCAGCCGGATCTCGGGTGCACCCGTGTCGATCTCGCGCCGGAGCGTCGCGCCGACGAGGCCCGGTCCCTGGTCGGTGAGCTGCTCTCGAGCGACGGCGAAGATCAGATCGCGCTCCGCGACGGGGGCCGCTTCGCCGCGCGGCTCACCCAGAGCAGCCTCGATCCCGAGGACGCCGAGGGCGGGCCGCGCAGCCACGGTATCGTGGCCGAAGGAAGCTACCTGATCGTCGGCGGCGTCGGTGGGCTCGGCCTCACCCTTTCGCGCTGGATGGTGGCCGAGGGAGCGCGGCACCTGGCGCTCGTGGGCCGGAGCGCGCCCTCGGCGGCGGCGCACGAGGCGATCCGCGCAATGGAACAGGCCGGGGCCGAGGTCCGCGTCCTCCGCGGCGACGTGGCCGTCGCGGCCGATGTCGAGCGGATCATGGGCCAGATCCGCGACGAGCTGCCCCCGTTGCGAGGGGTCGTGCACGCGGCGGCGGCGCTCGACGACCGCACGCTCGTCGACCTGGAAGAGTCGCAGTTCTGGACGCCGATCCGTCCGAAGATCCTCGGCGCCTGGAACCTGCACGTGGCGACGCGCGCCCTCCCGCTCGATTTCTTCGTGATGTACTCGTCAGTCGCCGCGCTGATGGGCTCGCCCGGCCAGGGGGCCTATGCAGCCGGCAATGCGTTCCTGGACGCGCTCGCCCACGCTCGAGCGGCCGCCGGATTGCCTGGAATGAGCCTCCAATGGGGCCCCTTCGCCGAGGTGGGCCTGGCGGCCGCGCACGCCAATCGCGGCCAGAGGCTCGCTCAGCAAGGATTCCAGAGCTTCACGCCGGACGACGGGACCGCGCTCTTTTCCCGGCTGCTTCAGCGTCCACGCGCCGAGGTGGGGTTGCTCCGGATCTCGTGGCGCCAGTGGCTCGAATCCAACCCGCAAGCCACGGGGATGCGCTTCCTCGCGGAGCTCGAAGGCGAGAAGGGGGCCGGCGCGGGCGCGAAGGTGGGGAGCTTCCGCCCGACGCTCGACCAGGCCAGGCCCGCCGATCGTGCCGCGCTGATCCAGGCGCACGTCCTCGAGCAGCTCGGGCGCGTGTTGAGCCTCGATCCCTCGCGCATCGACCGCCGGGCCCCTTTCACGAGCCTCGGGGTCGACTCGCTCACCAGCATGGAGCTGCGCAACCGGCTCGAAGCCAGCCTGGGGCTGCAGCTCTCGGCGACGTTCCTGTTCACCCACCCCATCCCTGCTGCGCTGGCGCTGCATTTCCTCGACGTGCTCTACCCCGCTCCGGCGTCTCTCCCCGAAGCTCCGCCGCTCGCCGCGCCGCCGCCGTCGGCGGAGGACATCGACCATCTCGGGGCAGACGCCCTGCTCGCGTTGCTCGACGAAGAGCTCGCGCTCGAAAGAAAGAACGAGAAGGTCACGTGAGCGCTCCCGAAAACCAGTACGCCGCCGCCCTGAGCGAGGCCATCAAGGCGCTTCGCCAGGTGCGGGCGGAGCGCGACGCCCTGCTGGCCGGCGCCGCGGAGCCGATCGCCATCGTCGGTATCGGGTGCCGCCTCCCGGGAGGGATCGACGGCCCGGAAGCCTTCTGGCAAGCGCTCGAGCGCGGCGTGGACGCGGTGCGGGAAATCCCGCCCGATCGCTGGCCCTCGGACGAGATCCTCAGCAACCGACCGGCGGCGCGGTGGGCGGGGTTGATCGATCGAGTCGACACCTTCGACGCCGCCTTCTTCGGCATCTCACCACGAGAGGCCGAGAGCCTCGATCCTCAACAACGCTTGCTGCTCGAGGTGGCGTGGGAAGCGCTGGAGAACGCCGGTCAACGGCCGGATCGCCTGGAAGGCCGCGCAGCGGGGGTGTTCCTGGGACTCTACTCCCTCGACTACCAGCACCGGATCTTGCTGCGGGGCGCATCGGATTTCGACGCGTACTGCGCCACCGGAAACCTCTTGAGCACCGCCGCAGGGCGCGTCTCGTACAGCCTTGGCTTCCAGGGTCCGTGCCTGTCGGTCGACACCGCGTGCTCCTCCTCGCTCGTCGCGCTCTCGCTTGCTTGCCAGAGCCTCCGGTCCGGGACCAGCGAGATCGCGTTAGCGGGCGGCGTCAATCTCATCCTGTCCTCGCTCGCCATGAACCTCGCCGTCGAGACCCAGGCGCTCTCGCCGGACGGGCGATGCAAGACCTTCGACTCGCGCGCAAACGGGTATGTCCGCTCCGAGGGGTGCGGGATCGTGGTGCTCAAGCGGCTCTCCGACGCCCAGCGCGACGGCGATCCGATCCGGGCGTTGATCCGCGGCTGGGCCGTCAACCAGGATGGCCGCTCCACCGGGTTGACCACGCCGAACGTGCTCTCTCAGCAGGCTTTGCTCAAGCAGGCTCTCGCCAGCGCGCGCGTGCCGCCGGAGGCGATTGGCTATGTCGAGCTCCACGGCACGGGTACGCCTCTCGGCGATCCGATCGAGGCCGACGCGCTCCGCGAGGTCTTCGGCAAGCCGAGGACCGACGGATCCACGTGCGTGCTCGGCGCCGTCAAGTCGAACGTGGGGCACCTGGAGGCCGCGGCCGGCGTGACGGGGCTGATCAAGGCCGTGCTCTCCCTCGAGCACGAGCAGATCCCGCGCAACCTGCATTTTCGCCGGCTCAACCCGCGGATCTCGCTCGACGGCACGCCGTTCGTCCTCCCGACCGAGACCACGGCCTGGAAGCGCGGCGCGAAGCGGCGGATCGCGGGGGTGAGCGGGTTTGGGATCAGCGGTACCAACGCGCATGTGATCCTCGAAGAGGCGCCCTCCGCCGCAGCGGAGCAGCGCCCAGGAGAGGCCTCGAGTCATGTCTTGCCCCTGTCGGCGAAGACGCCTCAGGCCCTCACTGCGCTCGCGCTCTCGTACGCAGAGCACCTGTCCTCGTCGGGCGAGGACCTGAGGATTGCCGATCTCGCGTACACCGCGAGCGTCCGGCGGATGCACCACGAGCACCGCTTCGCGGTCGCCGGTCGGACACGGGAGGAGCTGGTCGCGGAGCTCGCGGCCTTCGCGGGCGCGGAGGCCCCCGTCCGCGCCGCGCCGCGGGGCAGCGCCGGGCAAGAGCGCGCGCAGGTGGCGTTCGTCTTCTCCGGTCAAGGCTCGCAATGGGTGGGAATGGGCCAACGGCTTCTGGCCGAGGAGAAGGTCTTTCGCACCAAGCTGGAGGAGTGCGATGCGCTCCTGCGAAAGCACGTCGCGTGGTCGCTGCTCGACGAGCTCGGGGCGCCGGAAGAGCGCTCGCGCCTCGGCGAGACCGAGGTCGTGCAACCCGCGCTGTTCGCGGTCCAGGTTGGGCTCGCGGCGCTCTTGCAGGCGTGGGGGGTGACGCCCGACGCGGTCATCGGCCACAGCGTCGGCGAAGTGGCCGCGGCTCACGTGGCCGGGGCGCTCTCACTCGAGGAGGCGGTGCGGCTCGTGGCGTGGCGAGGCCGGATCATGCAGAAGGCGACCGGCCTCGGGAAAATGGCCTGGGTCGCGCTACCACCCGCAGATGCCGAGAAGGCCATCGCCGGGCGCGAGGCGGTCCTCGCCATCGCGGCCGTCAACGATCCGGCCTCCGTGGTGCTCTCGGGCGAAGCCGCGGCGCTCGACGAGGTCGTGGCGACGCTGTCGGGCCGAGGGGTCGAGTGCCGCGCGCTCAAGGTCAACTACGCCTTTCACAGCCCGCAAATGGACACGCTGGCGCGCGAGCTCGTCGAGGCCTTGGGGCGGATCGAGGCCACCCGCACGACGCTGCCGCTCTACAGCACGGTGACCGGCGCGAAGATCGACGGAGAGGCGCTCGACGCGGCGTACTGGGGAAAGAACGTGCGTGAGCGCGTCCAGCTCGCGCGCGCGGTGAGCAGCGCGTTCGGCGACGGGCAGCGGCTGTATCTGGAGGTCGGGCCGCACCCGGTGCTCGCGACGAACCTCACGCAGTGTCTCGGCGCGCAGAAGGAGCAAGGGCACGTCGCGTTCACGCTGCGACGGCAGGGCGATGAGCCCGTCGCGATGCGCCGCGCTCTGGGGAACCTCCACACGCACGGCTTCGAGGTCGACTGGAAGCGGCTCTTCCCGGCAGGTGGCCAGTCCATTGCGCTGCCGACCTATCCCTGGCAACGGGAGCGCTACTGGATCGACCCCGTGACCCCGACCGCCGCGGCGCGGGCGAGCCGCCGCGGACACCCGCTCCTGGGCGAGGTATTCCGTCCCGCCGATCGCCGGGAAGCGCATTACTGGGAGCAATGGATGAGCGTGGCCACGCTGCCGTATCTCACGGATCACCAGGTCCAGGGAGAGGTGGTCTTTCCGGGCGCAGGCTACGTCGAGATGGCGCTCGCGGCGGCAGCTGAAGTCCTCGGGGAGGGAGGCGTCGTCCTCGACAATCTCTCGTTCGAATGGATCCTCTCGCTCCCCGCGGGATCGGCGAAACGGGTGCAAATCGCGCTGCGCGACGAGCAGGGAGAACCGGCGTCGATCGACATCTCGAGTCGCGACGAGGACAGCGGCCAATGGGTGCGGCACGCGCGGGTCACCGTGAGTGACTTTGCCGAGGACATGAAAGAGCCGGACGAGGCGCCCCAGCTCGTGCAGGAGCGATGCCCCACGGAGGTGGAGGGAGCAGTCCACTACGCGCGGATGGAAGCGCGGCATATCCAGTACGGTCCGGCCTTCCGGGGAGTGGAGCGGATCTGGGTGGGCCCGGGAGAGGCCTTGGGGCGGGTGCGCCTGCCGGAGCAGGCAGGCGACGCCTCGGCCTATCGGATGCACCCGGCGCTGCTCGACGCGTGCTTTCAGATCGCCACGGTGCTCGTCGGGACCGACGAGCCGGAGGACACCTTCGTCCCCGTGGCCATCGATCGGCTGCGGCTGCGCGAGCGGATTCACGGCGACGTCTGGGTGAAAGTGTCACTCTCCGCCGCCGGCCCCGGCGCGGATGGTAACCCGGTGATGGATCTCGCCGTGATGAACGAGGAGGGCCTCGCGCTGCTCGAGATCGCGGGCCTGCGCGTTCAACGGCTGGGTCGACCGGCGGCGCAGGATCCGTTCGCGGACTGCGCCTATACGGTGCTCTGGCGCCAGAAGGAGCTCCCCGCCGAGAGCGCTCCCGCCAGGCTCGTTGCGAAGGGGGGTATCTGGCTCGTCTTCGTCGATGAGCGCGGCACCGGGGCCGATGTGGCGGCGCGCCTCCGAGCTCGAGGCGACGCGTGCGTCGAGGTGGAGGCTGGGCCGGGCTTCGAGCAGATCGGGCCGACGCGCTGCACGATCGATCCCTCGAGGCCGGAGGACTATCAGCGCCTCTTGCGCGAGGCTGTCGGCGGGGGCCTGGTGTGTCGAGGCGTGGTGCACCTCTGGAGCCTCGACGCCGCGCCGTGGGAGCGCACGACGGGCGAGACGTTGCTCGCCGACCTCCGTCGCGGGAGCGCCAGCGTGCTCCGCGTGGTGCAAGCGCTGGGAGCGCATGGCTTCCGCGACGCGCCCCGGCTCGTGCTGGTGACTCGAGGCTCGCAGGCGGTGGGCGAGTACGCGTTGCCGATCGCGGTCTCGCAGGCGCCGCTGTGGGGCCTCGGGCGGACGATCGCGATGGAGCAGCCCGATCTGGGGTGTACCCGGGTGGATCTCGCGCCGGACCCGCTGCCGAACGAGGCGGCGTGGCTGGAGCGCGAGCTGCTCTCCAGCGACGGCGAAGATCAGGTGGCCCTGCGCGAAGACGGCCGCCATGTCGCGCGGCTCGAGCGCGGGTATCTCGCGCCGACCGAGACGCCGGCCTTCAGCGCCGAGGCGAGCTACGTGATCACCGGCGGCCTGAGCGGCCTCGGCCTCACGGCGGCGCGCTGGCTCGTCGAGCACGGCGCGCGACACCTTCTCCTCGTGGGGCGCAGCGAGCCCTCGGAGGCCACGCGCGAGGCCATCCGCGCGATGGGAGAAGCCGGCGCCGAGGTGCGCACACGGCGAACGGACGTCTCGCAGCTCGCCGAGGTCGAGAGCATGATCGAGGCGGTGCGAGCGACCATGCCGCCGCTGCGGGGCCTCGTGCACGCGGCGGGTGTGCTCGACGATCGCACGCTGAGCGACATGACCGAAGAGCAGTTTTCCCGGCCGATGGGGCCGAAGGTGCTCGGCGCGTGGAACCTGCACGCGGCGACGCGGGGCATCCCCCTCGATTTCTTCGTGATGTACTCGTCGGCGGCGGCGCTCCTCGGCTCACCCGGTCAGGGCAACTACGCTGCTGCGAATACCTTCCTCGACGCGCTGGCGCACGCCCGCGCGGCCGAAGGGTGGCCCGCCATGAGCATCCAGTGGGGCCCGTTCTCGGACGTGGGCCTGGCCGCCGCGGGGGACCGCCGCGGGCGGAGGCTCGAGAGCCGGGGTATCGAGAGCTTCACCCCCGAGGAGGGAACCGCGCTGCTCTCCCGCTTGATCCAGCAGCCCTGGGGCGACGTCGGGCTCTTCCGGATCTCGATTCGCCAGTGGGTCGAGTTCTATCCCCGCGCGGCCTCGGCACCGTTCCTCGCGCACCTGCGAGAAGAAGACGCGCTCGCCGGCGCGAAGACAATCACCGGCCGATTCCAGGAGTCACTCCAGAACCTGCCGCCGGCCGAGCGCCGCGCCGCGCTCGAGCAGCATGTCTTCGAATGCCTCGCCCGGGTGCTCCACCTCCCTGTCGACCGGATCGACCCGCACGCGCCGCTCCGAGGCTACGGGATGGATTCGCTGATGAGCCTCGAAATCAGGAATCGCCTCGAGGCGAGCCTGGGACTCCGGCTCTCGGCGTCGCTGCTTTACACCTACTCCACCACCGCGACGCTCGTCGAGCACCTGCTGGGAGAGATGGTGTTTGAAACCCGCCCGGAGCCGAGCCCGGCGCATGACCACCGCAACGCCGAGCCGACCATCCAGTTCTTCGAGCTCTCCGAGCAGTCGGCGATGGCGATTCTCGACGAGAAGCTGCTGGATCTCGAGGACTACTTGAAATGAGCACCAACGACCGAAAGACGGGGGCCGACGGCAGCCCGGACTCCAGCCCTCCGTCGAGCCGGAGCCCGGAGTCGCTCTCGAACCTGCCCTCAGGGCCGCTCTCGCGTCGGTCGCAGAACCTGTACCAGGGCCGGCCGCCCAACCGCCCTTCGGTGCTGCCTCCGGCGCCCAACCGCCCTTCAATCCCCCCACCGGCGAACCTGCCGTCGGGCGCCGTCGGTGGCTGGACTCCCAACCCGCCCACGACCCGACAAGCGTCCCCGCCGCCGTCGACGCGGGCGTCAATCCTGCCGCCCGCGACCCCGAACCCCAACCCGCCCACGCCGGCGTCGAACCGCACCGTGGCTCCCAACTCGAGCCCACCGTCGAGCCTGTCGTCGCTGAACAAAGCCATCATGGCCCTCGACAAGGTGAAGGCCAAGCTGGCTGCCGTTGAACGCCAGAAATCGGAGCCAATCGCCATCATCGGGATGGCCTGTCGTTTCCCCGGCGGCGGAAGCTCGCCAGAGGCCTTCTTCGAGCTCCTCGAACAGGGGACCGACGCGGTGACGGAGGTCCCCGCCGTGCGCTGGCGGATCGAGACCTCGGAGGACGCGGCCGCCGATCCCGAGCGACGTGCCGTCCGCTGGGGTGGCTTCCTCCGCGAGCCTGTGGACGGCCTCGACGCGAGCTTTTTCGGCATTTCTCCGCGGGAAGCGCGGCACCTCGATCCCCAGCAACGCCTCTTGCTGGAGGTGAGCTGGGAGGCGCTCGAGCGCGCCGGCCAGGATCCAACTCGCCTGGTGGCCAGTCTTACGGGCGTTTTCGTCGGGATGACGACCACCGACTACGCCGATCTTTGCCGCGCGGCGGGCCCGAGCGGCGAGGATGCCTATGCGCTGACAGGGAACGGTCATTGCTTTGCGCCGGGCCGGCTCTCGTACACGTTCGGCTTCCAGGGGCCTTGTATCGCCGTGGACACGGCGTGCTCCTCCTCGCTGGTCTCGGTGCACCTCGCCTGTCAAAGCCTCCGCAACGGCGAGGCGACCATGGCGCTGGCCGGCGGCGTGAATCTGATGCTCTCCGAGGGCTCGACCCGGCTGGTCGCGACCTCTCAAGGGCTCTCTCCGGACGGCCGGTGCAAGACCTTCGACGCCGCGGCCAACGGGTTCGTGAGGAGCGAAGGCTGCGGGATGATCGTGCTCAAGCTGCTCTCCGATGCTCAGCGCGATGGGGATACCATTCTGGGTCTAATCCGCGGCTCGGCCGTCAACCAGGATGGTCGGTCGACCGGGATGACCGCGCCCAACGTGCTCTCGCAGCAAGCGATGCTCACGCAGGCGCTCGCCAGCGCTCGGGTCGCCGCCGGAGAGATCGGATACGTCGAGACCCACGGAACGGGCACCTCGCTCGGCGATCCGATCGAGTTCGAAGCGCTCAAGACCGTGCTCGGTAAGCCACGCGTAGACGCGACGAGCTGCGTGCTCGGCGCCGTGAAGACCAACATCGGGCACCTCGAGGCGGCGGCCGGGATCGCGGGGCTGATCAAGGCGGTGATGGTGCTCCAGGAGGAGGTCATCCCGAAGAATCTCCACTTCCGCGCGCTCAATCCCCGGATCTCGGTGGACGGTACCCCGTTCGTCATCCCCGCCAGCAACGTGCCTTGGCGCCGAGGGCCCAGGATCCGCTTCGCGGGCGTGAGCTCGTTCGGGATGAGCGGGACCAACGCCCATATCATCCTGGAAGAAGCGCCGCTCGAAGAGGCCGCCACCTCATCCGTGCTCGAGGCGTCCTGCCATATCGTGCCGATGTCCGCCAAGAGCCCCGAGGCGCTCCGGGCCCTCGCGGAGCGGTACGCTGGCCTCCTCGGCAGCGCCGACGGGGCGCGGCTCCTCGACGTGGCCTCGGCGGCCAGCACGCGGCGAACGCACCACGAGCATCGCTTGACCGCGACGGGGAAGACGCGGGAAGACGTCGCCGAGATGCTCTCCGCGTTCGCGCGCGGAGAGTCGCCGTCCGGGGTCGCCTCGGTGCGAGGGGCGCTGAGAGGGCGCCCGCGGAAGGTGTATGTCTTCTCAGGCCAAGGCTCCCAGTGGGTCGGGATGGGACAGAGGCTGCTCGAGAGCGAGCCGGTGTTCCGGGCCAAGCTCGAGCAGTGCGACGCGCTCTTGCGACAGCGGGTGAGCTGGTCCTTGCTCGACGAGCTCCGCGCGCCCGAGGAGCGGTCGCGCCTCGCCCAGACGGTGATCGTGCAACCCGCGCTCTTCGCGATCCAGGTCGGCCTCGCGAAGCTGCTGAAATCCTGGGGGATCCGCCCGGATGCAGTGATTGGCCATAGCGTGGGTGAGGTGGCGGCAGCGCACGTCGCCGGGGCGCTCTCGCTCGATCAGGCGGTGCGCCTCGTGACCTGGCGCGGCCGGATCATGCAGCAGGCCACGGGCCAGGGAAAGATGGCCTGGGTCGCGCTGCCGCTCGAAGAGGCCGCGAGAGCCATCGCCGGACGCGAGGCGGTGCTGGCCATCGCGGCGGTGAACGATCCGGGATCGGTCGTGATCTCGGGCGACACCGCGGCGCTCGAAGAGGTCGTGACCACGCTCTCGAATCGAGGCATCGAGTGCAAGCCCCTCAAGGTCGATTACGCGTTCCACAGCCCGCAAATGGACCGGCTGGCGCGCGAGTTCATGCAAGCGGTCAAGCGGGTCGAGCCGGCGCGCACCACGATCCCGTTCTACAGCACCGTCACCGGCGGGGTGCTCGACGGCGAGGTCCTGGATCTGGCGTACTGGGCGAAGAACCTGCGCGAGCCCGTGCAGTTCGCCCGCGCGATGGAGAGCGCCTCCGGCGACGGCTATCCGCTGTTTCTCGAGATCGGTCCGCACCCGGTGCTGTCGACGAACATGGCCCAGTGCCTCGCGGCGCAAAAGGACGACGGGCAGGTGCTCTTCACGATGCGACGCAAGGTCGAGGACCGCGTCGCGCTGCTTCAGTCCGTGGGAAACCTCTATGTGCGCGGCGTCGACGTGGACTGGAAGGCGCTCCAGCCGTCGAGGAGCCATCGGGTCACCCTGCCGACGTACCCGTGGCAGCGACAACCTTACTGGGTCGACGTCAACCCCGAGCAACACCGCGTCGTCGCCGCCCAGCCACCGCCGGAGTGGTTCTATCGGGTGGATTGGCCCGAGGTGCCCCGCGCGCCAACCAGCTCCCCTCGACCCGGCTCCAGCGCCTGGCTGGTGCTGGCCGATCGCGGCGGAGTGGGCATGGCGCTGACGGCCGAGCTCTCGGCGCGCGGGCTCTCGTACACGGTGCTCTACGCGCCGGCCGACGTGTCGACGATCGCCGAGCACGTGGCGATGCTGGCCGCCGGCCGCGAAGCCCTCAAAGGGGTGATCTACCTCTGGGGTCTGGACGCGATCATCGATCCCGATGCCACGGCCGGCGAGGTCGGCGAGGTCACCCGTCGTTGTACTGCACCCGTGCTTGCGCTGGTTCAAGCGCTCAGCGCCGCCGCGCGCCCACCTCAGCTCTGGATCGTCACCCGAGGAGCGTGCCTCGTGAGCGAGGAGCCCGAGGTCGCCCCCTGTCAGGTCGCGCTCTGGGGCCTGGGCCGGGTGGCCGCGCTCGAGCACCCCGCGGCATGGGGCGGGCTGATTGACCTGGATCCTCGGGGAGGCTCGACTGAGATTGAGAGTCTGCTGGCCGAGATCGCGGCGCCGGGCACCGAGGATCAACTGGCGTTCCGCGGCGGGCAGCGGCGGGCAGCGCGGCTCATTCCAGCGTCTCCCCTCGAGTCCGCAGCGCCCGTGTCGCTATCGCCGCAGGCGAGCTATCTGGTGACGGGCGGGCTGGGATCGCTCGGCTTGGTCATGGCACGATGGCTCGTCGAGCGGGGCGCGCGCCACGTGGTCCTCACGAGCCGACACGGGCTGCCCGATCGAGCGTCGTGGGGAGTCGAGCAGCCCGCCGAGGTGCGAGCGAGGATCGCGGCCATCGAGGTCTTGGAGCGGCTCGGCGCCCAGATCACCGTCGCTGCGGTCGACGTGGCCAGCGCCGACGAGATGGCGGCGTTGGTGTCGGCCTTGGAGCCTCCGCTTCGCGGGGTCGTCCACGCCGCGGGCGTGGCTCCGCTAAGGACCCTGGTGGAGACGGACGAGGCCTTGATGGAGTCGGTGCTCCGGTCCAAGGTGGCTGGCAGCTGGGTGCTGCATCGGCTGCTGCAAGACCGGCCACTCGACCTGTTCGTGCTGTTCTCGTCGGGCTCCGCCGTGTGGGGCGGGCATGGTCAAGGCGCCTATGCGGCCGCCAACGCCTTCCTCGATGGCCTCGCCTACCAGCGCCGATCGCAGTCGCTGCCGGCGCTCAGCGTCGCCTGGGGGATGTGGGCCGAAGGGGGCATGGGCGACTCCGACGCTCATGCCCGGTTGAGCGCCATCGGGGTGCTCCCCATGTCGACCCCCGCGGCCTTATCGGCGCTAGACCGCTTGATCCAGGCTCGCGCGGTCCAGTGCACCGTGACCCGGATGGATTGGACCCTGTTCGCGCCGGTCTACGCGGCGCGAGGTCGGCGCAACCTGCTGACGGCGCTGGTGGCCGAGGAGGCGGGCTCCGAGCCGGCGCCGTCGTCGGCAGCGAGCCGGAGCTGGCGCGGGCTCAGCAGCGCCGAGGCTCGCAAAGCGCTCGAATCCCTGGTCACCAAGGCCGTCGCCGAGGTGCTGGGCTTCACGATCTCCGCCGAGCTCGACGCTGGCCGAGGTTTCCACGAGCAGGGACTCGACTCGTTGATGTCGGTGCAGCTCCGTACCCGACTTCAGCGCGAGCTTGGAGTGACCCTCTCCGTGACTGTGGCGTTCGACCACCCCACGGTGGAGCGGCTCGTCGCGTATCTCCTGACTGACGTGCTCGAGATCGAGGATCGGGTCGAGGCAAACCACGCTCAATCCGCGCCCACCGACGAGCCTATCGCCATCGTGGGCGCCGCGTGCCGGTTGCCCGGGGGGGCCGTGGATCTGGAGACCTACTGGAGCGTCCTGGCCGAGCGCCGGGTGGTCACCACCGAGGTCCCGGCCAATCGATGGCGCGCCGCGGACTGGTTCGACCCCAACCCGGAGTCCCCGAGCCGCACCTATGTGACCCGAGGCGGTTTCCTCGCCGATATCGAGACGTTCGACCCGGCCTTCTTCCGCATCTCGCCGCGCGAAGCGGTGAGCCTCGACCCGCAGCAGCGCTTGCTCCTCGAAGTGAGCTGGGAGGCGCTCGAGCACGCGGGCCAGGCGCCGACGGCGCTGCGCGAGAGCCGCACGGGCGTGTTCGTGGGCGCGGGGCCCAACGAATACGCGGAGCGCCTCGAAGGCCTCGCCGACGAGACCGCGGGTCTCTACGCTGGCACCGGGAACATGCTCAGCGTCACCGCGGGACGACTGTCCTTTTTTCTTGGCTTGCACGGCCCCTCCCTGGCGGTCGACACCGCCTGCTCCTCGGCGCTCGTGGCGCTACACCTCGGCTGTCAGAGCCTGCGAGCGGGGGAGTGCGAGCGGGCGCTGGTCGGCGGAGTCAATGTGCTCCTGTCGCCCGGCGGATTTGTCATGCTCTCCCGCATGCGCGCTCTGGCGCCAGATGGCCAGTGCAAGACGTTCTCCGACGCCGCCGACGGCTACGCGCGAGCGGAAGGCTGCGCGATGGTGGTGCTCAAGCGGCTCCGCGACGCGCAGCGCGATGGAGATCGGATCCTCGCGGTGATCCGCGGTACGGCGGTGAACCACGACGGCGCGAGCAGCGGGCTGACGGTGCCCAACGGTCCTGCGCAGCAGGCGGTGCTGCGTCAGGCGCTGACCCAGGCCGGCGTCGCGCCTGCCGAGGTCGACTTCGTCGAGTGCCACGGGACAGGCACGGCGCTGGGTGATCCGATCGAGGTGCAGGCGTTGAGCGCGGTGTACGGCCAGGGCCGCGCCGCCGATCACCCGCTGGTGCTCGGGAGCGCGAAAGCCAACCTCGGCCACCTCGAGCCGGCGGCGGGAATGGCCGGGCTCGTCAAGGTGCTGCTGGCGCTCGCACACGAGCAGATCCCGGCTCAGCCGGAGATGGGGGAGCTCAATCGACTCTTGCCCTGGGACACGCTGCCCGTGACGGTACCTCGGGCGATGAGGTCGTGGCCGCGAGGCACGCGGCTCCGTCGCGCCGGCGTGAGCGCGTTCGGGATGAGCGGCACCAACGCCCATGTGGTGCTGGAGGAAGCGCCGTCCACCAGCGTCGCGGTGGCCGCGTCGGAGCGATCCGCGGAGCTCTTCGTGCTGTCGGCCAGCAGCGCTGCGGCGATGGACGCGCAAGCCGCCCGGCTGCGCGTCTATCTCGACAGGCACGCTGAGCTGCCTTTGGGGGATATCGCCTTCAGCCTGGCGACGACGCGCAGCCCGATGGCGCATCGGGTCGCGGTGGTGGCGACCTCGCGCGACGGGCTGCAGACCGCTCTTCAGGCCATCGCGGACGGGCAAACCCCGTCGGGCGCGGCGCGCGGCACGACCGCGTCGTCGCGGGGCAAGCTGGCCTTCCTCTTCACCGGGCAGGGCGCGCAGGCCCTGGGGATGGGCAGGGCGTTGTGCGCCGAATGGCCGGCGTTCCGCGAGGCGTTCGATCGCTGCGCGGCGCTGTTCGATCGCGAGCTGACCCTGCCGCTGCGCAAGGTGATGTGGGCCGAGCCGGGCAGCGCGCTCGCGACGCAGCTCGATCAGACCATGTTCACGCAGCCGGCGCTGTTCACGCTGGAGTACGCGCTGGCCCTGCTGTGGCGCTCGTGGGGTGTCGAGCCCGACCTCGTCGTGGGCCACAGCATCGGTGAGCTCGTGGCAGCCTGTTTCGCGGGCGTTTTCTCGCTGGAAGACGCGGCGCGGCTCGTGGCGGCGCGAGGACGCTTGATGCAGGCGTTGCCCGCCGGAGGAGCGATGATGTCAATCGCCGCGCCCGAGGCCGACGTGGCCCTCGCCGTGGCGCCGTATGCCGCGTCGGTCTCCCTCGCGGCCATCAACGGGCTCGAGTCAGTGGTGATCGCCGGCGCCGAAACTCTGGTTCTCACCCTCGGCGTGTCGTTCGCGGCGCGGGGGATCCGCACCAAACGACTCTCGGTGTCGCACGCCTTCCACTCGCCGCTCATGGACGCAATGCTGGAAGACTTCGGGAGGATCGCGGCGACGGTGACGTACCGCGCCCCAAACCGTCCCGTGATCTCCAACGTCATCGGCGCTGTCGCGGGCTCCGAGATCGCCACACCCGAGTACTGGGTTCGGCACGTTCGAAGCGCGGTGCGCTTCGCGGACGGGATCGAGGCCTTGCACACCGCGGGCGTGCGCACCTTCCTCGAGATTGGCCCGAAGCCGACGCTTCTCGGGTTCGTGTCAGCGTCCCCGAGAAGCGTCGGAGCCGCGCTGGTACCCTCGCTGCGGAGCGAGCGCGCGGAGCCCGAAGCGGTGCTCACCGCGCTCGCCGGCTGGTATGCGTCGGGAGGAGCGGTCGAGTGGACGCGGGCCTTCGCCGCCACGGCCCGTCGCGTGGAGCTGCCGACCTATCCCTGGCAGCGCGAGCGCCACTGGATCGACGCGGTCCCGCGCAGCTCCGCTCCGAAGGGTAACACCGGGCACTGGCCTCTCGCGGGCGTCGCCATGCGCATGCCGGGCGCAGTGCTCCATCATGTGCTCGCGGTGGGCGCACGCCATCAGAGTTTCCTCCGCGACCACGTTGTGTTCCACAAGGTGGTGGTGCCGGGGGCTTTCCACATCGCGGTTATCCTCGCGATCGCCACCGAACGCTGGCCGAACCGAGCCATTGAGCTCACGGGTGTCGAGTTCTTGCGCGCCATCGCCCTGGACCCTGGCCAGGAGCTCGATCTCCACGCGGTGCTCACCCCTGACGCCGATGGGGACGGGTACACCTTCGAGCTGGCGACGTGCGCGGCGCCGGAGATCGAGAGTCGATGGACGACCCATGCCCGCGGCCTCGTGCGCTCGACGGACGCCGTCGCCGGCGCCCTGCCGGAGCTATCCGAGCTCGAAGCGCGCGCGAGCCAGCCCATCGACGACACCGTGCTGTTCGAGAGGTTGTCGGCGATGCAAATCGACTGGGGTCCCCTCTGGCGGTGGCTGCGCCACGGACGAGGAGGCGCGGGAGTCTCGCTATCCACTCTCACACCGACCTATTCGAGCGCCCATCAGGCGGCGCCTCTTCACCCCGGTTTGCTGGACAATGGCTTCGCGACAACCTTGCTAGGCCACCTGAGCGAGTCGGCGGATAGCACACCCTGGCTACCCTTCGCGGTCGAGCGCCTGCGGTGGTGGCGAGTCCCGCGTGGCAGCGTGACGTGTGGCACGCTCACGCGGTCGCTCGGAATTGGTACCACCGACCTCGTGCTGGTCGACGAGGACGGCGGCGTGGTCGCCGAGGTCGAAGGCTTTGTCAGTCGTCGCGCGCCGCGAGAGATGTTCTTGCGCGACGAATCGGCCGCCTCGATCGGCGGATTGTATCAACTCCAGTGGCCACAAGGGCCCACCCTCGACACGCCCGCGCGTGGGGCGCAGCTCGGAGGCACCTGGGTGATCGTAGCGGCCCCCGGCTCGGAGATGGCCAGTGCGCTGGCCGGGCGACTCGAGCGCTGCGTCGTCACCGATCCCGACGGCCTCGAGGCCGCGTTGACTCAGGATCATCCTCTCGCGGGCGTTGTCTGCCTCTGGGAGCCCCGCCTCGGCGAGGACGCTCCCGCGACCGCGCAACGCGTCGCGATTGAAGCTCTCTCGGTCGTGCAAACGCTGCGAGGCAAGGCGCCGACGCGCCTGTGGTGGGTGACCTCGGGCGCCGTCGCCGTCGAGCCCAACGACGCCGTCGAGGTCGCCGCTTCGACCGTGTGGGGGCTGGGCCGGACCGTGATTCAAGAGCAGCCGGAGCTTGGATGCACGCTCGTCGACCTGGCTGCGGGCGAAGAGGCCCTTGGCGCGCTGGTGCGTGAGCTGTCGGCCAGCGAAGGTGAGAATCAGATCGCGTGGCGCGGCGGGCGCCGGCACGTGGCTCGCCTGACGCGAGTGACAGTCACCGCGACCGAGCCCCGGGCCGGGGTGCCGACGCAGGGCACTGTGCTGCTCACCGGCGGACTGGGCGCGCTCGGCCTCCAGCTCGCGCGATGGCTCGCGCAGCAGGGCGTAAAGCACCTGATCCTCACGGGCCGACGAGGCCTGGATACGCCGGGCGCCGCCGGAGCGGTGACCGAGCTCGAAGCGCTCGGCGCGCGCGTCACCGTGGCCGCCGTGGACGTGGCAAACCGAGACGCCCTCGCAGCGGTGCTCTCCAGCGTTCCCCACGACCTGCCGCTGCGCGGGGTGATCCACGCCGCCGGCGTCCTCGACGATGGAATGCTCACCGAGCAAGACGCCGCGCGCTTCGAGCGGGTGCTCTCCCCCAAGGCCACTGGAGCGTGGAACCTGCACGAGCTCACGAGTGGCCTGGACCTCGGCTTCTTCGTGATGTTCTCCTCGTTCTCGGGCTTGCTCGGCGCAGCGGGGCAAGGCAATTATGCCGCCGCCAACACCTTCCTCGATGCCTTGGCCGCCCACCGACGCGCCCGTGGGCTACCCGGTCAGAGCCTCGCGTGGGGTCCTTGGGCCCAGGGCGGCATGGCGGCTGGCCTCGGCGCCGCGCAGCAGGCCCGCCTCGCCAGACAAGGAATCGCGGCGCTCTCCCCCGCGCAAGGCCTCGCGCTGTTCGGTCAAGCGATGACCAGCGCGGTAGCGCAGCTCGGGCTCGTGCTACTCGATCTGCAGGCGGTCGGCGCCGCAATGGGCGGGTCGGTTCCCCCGGTATGGCGTGCTCTGGTCCGCGCGTCCTCGGCCCACGGCAGCGTCGCCGAGGTCCGCGGCGCGCTCGCGGCGCGGGTCGCGGCCCTGCCCGCGCCGCGCCGCGCCGACGCCGTACGCACGGCGGTGCGGGCGGACGTCGCGCGGGTGCTCTCTTTACCATCCGCGGGTGCCGTGCCGATCGACCGCCCGCTCGCCGAGCTCGGGCTCGACTCGCTCACGGCCGTCGAGCTGCGCAATACGCTGGGCCAGCGCGTCGGCGCCACGTTGCCGGCGACGCTGGCCTTCGACCACCCAACCGTCGAGGCGCTCACCCGGTGGTTGCTGACCGTGATCGTCAGTCCAGACAAGCCGGGATCGGCGCTCCCCGGATCGTCCACGGCGGCCCCTCCTGAAGAGTCGACTGCCACCGTCGAGAGCGGGTGGCACACCTCGTTGAGCCCGTTCGAGGCGACTCGCCGCCTCGTCGGAGGCCGCGCGGCGCGCGTTTGCCTGCGCGAGGGCCGGGCAGGGCTACGCTCCCCTGCGCTGCTCCTTCTGCACGGCGTCGGCGCCAACCACCACTACTTCGCCCCCCTTGCCGAGCGCCTCGGCGAGTACACTCTCATCGTCCCCTCCCTGCCGGGTCGCTGCGGCAGCGATGGACCGCCGGTCTGCACGGTACCTGAAGCGGCCGAGTGGGTTCGTGATCTCCTGACGGAGCTGAACCCACCCGAGGTCGTGGCGATCGGGCACTCGTACGGCGGCGCCATCCTGATGGAGCTCGCGCGAATGCAGGCCGCGCGTCCAGGGGAAAGGGGCCGTCTCCGCGCGTTGATCGTGATCGCGACCCCGAGGGTGCCTCTGGAGCCGGGGCTCACGGACATGTTCAAGAGTGATGTGGAGACGACTCCCGCCGACCGCCCCATGTTCTTTCTGCGAGCCACCAGCGCGTCGGGGGCTCCCGACGCGCTCCTTCGCCTCGTCGCGCCGGCCCTGGCGCTGACGCCCATGGCGGCGTCAGCCTCGGATCTCGCCGCCGTTACCGATCCCGGGTACGTGGATCCGACTCGCGGCATCGAGCTTCCCACGCTCGTGCTCGGCGGCTCGGACGACCCGCTCGCCCCGCCGCCGCACCTACGCCATCTGAGCCAGCAGATCGCGAGCAGTCGCCTGATCCTCCTCGACAGGGTAGGACACAACGCCCCGCTCGAGGCCGCGGACGAGGTCGCCTCTCACCTCATCTCGTTCCTGGACGAGCTCGATCTCCCGCTCGCCCTGCCCGCGTCGACTCACCCTGGCTTCCACGCGCGGGAGATCAAATTTTCACCGGAGTGACGGTGAAGGGAGCGGCGCTCGCCGGTCCACGCCGCAACGGAGATGCGGTGAGAGAAGGTTGCAAGCGAAAGTGATGGCTCCTCGGCGCCGCCCACTCCGCGTGCGGAGACAAGACAATTGACGCAGCCGGGGCCATCCCGGCAGGAAAAGACTCTCGATGGCTACCTATCTCCTCGACCAATCCTGGAAGCAAGAATCGGAACGTCTCCAGCAGCTGGAGCAATGGACAGACCCGGTGACGATCAGCCACCTGGCGCAGATCGGCGTCGGCCCCGGGTGGAAATGCCTCGAGGTCGGGGCCGGAGGCGGCTCGATCGCGCGCCACCTCGCCACCACAGTGGGCGCCACGGGTCGCGTGCTGGCCATCGACCTCAACACCGCGCTCTTCGACGCGGACGCCTCCGCGGTCCTCGAGGTCCGCCGCCTCGACTTCATGACCGAGGAGCTCCCGACCGGCTTCGACTTCGTCCATGCGCGCTTGGTCGTGGGCCATCAGGCCGACCGCGTCGACGCGCTGCGACGGCTCTCCCTGGCCCTGCGCCCGGGCGGCGTCTTGCTCGTCGAAGAGAACGACATCGTCTGGAGCGAGCTGCGGGTGTGGCCGGTCCACAACGATCCGGTCATGGCCGAGCTCGTCGGCCGCGTGTGGAAAGCGCTCATCCAGATCATGAAGCAAGGTGGATACGACGGCCATTGTGGCCGCTCCTTGCCGGCCGAGATGCTGGCCGCCGGGCTCACGGAGGTTCAGGGCGAGGCGCGCTCTCGTATCAACTACTCCGGCGGAGGCATCTCGGGCCTCACCTCGGCACGATTTCGTGACCCGCTAGTGGCCGCGGGCGCGGTGACGAGCGAAGAGATGGACCACTACCTCGAGCGATGTTTCAGCGGTGAGATTCTGATGAGCTCTCCGTTGCAGGTCTCGGTCCGAGGCACTCGAGCGATGCCGCCCACGTGAAAGCTCGGCTTCCTTCCCCCGCGGAAGGTCGTGTACCTCGACGACCGCTGTCTCTCGGGGCGCTCGATTTCTCCAACAGAAAAGTTGAAGCCGTGTTCGAGCCGTCCGTCGCGCCCGATCCCGACTGGCTTGCCTGCTCCGCGACCCGCACGCCTCGTTGCGCTGAAGAGACGCGCGCCTACGCGCGCGACGTGGGCAGCGCTGGAGCGCGAACGGCCGCGCGAAGTGTGACCCCGCGTCCACTTTTTCAGCGGGGTCGTCAGGGTAGCGGCGGCGAGCGGCGGGCGCGGAAACCTAGGGATCTCGGGTCGCCGCCCGGGCGGGCGACGACCTGTACAGCCTGGCGGCGAAGGTCAGCCTTCGACAAATTTCGGGAGCGCGCCGGGCTGGTGCGGCAGATGTTGTCCTTCCGAACGACATCTGCTAGCTCTAAAATCATATGGATTTGACGGATCCCGCGCAAAATCCGACCAACTTTCGATCGATCGAGAAGGGGTCAACCTTCGAGGTATACCAGGGCACAGGCCGCGCGAACCGGCTCGACTGGACCCGCGAGGGAGCCTTCCGGACGATAATCATCGGGCACGCCGGTGGTGAAAGCGCGGAGGTGATGATCCGGCGCTTCGAGGCCATGCTCCGTATCTCCCCACGGATAACCGCGCTCTACGACGTATGGGATCTCACGGGCTACGACAGCGAATTCCGCATCGAGCTCACCAAGTGGGGAATGAAGAATCGGGCCAGCGTCCTGGCACTTCACTCCGTCGCCCGATCAAAGCTGGTGAACATGGGGCTCTCGGTCGCAAACCTCGCGATGGGGGGAATCTTCACGCCCCACGGGAAGCGAGCTGACTTTGACGCTATCGCGAAGCGGCTTGGGCTGCCTCTCAACCCGACCATGCCCGCGGTGTGAAGCCGCGCGGGAAGCACGTGTTCAGCCTCGAGTGTGCCCGGGCGCTAGCTTCCCTCGACGCGCTTCGGGCATAGTCGCCACCGCCCGCGGCCGCTTCTATAGCTCGCCGCGCGGCATATCGGCACAGACGACGGCCCGCCCTCCGACTCGGACTCTTCGTGGGGGCGATGCCTTGGAACGACATCCGGACACCCCTCGCGCGGCGCGGCGCGCGGGAGCGATCGCCCCTCCGCAGGTGCAGATCCCGTGGGTTGCAGTCGACGATTGGCTATCTTCCGCGCAGCCGTCACGCCGCGAATCTGGTCCACGGGCTCATCCGCCGCATGCACCCGAGCTGGTCACGCCTTGCCCAGCCACACCGCGCCCCACATCCCCTTCTATCTCGCGGCGTGTGGCCACGGCGGACGGATCGCGACTCAGGCACTATTCTTTTGGCAAGGGGCGCGGCGTCGCCGTAGGATCGCGCCATGCAGCGACCGGTACCCTCCGAAGAACGCCTCCGGGGGCGCCGCGCCATCGTAATCGGCGGCAGCATGGCCGGTCTGCTCGCCGCGCGTGTCCTCTCCGACCACTTTGAAGAGGTGCTGCTGGTCGAGCGCGACAAGCTCTCTGACTCGACCGACGCGCGGAAAGGGGTGCCCCAAGGACGGCAACTCCATGCGATGCTCCGGCGAGGCGTCGACATCCTCGACGAGCTCTTTCCCGATCTCATCGCCGCGCTGATCGCCGGAGGAGGCCAGGAGATCGACGTCGGCGCCAATTTTCGCTGGTATCATTTCGGGGTCCAGAAGGTACGGTTCCAGAGCGGGATAACCGCGATCTCCACGACTCGAACCTTCCTCGAGCGCGAGGTGCGCCGCCGGGTGCTCGCGCTCGAGGCCGTTCGTTGCCTCGACGACCGCGACGTGATAGGCCTCACCGCGAGCGAAGATCGGAGCCGGATCTCCGGCGTCCGGCTCAAACGTCGCAGCGGCGAGGATGCCAGCGCCGAAGAAGAGCTGCTAGGAGACCTGATCGTGGACGCCGCCGGACGAGGCGCGGTGACTCCGAAATGGCTCGAACAGCTGGGCTACGGCGTGACGGAAGAGTCGACGTACAAGCTCGACGTCGGATATGCGACCCGGCTCTATCGTCGCCCGGGCGACGCCACGGTCCCCCCTGAGGTCATCTTCGTCATCGGCCAGGCGCCCGAGAGCCGACGCGCGGGGCTGATCTTCCCGGTCGAGGATGGACAATGGATCGCGCTCGTCTGCGGGATGCTAGGCGATCACCCTCCCTCCGATCCGGAGGGCTACCTCGAGTTCGCCCGGAGCCTTCCCAACGACGCGATCTACGAGGTGATCAAGGGCGCAGAGCCACTGAGCGACGTCACCTCGTACAATTTTCGCTCCAACAGGAGGCGTCATTACGAGAAGCTCGAGCGCTTCCCCGACGGGCTCGCGGTGGTCGGCGACGCGCTTTGCAGCTTCAACCCGATCTACGGCCAGGGGATGACCACCGCCGGCCTCGTCGCCCTCGCGCTCGACAGGTGCTTGCGCGATCAACGGCGCAACCACGGCGGCTCGATCCTCGGTCTCTCACGGCGTTTTCAGGCGGACGCAGCGCGGGTGACCGAGGCTCCCTGGATGATGGCGGCGACCGAGGATTTCCGGTACCCGGAGGTGATAGGCAGGCGCCCTTTCGGCCACTCCATCATGGAATGGTATCTCGGCCGCGTTCACCAGGTGGTGGCGCGCGACAAGACAGTGGCGCTGTGCTTCCTCCGGGTGATGCACATGCTCGATCCGCTGACGGCGCTGCTCGCTCCAACCATGATGGCCCGGGTGCTCGCGGGTGGTTTCCCGAGGGCGCCGAGCGCGCGCTCCTGATCACCGGGCGGCCGCGTCACCCTTCCCGCGCTCGCCTCGAGCGACGACGTTGCCTTCGCGTTCGATCGACGCTCTTGGCGCGACCCGAGAGCGCTTTGCGGGGCGTGCGAGTAGCCCCAGAAAATCTCCTCACCGGGGCGCACCCGTGATGCAATCCACGGCATGGGGAGAGCGCGGCGCAAGCGGAGCGATCGACCCCACCGGGCGAGTCTGCTCGCGGCCGCCGCGATCACCCTGGTGCTCAGCGCCGCGCCCCGCGCGGGCGCTGAGCACCAGTCCCCTCGCCCCGCGCTCGTGGAGCGGGCCATCCTCGCCCAGGAGACGCGCGCGCGCGACACGGCAGCGAAGGAGTGGCGCGAGGCGCGAGACAGCGGCGTGGCCTGGAGCTATCGCGCGACGAGCCGGCGGATCCAGGGCGAGCGCGAGGCCGGCGACGCAGCCGCGGGCCGCGCGCGCGACGCGGCGATCGCGCGCGTCGAGGCGAGGGGCGCCGCGACGGCGGGGGATCTGCTGGAGCTCGCGGCCCTCCACGAGGCTCGGGCCCGCGCGGCTCCGCGCGCGCAGGATCGTGGCGCGGCGCTCTCGGCGTCCATCGCCTTGTACCGGCGCTATCTCCTCGATTTTCCGGCGCACGCCGATCGCGCTCACGCGCTCGACGCGCTGGCCCGCGACCTCGACGACGCCAACGACGCGGCCAGCGCGATCGCGACGCGGCGCGCGCTGGTCTGCCCCGGTCCGCCTGCAGATCCCTCCGATGGGTACCCCGCCGACTGCCACGCTCTCACGGCCCCTACCGCGCTGATCGCGGGTGCGTGGCGACGCCTCGGCGACGCTCATCGGACCGCCGCGCCGGTCGCGCTCGATCGCGCCGAGGCCGCCTATCGCCGTGCGATCGCGCTCGACGACGTCCCGGCGCGCGCCGCATCCATGCTCGGGCTCGCGAGCGTGCTCACGGCGCGAGACCGGCCCGACGCGAGCGCGCTGCAGCTCGTCGAGCTGCTCCGCTTCCTCGACACGCAGGAGAAGCTCCCCGGGGACGGGCCGGCGTACCTGCGCGCGCCGGCGTTCGAGGCCTTCGCCGAGGCGCTCGATCACCTGGCGGCGCTGCCACGGGTGCACCGCGCCGCGCCCGCGTCGCGCACGGCTGTCGACCTCGTAGAAGATCCGGCGATCGTGCCGCAGAACGAGCGCTGGACGCCTGCGATTTACGAGGCGCTCGGCCGGCGGCTGGAGGCGTCAGGGCGGCACAAGCAAGCGATCGCCGCGGTCGAGCGCTCGCTCGCTCGATGGCCGACCAGCGACGACGCGCCCTTCGTGGACGCCCATCTCGCCGAGCTGTACGACCGGCTCGCCGCCGACGCGCCCGAGGGAAGCCGGGAGCGCGCCGACGCCCTGGAGCACGCGTACTATGCGCGGATCAAGCTGCCCTCGTACCTGGGTAATGGATGGGGCGTGAGCCCGCGCGCGACGACACCGGAGGAGCTCAACGCGATCGAGCACCTCGTGCGAGGCACGCTGCGGCGCGCGGCCAGCGATCGCCACAACGCAGGCAGAGCCCTTGTGGATCGCGCGCTCGCCACGAGCGACGAGGCAAGGCGCGCAGGGCTCCTCGTGCGAGCGGGCGCGGAGTATCGCATCGCCGCCCGGACCTGGGAGGGCTACCTCGCGCAGGACGAGAACGCGAAGGACACCGCCGAGACGCGCTACTGGCTCGCCGACGCCGCGTATCGCCTCGTGACGATCGAGATCGCGCTCGGCAGAGATCCCTCCACGGAGCAGGTGGACCATGCCCGGAAGGCGGCCATCGTCGCGCGCGACGCCGGGGGCGAGCACCGCGCCGACGCAGCGCTCTTGCTGGTGAGCCTCGCGGACCGCGCGCTCGACGTCGAGCACCGCCGCTTCGACCGCACCGCGGGGACCCGGGGGATCGAGCGGCGCACGCAGGTCAAGACCACCGGCGAGGGCGACGAGGTGAAGGCGCTGACGGAGCCGTTGCCGCCCACCGTCGTCGCCGCGATCGCGGCCCGCGACGCGTACCTGGCCGAGGTGTTCCCGGACGACGATCGCGGCCACCGTCGCGCGGAGCTCGCGTACGACGCGGCGGCTCTCCATTTCGTGTACGGCGACTTCGCCGAGGCCAGGCCGCGGCTCTCGCCGCTCGTCGACGACTGCTCGAACGCCGAGATTGGCTATCGCGCGCTCGAGCGCCTCATCACGATCGCGAACCTGGCGTACGACATCCCCACTTCGCGCGATCTCGCCGAGCGGGCGTTCGTGCATTGCGGGCGCCCCGCTCCGCTGGAGGAGCCTTGCCACGACCGGATCCCCGCGTACGTCGACGCGTTCGAAGCCTTCCGCAAGGTCAGCACCATGAAGGACGGCCCCGAGCGGACGAAGCAGTGGCGCCTCGTCGGCACCCTTTACGAGTACGGGCTTCGCGCCGCGCCGTCGCGCGATGAGGCGCCCGAGGCGGCCATGAACGGGGCCTACGCTTACCGCCAAGTCGGTGCGTACACCCAGGCGCTGGAGCTCTACCGGCTCTTCCTCGACGAGTACGGCCGCGAGTCGATCCTCGCCGAGCTCGAGAAGGGCAATCCGCACACCACACCTCCCCGCCCGCCGGATCCGAAGAGCTACAAGGAGCCCCTCGTGTTTCTGCTCGAGGGCGCCGAATCGCTCGGGAGCGCTGAAATCATGGCCTTCGACTACCGGGCCGCCGCGGCGACGTATACGGCGATCGCCGACAACCCCCGCTTCAACGAAGAGGACCGGCGCAGCGGGGCCCACAACGCGTTCGTGCTCCACAAGAGCTTGCGCGAGCCCGAGGCGACGCTCGCGGCCCGCGCGAAGTTTCTCCGGCTCGCGCCGCCGGCCGCGGAGAAGGCCAATGACGACTACCTGGCGTCCGCGTTCGATCTCCACTCCTGGGACGAGCACGCCCCGGACGAGGGCCCGAACCGCGCCGCGCGCCTCGGTGCCGTCGCCGCGCTCTCGCGCTTCCACACCGCGAACGTGGGCAATTCGGCGGCGAATGCCCGCGTCGTCGAGGCGGCGGCGCAGATCGCGAGGCTCCTCCGCGCGGGTGGCGACGCTCGCGCGAAGGCATGGTGCGGGAAAGCCGTGGCCGCCTTTGGCCGGCTCCGCCGGGCCGCGAAGGACAAGAACGATCCGCTCGGATCGCCCGAAGCAGATCTCGCGGCGGAGTGTGCCTATCGGCTCGCCGACGCGGCGATCAACGCAGATCCCGCGCTCCATCGGGCGACGGCCCACGCGCAGCGGCTCGACGCGATCCTCCCCGACTTCAACTCCCACCCCTGGTCGGTCGCGGCGCTCGCGCGGAAAGGCGCGCTCTACGAGGCGTTCCATCAGAACGAGGCCGCGGCGACGCTCTACCTCG
>JBDTXR010000051.1:0-31938 GCA_040006075.1 Byssovorax sp. | reverse complement strand
CGCGCCTCGTCGAGGAACATGGCGATGAAGCGCTTCTTCTCGCTCAGGTGCGGCAAGACGCGCTTGATCGCCACCTGCTTCTTGAAGCCCTCGATCCCGGCGCTCTCGGCGAGGAAGACCTCAGCCATGCCGCCCGACGCGAGGCGCTCGATCACGCGGTATCGCTGCTGCTGGTGGGCTTCCGTCATGCGTATTTGCCTGCTCTCGACCTGGATCCGGAGTGGGGGTGCTCAGCGCAGGCGACGGCCCGGGCCGATGACGCCGCGACGAGGCGCCGACGGTACGGTCTGCGTCTCGGGGCGATAGAGTGGGATCGTCAGCGTCACCTCGCTGAAGGTGACCAGCTCCTCGACGTCGAGCTCGCTGAGGTACTCGTCTTCGGGCGCGATCTCCGGCTCGAGAGCGTACGGCAACGCGTACGGTCCAGGCGGCGGCGGCAGGGTGCGCGGCGGAGCGAGCGGGAGCGGCTGGGTGTGCGTGGAGGGCGCGTCGTCGTCGGGCGCGGCGTACTCCGCCGCGGTGTAGGTCGACTGCGCGTACACCGGCGCGCTGTAGTCCGGGGCCAGGTACTCGGTGGCGGTCTGCTCGGGCGCGCGGTACGCGGGCGCTACGTACACCGGCGCCGCGGGCGGCGGGAGGTGCTGCGGCGTGGCCTGCACCGGCGGCGCGGGCGGCGCGTACGCGGGCGTGGAGTACGCCGGCGGCGCGGCGGTGGCGCGCGGCACGTAGACCGGCAGCGGCTCGACGTACGGCGTGTACGCGGGGAGGCTGGGCGCGGCGACGCGCGGCGCGGGGATCGCGGGGAGCGAAGCCTCGGGCTCGACGAAATCGGCGGCGTCGGGGCGGTGCTCGACGTGCTCGATCGCCGGCGTGCGCAGGAGCACGAGGCGGCCGTTCTCGGAGCGCGCGAACAGGCCCGCGGCGCCGATGCGGAGCTCGCCGACGAGGCCGCCGATCTCGCGCACGTCGAGGCAGGCCACGAACTGCGCGCCGAGGTACCGATCGGCGCCGGGGACGGGCACGCCCGTGGGCGCGAGGGTCCAGCGACAGATCCCGTCGTCGTCGAGCAAGTAGGTGCAGCTCCGCGTGTGGACGGCGTAGGCCATGTCGGACATTACCCGCCCTTCGAGTATCACGGCTGCGCGACGCCGGGGAGCCTGGTGCTTTTCGCCGAGGCGGGCGCCCCGCCGGCGTTGTCGTCGTCACCGTACTTGCGTACGGCTCCTCCTCCGCCTTGGCGGGACACCCGCCTCGACGAAAATCACCGACGGCTCCGGGGGCGGTGTCGTCCGACACCTGCCGGTCAGGCGGCATGGGCGCCGAGCGCCGAGCGGCCCGAGCCGCGCCCCACGGCGAGCGCCCACGGATCGGCCGCGGCGCGCTGCGCGCCCGGCTCGAGGAAGCGGCGGCGCTCCTCGACGTCGGCCTGGAGCATCTCGGTGACGAAATCGAGGAACGCGGCGAAGCCGTCGAGGCGGACGCCGATCTCGTTGACCCAGATCAGGATCCCCGGCTCGCCGGCCTCGACGCTGCAATCGAAGGCGAAGATCGTCTCGGCGCCGCTGTCGATGCCGAACGGCACCAGCGCCGGGCGGCGCCGCGTCGCGCTGGTCGGCCCCGGCTCGCCGAGATCGATCATCATCCGCGCGACGTCGACGAACGAGCCGCGCACGAGCTGCGAGGTCGAGAGCAGGCTCGCGCCCTGGTAGAGCTGGGGGAATCCATCGTGGAGCTCGAGCAGCTCGCGGTAGGCCGTCGGCAGCGCGCGGCCGAGCTTGCGCTCCACCCCGACGAGCGCGGCCGCGGTCGCGCCCGGCGGCGGGAGCACCGGCATCCCGGCGCGCGGATCGAGCCGCGCGAGGTCGAGCTTGAGCGCGCGGATTTCGGCGAGGAGAGAGGCGACGGACATGGGCGGAAACTAGGCTCTGCGCCCCTGTCAACGCAAAATACGAGCAGCGGATCGGGGCGACAATGTAGGCAACCACGACGCGAGCGCGCGGATCCCCGCGGCAGCGCAGCGCCGGGCTCCTTTTGATATTGACTTGTGTTTTCAACAAGGCATTGTGGGCCGAGATGAACGCCGCTCCGCGCTCGCCTTGGGCCCTGGCCCGCACCGTCATCGCCGCCTCGGGGCTGGGCTTCGTCGGCGTCGCGCTCGGCAGCGCGTGCCTCGACTACGCCGGCGAGGGCTTCGGCGCGTGCCCTGTCGGTGGATCGACGGTCGCGGCGTCCACCGGCGCGGGATCGGGCACCGCGGAGGGCCCGCTCAAGGCCGGCTCCGGCGTCGGCAACGGCGCCCCCGCGTCGGCCTCGGGGATGGACTGCGGCACCACCGCGCCGAGCGCGCCCGACGCGGCGGCGGTCGGCTCGGGCTCCGCCGCACCGTAGCCCGCCGACGGTGATCGCCGCGCGCCGCGACCGCACCGCGCTGCTCGCGCTCGGCCTCGCCGCGCTCGCCGCGCGCCTCGCGTACCGCATCGACCACGACGAGGATCTCGACGCGCTCCGCTTTCGCCTCGCGGTCGAGCGCTTCGACGTCGCCGCGCTCCGCCCGCACGCGCCGTTTTATCCGGTGTACGTGGCGCTCGCGAAGGTCGTCGCCTGGCTCGGCGCCTCGCCTCGGCTCGCCCTGGCGATCGTGTGCGCCGTCGCGGGCGCGGCGCTGGTGGTCTTCACCGCGCTGCTGGCGTTCGAGGTGCTCGGCCGTCGCGCCGCGTGGATCGCCGGCGCCCTCGCGCTGGCGTCGCCGTTCCTCTGGCTCTCGTCGGAGAAGCTGCTCAGCGACATGCCCGGCGCCGCGTGCACCACGGCGTCGCTCTGGCTGCTCGCGCGCGCGCGTCGCCTCCCCGAGCGCGCCGCCGCGCTGCGCACCTCGGCGCTGATCCTCCTCGGGGTGAGCCTCGGCGTCCGCCTCTCGTACTTCCCCTTCGCGCTCGTCGCGGTCGTCGTCGTCGCGCGCGAAGAAGGCGCGCGCTTCGCCTATTTTTCCCGCGCGCGCGACCTCGTCGTCGGCGTCGTCCCGTGGCTCGTCCCGCTGATCCTCGTCGCGGGCTCGCGGCCGCTGGTCTTCGCGTTGCTCGGCCAGGGCGCCGGCCATTTCACCCGCTGGGGCGGCTCGGCGCTCACCGTCACCTCGCCCGTCGATCGCCTGTACGGCATCGTCTGGGGCCTGTGGGCCAACGTCCTCGGCGGGGCGTGGATCGACGCGCCGCGAGCGCGTTTTCTCGGCGCGCCGATCCTGCTCCTGCTCCTCGTCCTCGCCGCGCGCCGCGCCTCGTTCGCCGCGCTGCGACGGCAGCCCGAGCTCGTCGTCTCGGCGCTCGCGTACTTCGTCTGGGCGACGCTCGGGCAGAACACCGCGTACAAGCCGCGGCACTGGCTCCCGCTCGCGCCGCTCCTGATCGTCGCGCTCGCCGCGGGCGCCGAGTCGCTCGCGGCGCGCGCGCGCGGCGGCCTCGCGGTCGTCGCGATCCTCGCGGCGCAGTGGCTCGTCGACGGGGCCGAGCTCGCGGCAGCGCACCGCCTCCCCTCCCCCGTCGCCGCGATGGTGGCCTTCGCCGCCGAGTCGCCGGATCCGCGGCCGATCATCACCCTCGAGCTCCACGCGCGCCTCGCCGACGGGGCCCCGCGGCGCGCGCTCTTGCCCCCCACGGCGCTGGCCGATGTCGCGGCCGACGGCGCCTGGATCACCGGCGAGGCGCTCACGCCCGCGGCCCTGGAGCAGCTCGCGTCGCGCGGGCTTGTGGCGCGGCGGATCTTCGCGCGGCCTCGGTCTCGCTACGTGGACACGCTCTGGTGCGATCTCGGCCTCTGGACGATCGAGGCTGGCAACAAGTAAATACACAAAGTCAATACAATTCACCACAATGGTCCGCCGTTGAAATTGATATTGACTAACGTTTTCAATACAGCGACAACAGCCGCGTTCATGCCGAGTCTTCGCGCTCTCCCGGCTGCTGCCGCTGCCCTCGTTCTGGCTTCATTTGCCGGGCGAAGCGTGGCCGATCCGGCCCCGGCGGCCGGCCCGACCATCGATCTTGCTCCCGAGCACGCGACGCCGCCGCCTTCGAAGCAGGATCCCATCGCCCTCGGCGCCGGTCGCGGGCCGGCGATCGATCTGGTGCGGGGCCTCACCGACCAGCGGTTTCGCGCCGCCGAAGGCAGCGCCTCGAACACCTCGGTCGGTGGTTACGGCGAGATCCAGGTCCGGGGCCTCGCGTCGGGTCGCGACGGCGAGACGAAGTGGCGGGCCGACGTCGCCCGCCTCGTGATCTTCGTCGCGCACTCGTTCACCAGCAGCATCCGCGTCTACACCGAGCTCGAGATGGAGCACTCGCTCTCGTGCTCCACCTGCGCCGGCGCGTTCGAGCTCGAGCAGGCCTACGTCGACTGGAAGCTCGGCGGTGACGCGCTCGGCCTGCGCGCCGGCCTGATCCTCGTGCCCATGGGCATCATCAACGAGGTCCACGAGCCGCCGACGTTCAACGGCGTGGTGCGCCCGCGCGTCGAGACCGTGGTCATCCCCTCGACCTGGCGCGAGATCGGCGCGGGCTTCTTCGGGCGCCCGGTCGAGGGCCTGCGCTACGAGCTCTACGGCATGACCGGGCTCGATCCGCTGGCGTTCTCGGAGGATGGCCTCGCGGCAGCGCGCCAGGGAGGATCGTTCGCGGCGGCCAAGGCCTGGTCGGTCACCGGCCGCGTCGAGGTCGAGCCGCTCCTCGGCTTCGTGATCGGCGCCTCGGGCTACGCGGGCGACGCGGGCGGCAACGCCGAGCTCTACCTCCGCGATCACGCGCGCGTCGACCTCAGCGTCCCGGTGCTCGGGTACACCCTCGACGCCCGCTTTCGCCGCGCCGGCCTCGAGTGGAAGATGCTCTTCGCCGAGTGGCATTTGCCGCAATCCGAAGCCTTGATGCACACCTTCAACGCCACGGGCGGCGCCCTCTTCGCCGACCCGACGCGCCCGGTGCCGAGCCGGATCCGCGGCGCCTACGTCGAGGGGGGCTACGACGTGCTCCGCCCGCTCCACGTCGCGCACCAGCTCGTCCCGTTCGCGCGGCTCGAGTACTACGACACCCAGTCCGCGGTGCCGGAGGGCTTCGCTCGCGATCCCACCCGCAGCGTCCGCGAGTACACCTTCGGCGCCTCGTACCGACCGATCCGCGAGGTGGCGATCAAGGCCGATTACCAGCTCCGCAACCGCAAGCTCGGCCTCGACGAGCGCCAGATCAACTTCGGCGTGGGGTTCATGTATTGAGCTCCTCCAACGTCGAAACGCTGGTCGTCGGCGGCGGGATCTCGGGGCTCTACGCGGCCCTGCTCCTGGCGCGTCGTGGTCGGCGCGTCCGGGTGATCGAGCGCGCCGCGCGCCTCGGCGGGCTCGCGGGCGCGGAAGAGTTCCGGGGCATCCCCTGCGATCTCGGCTCGCACCGCATCCACCCCAGCGCGCTCGAAAAGCCTTTATTTCGCGAGCTGAACGCGCGCACGCCGCTCCTCCGGCGGCCCCGCCGCGGCGTCCTCTTGCTCGGCGATCGACGCGTCCCCTACCCGCCCACGGCGATCGCGCTCGCCCGCGCCATCGGTCTGCCGGCCAGCCTCTCCACCGCCGCGGGCTTCCTCGGGCGGGCCGGGCGTCGCCGCGCCTTCGCCGACTGGGAGTCGGATCGCGCCTCGATCCAGATCGATCGCGGCTTCGAGCGCTTCGTCCGCGAGCGCGTCGGCGAGCGCGCGTACCAGGCCTTTTACCGGCCGTACGCCGAGAAGGTCTGGGGCCTCGATCCGGCCGAGCTCTCGCAGACCATCGCCAAGAAGCGGGTCAGCGCCACGCGCCCGTGGGCCCTCGTCGCCAGCGCCGCGGGCCGCGCCGCGCGCTGGATCGCCGGCGATCACGAGCACGGCGACGACGACCCCACGAGCTCGTTCGTGTACCCGGAGCGCGGCGCCGCCTCGATCGTCGCCTGGCTGTCCGCCGAGCTCGCGCGCGCCGGGGTGTCGATCGAGCGCGGCCGCGCCTTCGAGCCCGGCGATCGCGACCGCGGCCCGGTGCTCTTCGCCGGCGATCTCCGCGATCTCGTCCCCACGTCGCTCGAGCACCGCGGGCTCTACCTGGTGTACCTCGCGCTCCCGGTCGAGCGCGTGAGCGAGTCCGAGACCTACTACTCGCCCGACACCCGCCACTGGTTCGGCCGCGTCGCCGAGATCCAGAACTACTCGCCCGCGCTCCGCACCCCGGGCGAGACCATCCTCTGCGTCGAGATCCCCGAGGGCGCGTGGGGCCCGGGCCGCGACTTCGCGAGGGGCGAGCTCCACGCCGCGCTGCTCGCGCAGCTCCGGTGGGCCGGGATCGTCCCGCGCGGCGTCACCCCGATCGAGTCGCGCCAGCGCTTCCTCCCCAGCGTGTACCCGCTCTATCGCCGCGGCTGGATCGACGAGTGGCGGACGACGATGGCCCGGGTGTCAACGCTGGGCAACGTCGTCCCCATCGGGCGACAGGCGCTCTTCCTCCACATCAACCTCGACCACTGCGCCGACATCGCCGAGGCCGCGGTCGACCACGTCCTCGCAGGGAAGAGCACCGCGAAATGGATCGAAAAAGCCGAGGAGTACCTGGAGATCCGCGTGCGCGATTGAAGCGCGCGCGCCCGGCCCCGTCCAAGAGCGACCCATGTTGACTTTGACTTTCAACAATGACAGGTTCTCCCGACCCTCTTCGATGCGCGCACCCCCTCCTCGCCGACTCAATCGCCTCCTTGCCGCCGCCGTGATCCTCGCCGCGGGAGCCGCGGCGCTGCCCGCGTACGCCGCGCAGTACTGGACCTCGGGCTCGGTGCTCGGCAGCTTCTTCGCCACCTCGAAGCACGTCGGGAACAAGGCGTTCTCGCTCTCCGACGCCGACGCCGCCGCCATCGCCGCGAAGCTCGGCGGGCAGACTGTGGCGAAGGACTGGCACATCTACATCGCCGACACCGACGGCAAGCGCGACGGCTACGCCATCGTCCTCGACAAGGCCCGCGGGCTCCACGAAGACATCGACTTCGCGGTGCAGTTCGATCTCGGCGGCGCCGTTTCACGCGTGGAGATCATGGAGTACCGCGAGGCCTACGGCGAAGAGATCCGATCCGAGCGCTTTCGCAAGCAGTTCGCGGGCAAGACGGCGAAGGACGCGATCACCGCGGGGCAAGACATCGACATCGTCAGCGGCGCGAGCATCTCGTCGAGGTCGATCGCCCTCGGCGTGAAGCGCGACGCGCTGGTGCTCGACGCCGCGCTCAAGAGCGGCGCGCTGTGAGAGAGTTCCAGGCGGCGATCCCCGGTCGCCTGCGGGCCGTGTCGCTCGGCTCGAAGATGCTCTACACGGCCTTCGCGATCGCCGCGGTGGTCGGCCTCCTGGTCTCGTGGCGGCTCTACGGCGCGGCCGTGGGCGACGCCGGCCCGGCCGCCTACTACGCGGGCGCCGAGGTCGCGGCGGCGCCCGCGAAGATCGATCCCAGGCCGGCAAGTGGCCCGGCGATCGATCTCGCTCCCGAGGCCGAACGACCGCGCGTGATGGTCGTGCAGATGTCGGAGCGCAAGCTGCTCGAGGTGACGCATTTTCACCTCTTCACGATCCCGATCTACGTCCTCGTCCTCGCGCACCTCTGGCTGCTCGCGAAGCTCCCGCTCCGGCTCCAGCACGCCGGCGTCGTCGCCGCGGTGCTCACCAGCGGCCTGCACATCGCCGCCCCGTGGCTGGTCCGCGGCAGCGCCGGCCTCGCGGTGCTGATGCCGATCTCGGGCGTGGCCATGCTGCTGACGCTCGGCGGAATGGCCGTCGTCACGACGATCGACATGTGGCTCCCGCAACCGCCCGCGCCCCCCGAGCCGCCCGCGTCCGTCGGCGTCAATCCCGCGAGCGCCCTCGCCGAGCTCCGCCGTCGCCGCGCCGAAGCCGCCGAGAAAGCGCCGCCGCCCTCCGCGGCGTGAACGCGGGTTAAATAAGCGCTTACGGACTCAGCGGCGGCGCCGCGGCGGGACGCTCCCGGTGTTGCGCTCGGTCGACGCGACCAGCTCTTCGTCGCTGCTGGGCCCGGTCGACGCGGGCGCGAGCTCCGTCGGCGTCGCGTTGGTCTCGATCGCGATCACGTCGGGGTCCTCCGCCAGCTCCGGGACCAGCCACAGCGCGGCGAGCGGAGGGAGCGTCAGCACGATCGACTGATCGAATCCATGCGAGGGAACGGCTTCGATTCGAGCCGATCCGAAGTTGCCGAGGCCGCTCCCGCCGTACTCTTTCGCGTCGGTGTTGAGCAGCTCGAGGTAGCGGCAGCGGCGGGGCACGCCGACGCGGTAGCCGTGGCGGGGCATCGGCGTGAAGTTGCCGACGAAGACCACGTGGACGCCCCGCGTGCCGCGCGATTTGCTCGCCTCGGTCAGCGCGAGCTTGGTCTCGATCATCGGCCGCTGCGCCGGCCGCGGCTGCGCGGGGAAGCGGAGGAACGAGGCCACGCTCTGCGGCGCGTCGTTGGCGTCGATCCAGCGGAAGCCGGCGGGCTCGTCGTCGAGCTCGTAGAGGGCCGCGTGCTTCTTGTACAGCGCGTTGAGGTCGCGCACGAGGCGGTGCATCCCCGCGTGATCGGCCTCGCCGAGCAGCCTCCAGTCGAGCTCGCTCTCGAAATTCCACTCGCCCCACTGGGCGATCTCGCCGCCCATGAACAGCAGCTTCTTCCCGGGGTGGGCCCACATGTACCCGAGCATCGATCGCAGCGTCGCATGCATCTTCCAGCGATCGCCGGGCATCTTCGAGACCAGCGACTTCTTCAGGTGCACCACCTCGTCGTGCGACAGCGGGAGCAGGAAGCGCTCCGAGTAGGCGTACATCAGCCCGAAGGTGAGCTTGCCGTGGTGGAAGTTGCGGTGGATCGGATCGAAGCTGAAATACGCGAGGGTGTCGTGCATCCACCCCATGTTCCATTTGAGATCGAAGCCGAGGCCGCCGAGGTAAGTCGCGCGGGTGACGCCGGGCCACGACGTGGACTCTTCCGCGGCCAGGACCGCGCCTGGCACGCGCTCGTGCACGGCGTCGCAGAGCTCGCGCAGGAAGGCCACGGCGTCGAGGTTCTCGCGGCCACCGAACTTGTTCGGGACCCAGTCGTGCGCGCCCGAGGCGCCGTAGTCGAGGTAGAGCATCGAGGCCACGGCGTCGACGCGGAGGCCGTCGATGTGAAACTCCTCGAGCCAGTAGAGGGCATTGGAGATCAGGAAGTTCTTCACCTCGGGGCGGCCGTAGTTGAACACGTAGGTGTTCCACTGCTTGTGCTCGCCCTGGCGCGGATCGATGTGCTCGTAGAGCGCGCTCCCATCGAAGCGACCGAGCGCGAAGGCGTCCTTCGGAAAATGCGCCGGCGTCCAGTCGAGGATCACCCCGAGCCCACGCTGGTGGCAGCGATCGATGAAGAAGCGGAGATCGTCGGGGGATCCGTAGCGGCTCGTCGGCGCGAAGTACCCCGAGACCTGGTAGCCCCACGAGCCATCGAACGGGTGCTCCATCACCGGCAAGAGCTCGATGTGGGTGAAGCCGAGCTCGGCCACGTAGTCGACGAGCTCGACCGCGAGCTCGCGGTACGAGAGCCAGCGCGACGCCGGATCGCCCGCGGTCGCTCCCGCGACCGCCGGGTGGATCTTCCACGAGCCCAGGTGCACCTCGTAGATCGCCATCGGCCGCTTGCCGATCGGCGCCTGCTTGCGCGCGTCCATCCACGCGGCGTCGTCGAACGTGTAGTGCGACGCGGTGACCCTGGAGGCGGTGTCGGGCCGCAGCTCCATCGCGCGACCGTACGGATCGGCCTTCAAGATCTGCAGGCCGTGCATGGTCTTGACCTCGAACTTGTAGAGCGCGCCCTCGCCCACGCCGGGGATGAAGATCTCCCAGATCCCCCGGCCCATCCGGCGCATCGCGTACACGCGACCGTCCCACCCGGTGAAGTCGCCGGACACGCTGACGCGGCGCGCGCTCGGCGCCCAGACCGCGAACGCCGTGCCCTTGACGCCGTCGATCTCGCGCACGTGGGCGCCGAGGTGCTTGTAGAGCTCGCGGTGCGTGCCCTCGGCCGCCAGGTGCAGATCGAGATCGCCGAGCGACGACGCGAACGCGTAGGCGTCGCGCTCTACCGTGGTCGTGGTCTCGCCGCGCACTTCGAGCTGGTACCGAAGCCGATCGCTCGCGCCGGGCAGCGTCGCCTCGAAGATCCCGAGCGCGTGGATCCGCCGCATCGGCGTCGCGGGCGCGCCTCCCTCGGGCAGCAAGGTGATCGCCAGGGCCGCGGGGCGGAACGCTCGGACGGTGATCTCGCGCCCCTCTTCGTTGACGTGCGGACCGAGCACATGGTGCGGATCGGGGTGCTCGACGGAGGCGACGAGCTCGAGCTCTTCGGCAGAGATCATGGGTCCTCGTTCAGGCGCCGCAGCGCTGCTCGGATCAATTCATGTCCCGGCGCTCACCTGGCGTCATCGTCCTTTTCGACGCGGCTCGGTCGGACCGCCCGCGACGCCGGGAACGCCGGTCGATCTCGACGCTTGTCGAATTGAAGAGCGACCCGCATGGGGCTAGGGTTGGGGCCGCAAACGGAACGGAGGACGACGATGGGTCAGATGGCGAGCGTCGTGGGGAACGGCACCACCACCAACGGGCAAGCGAGCACCAAGATCCGGAGCTACGCGCCGGCGACGGGTGAGCTCATCGGCGAGGCGCCGAACACCTCGGCCGAAGAGGTGCGGCAAGCGGTGCTCCGCGCGCATCGAGCGCAGGAGGCCTGGGGCGCGCTCCCGGCCGAGGAGCGCGGCGCGCGCATCCTCCGCTTCCGCGACGCCATCGTCGATCGCGCCGAAGAGATCGTCGATTTGCTGGTGCGCGAGTGCGGCAAGCCGCGGCACGAGGCGCTCTTGCACGAGGTCCTGATCGTGGCCGACATCGCCACCCACTTCGCCAAGGTCGCGCCCAGGGTGCTGGCCCCGCGCGACATCCCGCTCCACCTCATGAAGCACCGCAAGAGCACCGTGCACTACGTGCCTCGCGGCGTCGTCGCGGTGATCTCCCCGTGGAACTACCCGTTCCAGCTCCCCCTGCGCGACGCGATCATGGCCCTCGTCGCCGGCAACGCCGTGGTGCTCAAGCCGAGCGAGGTCACGCCGCTGATCGCCCTCAAAGCAAAGGAGATCTGGGACGGCGCCGGCCTGCCGGAAGACCTCTTCCAGGTCGTCACCGGCTACGGCCCCACCGGCGCCGCGCTCATCGACGCGGGCATCCAGTTCCTGGTCTTCACCGGCGGCGTCGCCACGGGCAAGAAGGTCGCGGCGGCCTGCGGAGAGCGCCTGATCCCCTGCGTGATGGAGCTCGGCGGCAAGGCCCCGCTCATCGCCTGCGCCGACGCCGAGCTCGAAAAGACGGCGCGCGCCATCGTCTACGGCGGCTTCTCCAACGCTGGCCAGGTCTGCGTCTCGGTCGAGCGCGTCTACGCCCACCGCGACATCCACGATCGCCTGCTCGAGCGCGTCGTCGAGCTGACGAAAGAGCTGCGCCAGGGCGATCCCGGCCGCGACTTCGTCGACATCGGCGCGATCATCTTCCCCCACCAGATCGAGATCGCCGAGAAGCACATCGCCGACGCCATGAGCAAGGGCGCCGAGCTCCGCGCCGGCGGCGAGCGCGGCCCCGGACCGGGCCAGTTCTTCGAGCCCACCGTGCTCGCCAACTGCAACCACACCATGACCGTGATGAAGGACGAGATCTTCGGGCCCATCGTCCCCTTCATGCGCGTCTCCACGGAGGAAGAGGCAGTTCGGCTCGCCAACGAGTCGCACCTCGGGCTCAACGCCTACGTGTACACCGCAGACCGGGAGCACGGGCGGCGCCTGGCGGAGCGAATCGAGGCCGGGAGCGTGCTCGTGAATGACGTGCTCTCGAACGGCGGGACCAGCGACACGCCCTTTGGTGGGATCAAGCAGAGCGGGTTTGGCCGCGCGATGGGCGACGATGCCCTGAGGGAGATGTGCTCGATGAAGCACATCTCGGTGGATCGGATCCCGATGGGGGAGAAGGATCCGCTGCAATTCCCGTATACCGAGAAGAGCTATGCGTGGTTCAAGAAGGGGCTGCGCCTGATGTTCGGAGGCGGGAGCCTGGCCAAGCGGATTGGCGATCTGTTCTGAGAAGAGTGGCACTCTCGTGGGCGCGCGGTCGGAGGATCGCGCCCCCGAGAGTGGCTGTGCTCAGCGCGCTCCTGCGGCGGGCTCGACGTAGCGCGGGACCTCTTGCCAGTGCAGCGTCCTTGCAAGATCGGCCAGCACCGGTTGCAGCTCCACCGCCGAGGCGATCCCCATCGCCTTGGCGATCAGCGCCACGCGGGCCCCGGCGTCGACCGTGATCTCGATCGGCAACGGCAGATCCAGGGTCAGCGCGCGCCGGTATTTCAGGGTGACGGTGATGTACGGATCCTTCTCGCCGGGGGAGCGAGACTGGATCACGAGCTGGTCGGGCTCATCCTCGCTCGGCGCCGGCAACATGGTGATCCCGCCGCTGTAGGTGTTGGCCATGGTCACGAAGGGCGTGGGCAGATAATAGCTGGTCACGCTGTCGATCGGCTTCATGTCGGGGGAGAAGTAGATCATCTTGGCGTCGCCGGTCGCCGTCCCCGCTTCGAGCAGGTAAAACGACGGCGCGCGATCGGCCTTGTGGCGAAACCCGAGGTACACGGCGATGGCGGCGAAGCGCGATCCGCCCGAGCGAGGGGGCGTGATCAGATCCACGCGCTCTGGCCGGCTACCGAGATATCCGGCGCCACCGTACTTGGCATTGAGGAGATCGACGCTCCCGAGCAGGTGATCGTGGCTCAGATCGACGTCGCCAATCTCGGTGGCGAGGATTGACCCGTCCGCGGCGAGGGCGTCGGGCAGCGTGACGCGCACCATCGGGAGCGGCAGGGTGAACTCCGACTCCATCGGTCGCCCGGCGGGAGGCGCCGATTTGACGCGGTGGTGCGTGGCATACCCGAGATAGAGGCGATGGTCTCTCTCGACGACGTGCCGCGTGAGCGGGGCGACCTCGTGGTCAATCGAGGACGGGGTGGCGGTTGGCGGACCGGGCGCAGCGCCGGGCGGAGGCCCGTGTTGCAGCACCAGGGCTGCGCCGTCGACGACGTCGTCGGTCACCGTCGCTTGCGGAAAGGCATGCTGGAGCGCGCTGCGGATAGCCTGATAGCGATCGGGGCCAATGGCCCTGGCGACCGGCGACGGGCTGGCGCTCGTTGAGGCGGTGACCACCGGAGCGACCGTGGCGGCGGGCGGCGGCGGGCAGCGATCGGGGGTCTTCGCCCAGGCCGCCGGCGCGGCGCACTCGTGCTGGCCGACGGCGACGCACCGGCCCTTGCTCGAGCCTTCCGGATCGCCGCACCAGGCGCAGCCGCCGCGGGAGGCGCACTGGCCGCAATAGGCCTCCTTCGGGCAGTCGGTGCCCGCGTCGAAGGGGGCCGGCGTGTGGCAGCCGGACGAGAAGGCCAGTGCGACCAGGAAGCAGACGAGTTTTCTCACGGTGACATCTCCTGGAGAGGCGACGGAGTATCGAGCATCCCGGGCTGCGGGGATGTCCAGATGTGGGCACACCCTGCCCGGAACGCGGCCAGCCTCGACGGCGCCGCCACCGCCGAACGAGCGCGTCGTGGAACGGCTCGGGCTCCCCCCGGGCGAGTCGGGTGCTACTCTCCCGGCGATCCCACCCCCCTCCGGAGAGGAAACCATGTACCAGCCCGCTCCTTATCCTCAAAACGCGGCCTCGCAGACCCAGGCCGCCGGCCAGCATGCCGCGTTCTTTCGCCGGGTCTACGCCTTCATGGCGCTCGGGCTCACCGCCACCGCCGTGACGGCGATGCTGGTCGCCAGCTCCGAGGAAGCCGTCCGCTTCATCGTGCTGAACCGCCCGGTGTTCTATGGCCTGCTCATCGCCGAGCTGGCCATGGTCTGGGGCTTCACGGCGCTGGTGAACCGGATCAGCACGGTGGCTGCCGGGGCGATGTTCTTCACCTACGCGATCATGAACGGGCTCACCCTCTCGGTGATCTTCCTCGTGTACACGGGCGAGTCGCTGGCCTCGACGTTCTTCATCACCGCCGGCAGCTTCGGCGCGCTCAGCGCCTACGGCTACGCCACCAAGCGCGATCTCACCGGGGTCGGCAGCTTCGCGATGATGGGGCTCTTCGGGCTGATCATCGCCTCGGTGGTGAACCTCTTCCTGCAAAGCACGATGATTTACTGGCTCACCACCTTCATGGGCGTGATCGTGTTCACCGCCCTCACCGCGTACGATACGCAGAAGATCAAGCAGCTGAACCAGGAGGGCGAGGCCGGGGAGAAGGGCGCCATCTTCGGCGCGCTGATTCTCTATCTCGACTTCATCAACCTGTTCCTCTTCCTCCTCCGCTTGCTCGGTCGCCGCAAGTAAAGCGATCTCCGGATCGACTCGCGACGCGAAGGCGGCGCCCCGTGCGATGCGCCGAGGCGCCGTCTTCGCTTTGTGGTAGAGCGGCGGCTACATGAGCAAACTCGTGGAGTTCGGCCTCCCCAACGCGGCGCCTGCGACCTCGCAGCGGCTGCTCCTGGTCTTCGACGGCGGCAACGCGCCGGGGTACTCGTCGGTCGCGGTGGCGCTCACCGAGGAGGGCGAGCGGCGCGGATACGAGGTCTGGGCGGCCACGCAGGGGTTTCGATCGCTCACCAAAGACGCCACATCGAGCCCGCCGTTCGAGCGGCTGATCGTCAGCCGGAAAGAGCGCTATGCGCTGCTCTCGAAGGGGATCCCGGCGCGATCGATGGGGCGGCGGGTGCTCGACGCCGGGAGCGATTTCCGGAGCGAGCGCTACCTCGGGTTCTTCCAGCCGGAGAACCGCAAGCAGGCCGCCGAGACCGTGGTCGCGCAGGGCTTCACCCACGTGATCTGCGTCGGCGGCAACGGCACCTTCGAGGGCGCCAAGGCGCTGATCGGCGAGCTCTCGCCGGCGCTGCCGATCGGCTTCGTCAACGTCTCGGTCGACAACGACGTCGGCGGCGATCGCGCCATCGGCTTCCTCTCCGGCGTCGAGGCCGGCGCGACCATCGCCCGCGGGCTCAACGAGGACGCCTATACCCACAAGCGGATCTACGTCCTCGAGATGATGGGCAATCGCAGCGGGCGCCACGCCCTCCACTGCGGCGTCGCGGCCCGCGCGCACCTGATCATCTTGCCGTTCTTTCGCCTGCCGGCGCCGGTGATGACCGAGATCGCCCGCGGCCTCGAGAAGGCCGACTATGCGCTGGTGATCGTCGCCGAAGGGTACGAGTCGGCGCGGCGAAAGAACCAGTCGGACCGGCCCTCGGCCAGCGTGTTCTTCCGGCAGCAGCTCGCCGACGCCGGGCTCGTCGACACCGCCGACAAGCGGATCATCGCCGAGCCGTTCAGCCGCTACATCCGCGGCGTGCGCCCGGCGTTCCTCGACGTGTCGGCGGCGTACCTCAAGGCCTCGCTGCTCTTCGACGCCTTCGAGCAGGGCCGCACCGAGATCATGCCGTTCGTGCTCGCGGCCCACGACGTCGGCGTGCGCGCCTTCGCCGACATTCACCGCGAAGACGGGATCGAGCCGGCGTTCTTGCCGCTCCTGGACCGCCTTGGTTTACCGGGGTTTCGCGCCTGGATCCGCGAGAACTTCATCTCCGGCGCGCCCACGCCGTCGACCTTCCCGGCGCCCTGAGCCGACGCGCGCGATCCGCGGCGTTGACCCTGTCGCGCGGACACTCGTAGAGTGTGAGCAGGTGCGCGGCCCGGCGCTGCGCTCTGACCTTTGCCACCATGAAGACGTGCCCCCAGTGCCATCTCGCGTACCCGAGCGAGAGCTCCTTCTGCTTCGTCGACGGCGCGAGCCTGATCTCGCCCAAGGATCCTCGGATTGGATCCACCGTCGCGGGCCGCTACGTCATCGACGAGGCGCTGGGCAAGGGCGGGATGGCCATCGTCTACCGCGCCCACCACAAGCTCGTCGACCGGCCCTGCGCGATCAAGGTCTTGAACCCGCAGTTCGCCACCGATCCGACCACGCGCGAGCGCTTCCGCCGCGAGTCGCGCCACGCGCAGCGCCTCGCGCACCCGAACATCATCGAGATCTTCGATCAGGGCGAGACCGAGGAGGGCGTCCCGTTCCTGGTCATGGAGCTGCTCCAGGGATCGAGCCTGGCCGACGTGATGGAGAAGGGCCGCCTGCCCATGGCGCGCGCCCTCGCCATCGGCATCGAGATGAGCCGCGCCCTCGCCCGCGCCCATGATTTCGAGGTGATTCATCGGGATTTGAAGCCCGAGAACGTGTTCCTGCTCCCGGGCGATCACGTGAAGCTGCTCGACTTCGGCATCGCTCGCTGCACCCAGGACGCGCGCCTGACCAACCTCGGGGAGATCTTCGGGACGCCGCAGTACATGGCCCCGGAGCGCGGGAGCTCGATCGACGCGGGCCCGCCGGCCGATCTCTACGCGCTCGGGGTCATGCTCTTCGAGATGCTCACGGGCAAGCTGCCCTTCACGGCCAACGATCCGGCGAGCTGGCTCATGAAGCACCTGAAGGAGCCGCCGCCGCACCTGCGCGAGCTCTTTCAAGACGCGCCCGAGGCGCTCGATCGGCTTCTTTTCGAGCTGATGGCGAAGGAGCCGGACCAGCGCCCCGTCGACGCTCACCGCGTCGAGGCCGCGCTGACGGCCATCGCCCAGAGCCTCGGCGTGGCCATCCCCGCCGAGGCCGCGCCCGCGCCGCCGCCGCCCTCGGCCTCGCTCCGCAACACCGCGCACCCCTGGGAGCGGCGCACCGAGATCTTCGATCGGATGATGGCCCGCGCCTTCGGCAACGCGGCGCCCCCCGACGTGGCGCGGATGCTCGAGGCGCTGAAGGGGCACCTGCGCGAGATCGCCTCGCTCCGCGCCGGCGCGTTCGAAGAGCAGCAGCGCCTCGAGACCGTCGAGAACGAAGGGCGCGACGGTCGGCTCCGCCTCGGCAAGGCGATGGACACGCTCACGAGCGACGTGTCGCGGACGCGCGAAGAGGCCCGCGCTCTCCGCCTCGCGGTGGCGCCGCTCGCGGTGCAGTCGAAGCTGTTCCCGCCGCAGGTCATCGCCGCGCACAAAGACCTGATGGGCTGGGAGGGCCGCGGCGGCTTCGCCGAGCCCACGCGCGAGCTGGCGGCGGCCTACGGCAAGCTCTCGGAGCTGGTCGCTCGCTGGTACGAGGTGCGCCGGCACGAGCTCGACGCCGACGGCGAGGCCGTGAAGAAAGAGCGCGTGATCGCCGACGTCGACGCGCAGATCAAGGCCCTGCGGCAGAGCCTGGCCGCGCTCGACAAGAGCCTCGAGGACCGCCGCCAGAAGAGCCAGCAGAAGATCGCCGAGATGGGCCGCCGCACCGAGCTGCTCGAGGCCGAGCTGCTCCACGTCGCGAGCCGATTCTGCGCGCCGCTCCGGTCGAAGCCGGAGCTCGGGCAGCTCTTCCTGGAGCTGGAAAAGGTCGCGTGAGCGGGTTTTCCCGCCAGGTTGGTGCGCGAGGGCGGTCAGCGCCCGCCTGACGACGTAAGCTACGCGCCGTGTCAGGTTCCGCTGAGTCGAAGCAGCCTAGGCCGCCCGGACGGCTTCGGCGCGCGCTCGAAGGCGGCCTGGTCGGGCTCGGCTTCAGCGTGGTCTTCCTCGCGGCCGCGGTGGGCTCGGTGGTGATCCACCTCGATCTGCCCCCGACGCGGCGGCTGATCCTGACCATCGTGAACGACGCCCTCGCCAAGGTGTTCGAGGGGCAGATCATCGCCGACGAGATCGATCGCGCGAGCCTGGCCGGGGTCGACATTCGCTCGGCGGTGGTGCTCGATCCGAAGGGCGCGCAGGTGATCCGCGCGAGCGGGATCCACGCCCGCGCCGACGTGCTCGGCATCGTCTACAACCTCTTCTCCAACGGCGGGCCGATCTGGATCGATCTGCCGTGGGTGCGGGTCGACGACGCGGTGGTGCTGGTCGAGCGCGAGCCCGGCGCGGCGCTGCCGACCGTCGCCGAGGCGTTCCTGCTGCGCGGCTCGGCGACGCCGCCGGCGCCGGGGCAGCGCGGCGTCCGCGTCGATCTCAACCGCATCGAGATCGGCCACGCGTGGGCGCACGGCCTCATCGCCGCGCCGCGCGCGCTCGACGCCGACATCAGCCACGTGGTCGGCGCGCTCCACCTCGGCGCGACCGGGCTGACGCTCGACGTCGAGCAGACCGGGATCACCGATCGCGCGCTGTTGCCGGCGCAGCTCACGGGCTCGGCCAACTACCACCTGCGGCTCGGGCCGACGCCGCCGCGCCCCGAGGACGGGAGCCCGCAGCCCTCGGCCACGATGTCGATGTGGACGGTGTTTGCAGGGCAGCTCGGCGCGGTCGAGGTCCAGGTCCGCGGCGGGCTCGACGAGCACCGGCTCACGGCGACGGCCGAGATCCCGCGCGCGACGCCGGCGCAGCTCGCGACGGTGATCCCCGATCTGCCGATCCACGAGGCGCTCTCGGCGACGATCGTGCTCGACGGCGACATCCCGACCTTCGCGATCCACGGCGACGTGGCCTTCGAGGGCGCGAACGGGCCGCGCGGAAAGGCGGAGATCGAAGGGCGTGTCGACATCACCCACGCGCTGCGGTTCGAGGCCGACGTCGCGGCGCACGCGGTCGATCCGGCGATCTTCGCGACGATCGCCGCCACGCCGGTCGACGCCGCGGGGCGGCTCAAGATCGAGCTCGGCCCGCTCCTGCGGCTGCAGATCGACGCGAGCACGACGGCCTTCGCGATCGGCGCGGACGCGGTGCCCGCGGCCGATCTGCACCTGGTCCTCGATCGCGGGATGCTCAGCGGCAACGCCACGCTGTACGAAGAGGGCGCGCCGATCGACGCCACCTTCGCGCTCTCGCCCGGCGGCGCGCTGGCCTTCGCGGCGACGAGCGACGTGGCCTCGCTGCGCGCGGTCCCGCGTATCGCCGCGGCGGTCGACGGGAGCGCCCACGTGAAGGTCACGGGCACGCTCCGCGCGGGGGTGATCGACGCCAAGATCGCCGCGCTCTACAGCGGCCTCCGCGCGCCGGGCGGCGTCGAGATCGAGCACGGCGGGCTCGACGGCCACGTCAACGGGAGCACCTCGGCGCCGGGCGCGATCGATCTCGACGCCACGGTGTGGGGCCGGCAAATGAAGGCCTCGGGCTACGTCTTCGATCGCGTCAACGGCCGCGCGCACGGCCCGCTCGCGCGTCCGCAGGTGACGGCGTCGCTGCTCACGCATCCGCCGCGCGAGGGCGCGCCCGACGACGATCCCACCGCCGACGGCGTGCAGGTGTCGGGCACGATCGACGCCGCCGCGCGGGGCGCGCGCGACGTGAAGCTGCGGGTGCGGCGCGACGGGACCGAGGTGCTGGGCTCAGTGGCGAAGATCGGCGTCGGCGCCGGCGGCGTCCGCCTCGAAGGCGTCGCGCTCGAGGGCGCGGGGACCGGCAAGATCGCCGGCGGCCTCACGGTGCGCGGCCGCGAGATCGTCGGGAAGATCCACGGCGAAGGCGTCGATCTCGAGAGCGCCGGCAAGCTTCTCGGAATCGCCCAGCGGGTGCGCGGGCTCGCCGATTTCGACGTCGATCTCCAGCCCACCGCGCACGGCCGCAAGGGGCACATCACGGCGCAGCTCGAGAACGGGGAGCTCTCGGTCCTGACCGGGGTCTCGGCGCTGCTCACCGCCACCTTCGACGACGACAAGGTCACCACCGACGGCCTCCTCCGGCTGATCGCGCACCCCTCGGAGAAGAGCGGCGATCGCGAGCCGTGCAGCGGCGCGATCGCCCAGATCCGGCTCACCGGCGGCGAGGGCGCGCTCGCCGGGCACCTGCTCGATCCCGCGAGCTACGCGCGCCTCAGCGGCAAGGTGCACGTCGCCGCCGACGACTGGGATCTCCGCTGCCTCGCGCGCCTCGCGCCCGGCGTCGGCCTCGTCCTCTCCGACGTGCGCGGCAAGCTCGGCGCGCGCTTCGACGTGGCGCGCAAGCCGGGCGAGCGCTTCGCCTCGGTGCACGACCTCTTCGCGCGCACCGCGGGCCTGGAGCTCGCGGGCCCGCAGCCGTTCGGCAGCGATGCGCCCGCGTGGGAGTCGCGCAAGCTCGACGTGCAGGTGAGCGGCGACGCCGACGGCGTCACCGGCGAGTCGAGGCTGCGCGCGGCGCTCTTCGACGGCGAGCTCGTGGCCGACGCCTCGGTCGCGGCGACGCTCGATTTCGTGGGCCTCGTCGATCGCCCGAAGGATCGCTGGGCGCTGCTCCGGAAGGCCCCGCTCTCGGGAAAGATCTCGGTGCCGCGTCGGCGGTTCTCATCGTTCGTGACGCTGCCGAGCTTCATGCTCGACAAGATCCCGGCGCTGAGCGGCGAGATCGGCGCCGACGCCTACGTCGACGGGACCCTCGATCAGCCCTTCTTCACCGCGCGCGTCTCGGCCTCCAGGCTCGCCGTCGCGCAGCGGCTCACCGGCGACGAGGCCACGCCGTGGTCGCTGCCGCTCGACGCCGAGGTGCTCGGTACCTACGACGCCGAGAAGGCCACGATCGACGTGCACGTGAAGGACGGCGCGAAGGAGGTGGCCACCGCCAACGGCGAGGTCACGTTCGATCTGCGCAAGCTCCTCGCGGGCGGCGCTCCGACCTACACCGCGGGCTTCTACGCCAAGCTCGACGAGGTCCCGCTGGGCGAGGTCCCGTGGTTCGCCGACCACGACGTCGGCGGCCACATGAGCGGCACCGTGTCGATGAGCGGGCTCCACGAACACCCGGAAATGAAGGTCGATCTCACCCTGCCCGATCTCAAGATCGGGGCCGATCTCTTCTTCAGCGAGGGCGCGCTCAAGGTCGACATCGCGCCCCCGACCGGCGCCGCGGGCGATCACTCCACGGCGCGGGTGCAGGCGCACCTCGCGGCCCAGGACGGCGGCCTGCTCGACGCGTCGGCGTTCGCCGGCGTGCTCTGGAAGGGCGGCCTCGTCCCGACCCTCGACGCCGAGACCGCGGCCGACTTCTACGCCAAGGCGCAGAGCCTCCGCCTCGCGGTGTTCCACCCCGGCGTGGCCGACATCCTGAGCAAGCTCGACGGCTACCTCGACGGCGACGTGCGCGTGGGGTGGAAGCGCCTCGCCGCCGGGGATCGCGCGAGCATCGACGCCAAGATGACGGTGAAATCCGGCGTGATCCACGTCCCGCAGATCGGGCAAGAGCTCCACGACGCGACCATCACCATCGAGAGCAAGCCCGACGGGACGATCGAGCTCAAGGACATCCGCGCCGAGGGGACGCGCGGGCGGATCACCGGCTCGGCCACCGCGCACCTCGACGGCCTGCGCTTCGAGCGCGGAGGCGGCTCGTTCGAGATCAAGAAGGGCGAGGAGATCCCGCTCACGCTCGAGGGCGTGCCCCTCGGCAACGCCTACGGGACCATCAAGGTCGCCGCAGAAAAGCACGACAACGAGATCCGCGCGACGGTGGGCATCCCCTGGCTGCACCTCGATCTGCCGTCGGACTCCGCGCGCGGCGTGCAGTCGCTCGACGACAACCCGCACATCAGCGTCTCGCACCGCCTCGGCGCCGGGAAAGAGGCCCGCGCCGAGGACGCGCTGGCGTGGAAGCTGGTCTTCGACATCGGCCGCGTCGAGGTCGCGGGCGCCAACCTCGACGTCACGGTGTCGGGCTCGAGGACCTTCCCGCCCACGGTCGAGCTCACCGATCGCGCGCGCGTCAGCGGCGACATCGAGCTGCTCCCGGGGGGCACGCTGAACTTCTTCGGGAAGCAGTTCGCGATCGAGGAGAAAGGCCTGGTCCGTCTCCGCGCCGAGGACACGTCGAACCCGTACCTGAACGTGCAGGCGCGCTGGCGCGGCGCGCCCCAGGGCACCAGCGTCTTCGTCGAGTACATCGGCGTGCTCCAGCCGATCACCTCGGACAAGCTCAAGTTCCGCTCCGAGCCGCCCCTGGGCCAGCCGCAGATCCTGGCGATGCTCCTCGGCGCCGGCGACGGCTCCGGCACCTTCGCGGGCGGCGTGCAGACCGGCCCCAGCGTCTCGGCGCAGCAGGTCGCGGGCGGCGTCGCGGTCGAGCTGGCCTCGTCGCAGGTCAACGCGCTGCTCTCGGGGACGGTGTTCAAGGGCTTCTCCACCCAGTTCAGCACCAACGAGGACGGCACCCTGCGCCCCGGCGTGGCCTACGCCATCGGCGACAAGCTCCACGCCGCCGCGAGCTACACGACGACCACCGGAGGCACGTCGGCCGCCGCCACGGGCAGCAACCTCGGCGGCAACGCCGGCGCCCAGAGCCAGACCGTGCTCAGCCTCGACTGGCGCTTCTTGCCCACCTGGCTCCTGCGCGGCACCGCGGCCGTCGGCGGCGATCAGCCGGCCGGCGGCCTCGACGTGCTCTGGCAGTATCGCTATTAGCGGCTTTACCCGCAGGCGATCCGCGCTCTATCGTCGCGGACTGCCATGACGACCAAAGCGCCTGCCCTCTCCGCTCACGAGGCTCCCCACGTCCGCGTCGTCAACGGCATCCGCGAGGTCGTCGGCGAGATCCGGTCGCCGTACATCAACGAAGATCTCGCGCCGACCACCGTCGCCCAGCGCAAGTGGGCCACGAAAGACATCGCCGCGCTCTGGATCTCGATGTCGGCGTGCGTGCCCACGTACATGCTCGCCTCGTCGCTGATCGCCGAGGGGATGAGCTGGTGGCAGGCGGTGCTCACGATCACCCTCGGCAACGCCATCATCCTCGTGCCGATGATCCTCAACGCCCACGCCGGCACCAAGTACGGCATCCCCTTCCCCGTCTATTGCCGCGCGGCGTTCGGGGTCCGCGGCGCCAACGTCCCCGCCGTCGCCCGCGCCCTCGTGGCCTGCGGGTGGTTCGGGATCCAGGCCTGGATCGGCGGCTGGGCCATCTACAAGATCCTGGCGATTTACATCCCCTCCTGGGAAGCGCTGCCCAAATCGTACTTCGGGATAAGCCTCCCTCAGCTCGTGTGTTTTCTCTTCTTCTGGTCGATCAACATGTGGGTCATCCACAAGGGGATCGAGTCGATCCGCGTCCTGCTCAACATCAAGGCTCCGCTCCTGATCTTGCTCGGCCTGGCGCTGCTCTACTGGGCCTACAAGACGGCCGGCGGCTTCGGGCCGATGCTCGAGAAGCCCTCGGCCTTCGCGGTCGGGCAGCCCAAGGACGGCAAATTCTGGAGCTTCTTCTTCCCCGCCCTCACCGGGATGATCGGCTTCTGGGCGACGCTCTCGCTCAACATCCCCGACTTCACCCGCTACGCCTATTCGCAGCGCGATCAGGTGGTCGGCCAGGCGGTTGGCCTGCCCGCCACCATGGGCCTGTTCTCGTTCATCGGCGTCGCCGTCACCTCGGCCACGCTGGTGATCTACGGCGAGACCATCTGGGATCCGGTCGTGCTGATCACCCGCTTCAAGAACCCGCTGCTGCTGATCATCGCCCTCGGCTCGCTCTGCATTGCCACGCTCGCGACCAACATCGCCGCCAACGTGGTCAGCCCCGCCAACGACTTTGCCAACCTCTGGCCGGCGAAGATCTCGTTTCGCACCGGCGGGTTCATCACCGGGGTGATTGGCATTCTCATCCAGCCGTGGCGCCTGGTCTCGGATCCGACGGGGTACATCTTCACGTGGCTGGTGGGCTATTCGGCCCTGCTCGGCGCCATCGGCGGCGTGCTGATCTGCGACTACTACCTGCTCCGCAAGACCCGGCTCAAGCTGGTGAAGCTCTACCAGCGCGACGGCGAGTACTGGTATCAGGACGGCTGGAACGCCGAGGCGATGATCGCCCTCGCCTGCGGGATCTTGCCGAACATCCCGGGCTTCATCGGGACGATCAAGCTCGCTCCTGTTCCCGAGTTCTGGATGGAGCTCTACCACTACGCGTGGTTCGTCGGATTCGGGATCTCGTTCCTGGTCTACTGGGGTCTCTCGGCCAGCAAGCGCGAAGAGGCCCGCTACCGCCGCGCGTCCTGATCACGGGGCCCAGCGGCCCACCACGAAGTGCATCGCCCAGTTCACGAAGGTGACGCCGAGCGAGGCCAGCACCGCGGTGAAGCAGCCCGAGATCTCCACGCCGGGGACCACGGCGTCGGCGAGCAGGAAGAGCACCCCGTTGATGATCAGCGCGCCGAAGCCGAGCGTGAACACCGTGAAGGTGATCGACAGCGGCGCGAGGAGCGTCCACGCCACGGCGTTGAGCAGGCCGACCACGAAGGCGAACAGCACCGCGGACCCAAACGATTTGACGCGGATCCCGGGGAGCACCTTGCCGACGATGAGAACGCTCAGGCCCGTCAGCAGCAGGTGAACGACGGCGAGGACGAGAGGGGTGGGTTTCACCGCGCGAAAATGCGCCGGCCGGATCGCGCGCGCAAGGCCCGAAGCGGCTAGCGCCCGAGCTCGACGCGCATCAGCGCGAGGAACGCCGACCAGAGCTCGCGCGGCGTCTGGAAGCGATCCTCGGGCTTGAGCCCCGGCGATCCTGGCCAGGCTTGCGACGCGCGGGCTGCGGCGCCTATCCTCGCCCGCAAGTGATTGGCAGCATCGTCCACGGCAAGTACCGCCTCGATCGGCTCCTCGGCGAAGGCGGGATGGGGTCGGTGTACCTGGCGCGCGATCTCGCCGAAGGTCGCGACGTCGCGGTCAAGGTGCTCACCGCCTACGCCAACGAGAGCGCCACGGTCGTGGAGCGCTTTCACCGGGAATCCAGGGCTGCGCTCTCGATCGACTCGCCCCACATCGCGCGGGTCTTCGACGCGGGCACCGACGCCAAGGGCCCGTTCCTGGTGATGGAGCACCTCCACGGCGAGGACGCGGGCGCCCTCTTCGCGCGGCTCCATCACCTGCCGCCGGCCCTCGCGCTGCGCGTCGTCGGGCAGGCCTGCGTCGGGCTCGTGAAGGCGCACGAGGTGGGCATCGTCCACCGCGACATCAAGCCCGCGAACCTCTTCCTTTCGCGCGCCGAGGGCGGGGCCGTCACCGTGAAGATCGTCGACTTCGGCGTCGCCAAGATGCTGCCGAGCTGGTCGCGCCGCGACCTCGCGCCCGAGGTGCTCACGCGCACCGGCGCGGTGCTGGGCTCGCCGCTCTACATGGCCCCCGAGCAGGCGCGCGGGGCCAAGGCCGTCGACCCTCGCTCCGACGTGTGGTCGCTCGGCGTGGTGCTCTATCAGGCCCTCGCGGCCCACGCGCCGAACCAGGAAATCGAGGCTCTGGGGGAGCTGATCGTCACCATTTGCACCCAGGCGCCGCGGCCGATCGAGGAGTCGGCGCCGTGGATCTCACCGGGCCTCGCGGCGATCGTGCGGCGCGCGCTCCGGCTCGATCCTTCGGAGCGCTTTCAGTCCGCGTCGGCGATGCTCGAGGCCATCCGCGACGAGCTCGCCGACGATCTCCAGATCCACGAGAGCATGCTGGTGCGCCTCGACGCCGACGATCGGGCCGCGACCTTCGAGCTCCCCGAGCCCGCGCCCTCGACGGTGCGCGAGCCGCCGCACGGCGCGACCACCGACGAGATCTGAGCTGGGTGCACGGGTTGCGCGGCGATCGGGTGAGCCCGCCCCATTGCTGGACGCGCCGACCGGACCCACACTGCGGGCCTCCACCAACCGAGAGGAGCCCCGTCATGACCGACAAGAAAGAGCCGATCGAGAAGGCCCCGGCGCCCGCGCACCCCGCGAAGAAGCCCTACGATCCGCACGTGTTTCACCCCGAGAAATTCCGCGATCACACGGTGATCTCGCCCCCCGGCGGCGCGGGCCACAACCACACTCCCGGCACCATCCCGCTCAGCCCGGAGACCCACGATCCGGGCGAGTGAGTCACCCCGCGGCGGCGCGGCGCGCGGGGAGCACGATCTCGCGCGCCCCCACGCGCACCGTCGGGGGATCGTCGTGAACCAGCAGCGGCGCGAGCTGCGTCTGCGCGTGCCGCGAGAAGCGCGCCTCGAACGCCCCGCCCTTCACCCGCGCGTAGACCACGCCGTCCTCGCCGACGGAGAGGGTCTCTGGATCGAGCGGCTCCTCGGTCGCGTCGAAGAGCACCAGAGTCGGCGCGGGCCCCTCGTGGAGCGCCGTGACGATGAACGGCGCGTCGTCCACGCGGAAATAGCACCAGTCGTAGCCGTTGGTGAGGATCAGCCTCCCGTCGTCGGGGTGCCGCGCGATCCAGCTCCGCAGCGCCTGCTCCAGCCTGGCGTTGTCGATCGGCTCGCCGTCGTGGGTGAAGCGCCCCTCGCGATCGAGGGCGATCGTGCTCTGCCGGGAGGCGCCCGGGGGCGGCGCAAAGCGATAGAACTCGGGGTGGTCGCCGGGCTTCATGCCCGCTGGTGTAGCGCGGGGCCGGGCCGAGTCGAAGCTCTTATCCGCTTCGCCGCCGTCGGTGAATGGGCTTCCGCGCCTGGCCGAGGCGGCCAATCACGTGTCGCCGGGCTCGTCTTCCTCTTCGACGCCTTCCCACCACTCGGCGAGGTTGATCTCGATGGCGTCGAAGGGCTCCGCGCGAACGCGCTCGTCCGCGCCGTAGAGCCCTAGCTGAAGCCACTTGCCATCGATCAAGCGGCTTACTTCCAGGAGCCGCTGGAGGGGATCGACGTACCAGATGTGGCTCACGCCGATCTCGGCGTAGAAGCGGCGCTTGACGATCTGGTCATAGCTCCGCGTGCTCGGCGAGAGGATCTCGCAGAGCCAATCCGGGACCAGCGTGATGGGCTTGTCCCGGGGAAGCATGGGCAGCCGCGCCTTCTTCCAGCCCGCGAGGTCGGGCGAAATCTCGAGGGCGCGCGGGAACTCGATGCCTGGCTCGGACAGGATCCACCAGCCGCCGGGCCCGCCGTGACCGCGCTGAAACGGACCCTTGAGGTCGTCGGTCACCATGTCCTCGGTGTTCGCTTGCGGAGGACGCGGGCGGGTGAACGAGTAGAGGTTGCCGTCGATGATCTCGCCACGAAAGCCCGGTGGAACGCTGTCGAGATCGGCGCGGGTCGCGGGGCGGCCGAGCTTGGACGCGTGGCTCATACGAGAGTCTCCTGGCGCCAAGGGTAGCCGATCGAGCTCGACCAGGTGAGGCGAGCGGGTAGTCGCCGAGGAACGACCCGCGCAGCGTCACGACGACGATCGACGATCGCGCCACGAGCACGATTCTTTTCGAAGGATCGCGCGGCGGTCGGACAAGACAGCGCAGTGAAGGCCCCTCTCCCGATCGCGCTCCTGCTCTGCGCTGCCGTGTGCGCTGGCAAGACCGCGGTGGCCGAGGGCGACTCGCCGCTGACGATCCGCGCCGGCGCCGAGATGTCGTTCTACCAGGACAGCAAGGCCACCACGGTGGCGAGCCCGACGATCTTCGCGGGCGTCGAGCACGTCCTCGGCGGGTGGGGCGTCTCCGGGACGCTGATGGTCGACGTCGTCTCCACGGCCTCGGCCGACATCGTGGCCACCGCGTCCACGCGCTGGAACGAGGTCCGCGTGGCGCCGGCGCTGCGCGGCCACCGCCGCTTCGGCGACGCCGACGTCGCGGTGCGCGCGGCGGTCTCGAGCGAGCCCGATTATCTCTCGACCGCCGGGGGAGCCACGCTCTCGCTCGATCTCGCGAACAAGCTGGTCACGCCCTCGCTCTCGTACGACTTCTCGCACGACCTCGCCGGGCGCACCGCGACGCCGTTCTCCTTGTTTGCGCGGCCGATCGATCGCCACACGCTCTCGGGCAGCGTCTCCTTGATCATGAGCAGAGCCACGGTGTTCGTCCCGGCGCTCTCGGCCACTTTCGAGCGCGGCGACACCTCCAAGCCCTACCGCTACATTCCCCTCTTCAGCCCCAACGCCGCCGCGCAGGTGGTCGCCGGCATGAGCGCCGAGGCCATCAATCCGCTGCGGATCGGGCTCGCGCCGCTCGAGCAGCTCCCCACGTCGCGGCAGCGCTGGTCGCTCGATGGGCTCGTCCTCCACCGCTTCGCGCAAAGCACCCTCCGGTTCGAAGAGCGGCTGTACGTCGACACCTGGGGGCTCAAGGCCAGCACCGCCGACGCCCATTTCCAGCTTGATCTCTCCGAACGCACCCGGCTCGGCGCGCACCTGCGCTTTCACGCCCAGACGGGGGTGAATTTCTGGCGCCTGGCCTACGTCGCGACGGCGACCTCGGCGGGGATCGACGTCCCGGCCCTGCGCGCCGGCGGGCCGGAGCTCGGGCCGCTGTTCACGCCGACCGAGGGGCTCGACCTGCGCATCGAGCTCTCGCCGCACAACCATCTGGCGATCTCGTTCGCGGGGGATCTCGCCGAGACTCGCTTCCTCGATCACCTCTACCTCACCGGGCGCACGAGCTTCCTCGGCGCGACCACCCTCGACGTGGAGCTCTGATGAGAAGCGCCCTGCTCCTCCTCGGCGTGGCGCTGCTCGCGGGCTGCGCCAATCCCGTGCTCGACGAAGAGAGGACGGCTCTCGGCGGCGAGGCGGTCGGCGTCCCCCACGGCCCCACCCACCGACCGGGCCAGCCCTGCACGCTTTGCCACGCGGCGGGGGGCGGCGCGAGCCCGACCTTCAGCGTCGCGGGCACGCTGTACCAGAAGGCCAGCGGCAAGATCCCGATCGAGGGCGCGAGCATCGACCTCACCGACGCTCTGGGCGCGACCTACCACCTCAAATCGAACTGCGTGGGCACGTTCTACGTCGAGGAGACGACGTGGACACCGACCTACCCGGTGCGCGTGCAGATCACCGACGGGACCACGACGATCAAGATGCTGACCCAGGTGAGCGACGAGGGCGTCCAGCCCGTCGCGTCGTGCTCGATCTGCCACTCCGACCCTGCCAGCGCGACGTCGCCGGGGCACCTCTTCCTCGACAGGGATCCTCTGATCCCCGACCGGGCGATCCCCGCGCAAACGTGTGGTCGCGGGGGCCCGGGCCAGTGAGGAGCGCCCGCCTCGTCGCCCTGGTTTTGCTCGCCTCCACCGCGGCGTGCGCCATCCCCGATCCGACGACCACGGTCCACCTCGACTGCCCGGATCGCGCCTCGTTCGCGGCCGTATCTCCCTTCCTGGAGGACGGCTGTGGCACGCTCTACTGCCATGGTGCGCCGGCGCGCCCGCTGCGGATCCAGGGCTTTTCAGGGCTGCGGCGCGATCCCAGCGATCGTCCGGGCGGCGACCCCACCACGGTGGCCGAGGTCGACGAAAACTACCGCGCCGTCTGCGGGCTCGAGCCGGAGATCATGAGCGCTGTCGTGGCCGGGCAGAGCCTCCCCGAAGCCCTCTTGCTGGTGCAGAAGCCACGGAACGAGACCCACCACAAGGCCGGCATCATCGTGAAGGCCGGCGACGACGGCGACACCTGCCTCACGAGCTGGCTGGGCGGCCAGGTCGACGGCAAAGCCTGCCAGCGGGCTGCTGCGCTGTGGCAACTGCCACCCTGACGAGGCGAGCCGCGAGGGGGTCCCCGGGCTCTTCAACGGGTCCATGCGGCCGGGAGCGCGGGAGGTGGCTCAGAAGGTCCAGCGGAGCCCGGTCGCGCCGGGGCTCGTCGCCAGCGCGGGAGTCGCCGTGGCCTTCGGCGCTCTCGCGCCGACGACCCAGAGGGGGACCCCCACCGCGGCAAAGAGGACGCTGGCGGGGAGGAGGACGAGGCCGGTGATCGCCCCGCGGATCTGCCCGTCGTCGGAGCTCGAGGTCGCGGCCACGCCGGCGCCGGCCGCGCCGCCGACGAGCGCGGCGATCCCGACGCTCGTGATCACGATACCCGCCACCATCATCCCCGGGCTGCGGTGGGTCGCCGCGACGGCGGGCGGAGACGGCTCGACCGGGAGCGGCGCGACGCTCCTCACCGGGGCCAGCGGCGGAGGGGCCTCGTCGGCCGACGCCGTGGAGGCCAGGGCGCCGAGCGCGACGAGGAATGCGAAGCCAGGACGGTTCATGGCGCCGAAGCTATCCCACGTGAACCGGTCCAGCCCATCTTTCGACAGAGCGCCGCGCGTCGCCCGGTCACTCCTCCTCGACGAGCTTCTTCAGCCGGTCGAGCGCGTCGTCCCATTGCTGGGAGATGCGATCGAGGTGCTGCTGAGCCTGGGTGAGCCGCGCGGGCACCAGCTCCCAGATCCGGTCCCTCCCGTCGCGGCTGCTCCGCACCAGACCCGCGTCCGCCAGCACGCCGAGGTGCTTGGTGATCGCCTGACGCGACACCTGCGAAGAGGCGCCCAGGCTCGCAGTCGAGCCCGGCCCGTCCGACGACAGGCGCGCGAGCAGGCGATACCGAGTCTCGTCGCCGAGCGCGGCGAACAGCGGCGCGGCGTCACGCGCCCGCGCGGCGGTGACCGCCTCAGCCCGCGACATGGCGTTGAATGTTCTCCAGCTGGCTGGCCCACCCCCCTTCGTTCATCCGGAACGCCTCGGCGCGCCGCTCGGCAGGCAGCTTGTCGAACCCCGATTCGACGACGGTGATCTGCGTGCCTCCCGGCGCGTCCTCGAGCCGGATCTCCACCAGGGTCGTGGGCTCGGTCGAATAGTCAATCTTCGGATCGATGGCGTAGGGGTGCCAGCGGAACGAGAAGAGATGCTCGGCGTCCATCCGCTCGATGCTCATCTCCACGGTCAGGTGCTCGAAGCCCGGGTAAGTGATCTTCCCGCGGATGCTCTTGCCGACGGCAAAGCTGCCTTCGAGCCGGGCCCGGAACCAGGTCCCGAACTCGCCCGCGTCGGCGATCGCCTTCCACACCCGCGCCCGCGGGGCCTTGAGCAGCAGCGTCTTCTCGATCCGATCGGAATTCACGATGGTCATGCGCAACCTCCTGGTTGCTTCTTAACGCGCGCCTCCCCGATGCGCAACCAAAAAGTTGCGCATCGGGAGCTTCACTGCAAGCGGCGGATCGCCTCGGGGACCGCGGTGATCGCGCTCCGCACCGCGCCCGCGAGCGCGTCGCGCTCGGCGGCGATCCCGGCGGAGGCGGCGTCCTCGGCCCGGGCCCGGCCCTCGACGATCGCCAGCAGCGATCCGCGCTCGTCCCGCACCGCCGCCGAGATCGTGCATGACGCGGTGAGGGCGCGCTCGCCGAGAGGGGCCGAGTCGAGACGGACAATCAGCGCGGAGATGGTGTAGCGATGACGGAGCTTGGTATGGGTCCAGTCGAGCGCCGCGAGCTCGGCCTCGGCGTCGTGGCGCAGCAGATCAGCGACGTTGAGCAGCCGCGTCGATCCCGCGGCGGGCGACGTCGCGACCTCGCCCAGCGTGACGGGCCGCGACGCCGCGCTCTCGGCGGGTGGGCGCGTATCGTCCGCGGCGGCGGGCCTCGCCGTGAGGGCCGCTATCGCTATCCCGAGCAGCGCCGCGGCCCGGCGCGCACACCACTCCATCCGTCCGGCGGGGCTCGCCGACGCCTCGATCGACATACGCGATCTCCTCTTTGCCGCGCGGGCTCTGCTGCGGCGCGCGAACGTGTCACTCGGCTATCAGCTCGCGCGGGGGCGGCCAACAATTGCGGCGGTCGCGACGAGCGCGGTCTGCTAGTACCCGGCCCTGATGAGCGAACGAGACAGCGGCGCCGAGCTCTCGGCCACGCGCGCCTACTACGACGAGTTCGCGGCGCGCTACGAGGCCGGCCGCGACGGGCACGATCCCGGCGGCTACCACGATCTCGTCGACGATCTCGAGGTCGACCTGGTCGAGCGCTACGGCGGCGGGAGAGACGTGCTCGAGGTCGGCTGCGGCACCGGCCTCCTGCTGCGGCGGATCGCTCGCTTCGCGGCGTCGGCGCGCGGGATCGATCTCTCGCCCGGCATGCTCGCCCAGGCCCGCGAGCGCGGCCTCGACGTCGTCGAAGGGAGCGCCACCCAGCTCCCCTTCCCCGACGCGA
>JBDTXR010000050.1:0-32159 GCA_040006075.1 Byssovorax sp. | reverse complement strand
CGAGCGAGATGATCCGGTTGAGCAGATCGTAGCGCTCGGCGATGGAGTCGAACATTTCGCCGCTGCCGGCGCGCGGCGTCGCGCTCATTCGTTCGTTCACGAAGCACCTCCGTTCACGTTCACGTTCAGAGCCGGGCGCGGGACGGCGCCGCGGAGCTCGCGGATCACCGCGGAGATCTCCGCGAGCGGGATGGCCTGGGGGCCGTCGCTCAGCGCCGTCGCCGGGTCTCCATGGGTCTCGATCATCAGCCCCGCGGCGCCCGCGGCGAGCGCGGCGCGGCCCAGCGGCACGATCAGATCGCGGCGGCCCGCGCCGTGCGAGGGATCGACGATCACCGGGAGCTTGTGGACGTGCGCGAGCAGCGCCACCGCGCCGAGATCGAGCAGGTTCCGCGTGGCGTCGTCGAAGCTGCGGATCCCGCGCTCGCAGAAGATCACGCCGCGCGCGCCGCCCGCGAGCAGGTACTCGCCCGAGTGCAGCCACTCGTCCATCGTCGCCGACATGCCGCGCTTGAGCAGCACCGGGCGCCCGGTGCGCCCCACGGCCTTGAGCAGCGCGTAGTTCTGCATGTTGCGCGAGCCGATCTGGACGAGATCGGCGAGCTCGGCGACCGCGGGCACGTCGGCCTCGGACAGCGCCTCGGTCACGACCTTCATCCCGGTGGCCTCGGCGGCGCGCTTCAGCCACCCGAGCGCGGGCTCGCCGTGACCCTGAAATGCGTACGGGCTGGTGCGCGGTTTGTAGGCGCCGCCGCGGAGAAACGCCACGCCGAGGGGCGCGAGGCGCTCGGCGATCTCGCGCACGTGGGCCTCGGACTCGACGCTGCACGGGCCGACCATGAAGGCCGGCTTGCCGCCGCCGACGCTGACGCCGGCCACGTCGACGGAGGGCCCCTGCGCGGCCACGCGCGGGTGATCGGGCTTGGCCGTGGTCACGCTGGAAACGCCTTCGATTCCCGAGAGATCGGCGACCGACGTCGCCGCGGAGTACGAGGCGATCACGTAGTGTCGAGGCTCGCCCGAGGCGCTCCTTTCGACCTGGGTCACCCACAGCCCGCGAGACACGAGCGCGCGCAGAACCTCGGCCGGGTTGGCGTCGGCTTTGAGGGAGACGATCATGACTACTTCCTCCTTCGCGGCGTCGACATGGCGACCGCTTCGAGAGCCGATCTCGCGCGCCCGGGCGGGAGCACCTCCAGGCACTTCACCGCGTCGCGACAGTACTTCGTCGCGAGCTCCAGGCTGTCTTCCCCCGCCCGCGCCGCGACCACGGCCCGCGCCACCTTCGCGCAGGCCTGGGGATCGATCCCCGACTCGTCCTCGGCCATGGCGTCCTCGAGGATCGCCGCGAGCGACGCGTCTCGCTCCATCGCCAGGATGAGCGGATACGTCATCTTCCCTTCGCGGAGATCGGTGAGCATCGATTTGCCGGTCGCGCTCGGATCGCCGGCGACGTCGAGCACGTCGTCGACGATCTGGAACGCCACGCCGAGCTTCTGCCCGTAGAGCTCGAGCGCCGCCGTGGCCCGCTCGTCGAGCCCGCCGGCGCGCGCGCCCGCGAACATCGCCCAGCGAAACAGCGCCGCCGTCTTGCCCGAGATGATCGAGAAGTAGTCGGCCGTCGACGAGCGCACCTTGCCCCGCCGCGCGAGCTGGAGCGACTCGGCCAGGACCATCTCCTTCACGACCGCGAGCATCCGCTCGAGCACCCCGGGCTGGCCCACCGCCTGGATCCGGCACAGCGCCTCGACCAGCAGCCAGTCGCCGCCGAAGATCGACGCCGCGTTGCCGTAGATCACCCGCGCCGCGTCGGCCCCGCGCCGGCGATCGCCGACGTCGACCACGTCGTCGTGGAGCAGCGTCGCGTTGTGGACCATCTCGACCGCCACGGCGTACACCCGCGCCGCGGCGTTGAAGCCCGAGCCCGAGCGCGCCGCGAGCGCGACGCAGATCGGCCGGAGCCGCTTGCCGTCCTGATCGAGCAGATGCCGCACGCTCTGCTGGGCGGGCGTGTCGCCGCCGCCGACGTCGCCGAGGCCGCGCTCGACCTGAGAAATATCGTCCTCGAGGAAGACGCGGAGCTCGACGAGCCGCTGGGTGAGGGCGTCGAGCCCCCGCGCCGCGCAGACGCCTTCGAGGCTCTGGAAGACGTCCGCGGACGGGGACGCTTCGGAGGGGAGGGTGGTAGTCATCGTCATGCTCCGGAACGAGGTCGCAACTCCACTCTTCGCGAGCGGCGTGTGGCGCCCCGCGTCGAGATTGCCTGTCTACTTCGGTGGCTCCAGATCCTTCGCCGCGAGCGGCTACTGATCTCCCTTCCGCCGGGATTGAAGGGCCCGGAGCGGAAACCTGACCAGATCGCCGAAGCGGGTGAAGTCCACCTGGCGTGACTTGATGAAGCCGTCGAGCGCCGTCTGGGCGACGACGACGAAGGCCAGGAGGCGGTTCAGCCGATCGACCGCGCGGTCGACCTCGGGGCTCTGCGGAGCCTTCTGCAGGAGGCCGACCGCCTTCTCGAGCCGGCCCCGCACCGACCCGGCGAGCAGCCGCTCGCGCTCGTCGAACACCTTGGAGATCATCCGCCAGAAGTCCGTCTCGGCCTCGAAGAACTCCTTGCGCTCTCCCGGCCGCCAGACCCGATGAACCACCCCCCACCGCTGGAGCTCGGTCAGCGACATGCTGACCGCGCCCGCCGACATGGTGAGCCGCTCCCCGATGGCCTGCGCCGGCAGGGGCTCCCCGGCGATGAACAGCACCGTCCACAGCCGCCCGAGGCCCTTGCGAAACCCCCAGTGCTCGATGATGTCGCCGATGGCGTCGGCGGCGAGCAGCTCTGCTTCGTGGAGTTGGTCGGTGCTCATTGTGAACCTTCAGAATTCTCTGAAACTATTGATGGGTCCAAATTCTCCCCCCGTCAAGTCCATCCGCCGCGGTCGGTCGACGCGCCGAGCGGCATCGTCGTCGGCCCGGCCGCGCCCGAGCTCGACGAGCTCCGGCGGGAGACGTCACCTGCGAGGGTCGCGATGCGGCGCCGCGCTGGCGATCTCGGTGAAGGAAGAGTTCTTCAGCGCGAGGATCGGGTGTCGGTCGAGGCGCCCACCTGGCTGCGGCAGGGACGAGAAGCCGACGCCGCCTCTCCGGCCGGACCGATGCCTTCTTCGTGGAGCCGACCGAGCTGTTTCATGAGTTTCGATTCTGATGCAGGTCGAGCGTGAACGAGGTTTGCCGCGATCAATCCCGGCGCGTTCTTTCGAGGACGAGGCTGCCAGCAAAGCCCTGCGCTTGCAGCGTGAAGATTCTCGATGATCCGGCGCGGTGACTCGGAACCACGAGCCGCAGCCGTTCTCGTCGAAGGTCCCCGCGGCGTCGCTCTCGGAGCGTGAGCACCAGCTATCGTCGGCCTTCCCGCGCGCCGCCGAGGACATCGCCCGGCCCGAGGGGTAGACCAGCGGCGCGCCGCCGGCCCGGAAGTCGATCGATGCGCCACACCGGCTCGATCCCCCATTCGGCGCGGAGGGCGGCGGGCTTGCCGACGATGGAGTCGAGATCGAGGTCCGCGCGCGGCGATCGCGCGGTGATCGTGATCCGGAAGGGCACCGACATGCCCTCCTCGACGACGAAGCGCCGCACCGAGAGCGAGCCCTCGCGGGCGCCGACAATCAATTCCAGGATCGCCATGAGGTCCTCTGTTTGCGCCTATACCAGCTCACGTGGAGCACAGGATCAACATCGCGTGCTGGGAGGTGCGCGACGAGGAAGCTTCGAGCACCTCCAGGGGAGTTTGCCGGGCGGGTGGCTCCGAAGGACGCGATGAGGTCATGCGCTGACGGCCGCCGATGGACGTGACGCCCAGGCGTCGTGGCCAGTGCAGAGATCAGCGTTGGTCGTCATGTCAGCCTACCGGCGCTCTCTCCGTCGAGCGACCAAAGCAGTGTCCGTGCCAGCGTGCGACTGGCCATGAGGTACAAAGTAGTCGGGCAAATTCAATCAGAAATCGGGGCCAGGGGCGTGTGCTTGCGCGTCACGTGCGCGCTGCCTGCTGGGCGGAAACAACAAGACATTGGCGCTGAAGGTCGCGAAGGGGCGCGGCGCGCAGGCGTCATGACCCGAGCAGAGCTCCACTTTCGTCGTCGCGTCAGGCATATCGAGCCTCTCTATCACGAGCCAGGAGGGTTTGCTGGAGTCGGGAGCGCACGCCCGAGCGCGATCACCCGGAGCGCCAGGGCGCTGGTCTCGTACTGATCCTGCTGCGGCAACGCCTCCACGATCATCCGCGCGCCGAAGCGGCGGTAGAGCGGCAGGCGCTTGCTCAGCGCGTCGGGGAGATAGGCCGGCACCACGACTCCATCGAGGGTGAGGCCGCCGCGGATCCAGGTGCCGTCGAGGAGCTCGCGCTTCGCGTACTTCCTGCGCTCCAGGAGCATGCGCTCGGGCAGGGCTTCGAGGTGATCGGGCGGGAATTGACGGTTGGCCTTCGACCACGCCTCGCGCAGCCGCGCGACCAGGCGATCGATGGTCTCGGGCGCGAACTCGATCTCGGTCTTGAGCATCTCGGTCGCGAGATCGAGCACCTCTTTGAGGCGTTTGTCCGCGCCCCCGAGCGGCGCCGCTGCGCCGACGGTCGCCTTGAGCAGCTCCAGCTTGTCGAACCCAAGCTCGAGATCGCCGGCGACGACGAGGAGCGGCGCTTCGAGGGCGCCCTCGCCGCCGAGTGCCTCCGCGATCGCCACGTCGATCTCCGCGAGCCGGGCGGCGCGCGCCCTGGTGAGCACCGCGGCGACGTCGGATCGCTCGGTCGCCGCGGACGCGTTCGGGGGATCCGGTGGCGGCGGCGGCGCGCCTCGCTGCGTGGGCGCCTTTCGCGGCGGCGGTTGCAACAAGACGCCCCACGCGGGCACCTGACGGATCCGTGCGACGAGCGCGACGTCGAACCAGAGCAGCTCGAGCAACGCGCGCGACGACGACGACGCCTGCGGATCCACTCGAGGATCCGCGCGCCGAGCCGCAGGGGAGCCTCCCGCCGCGGCGTCGGAGGCCGCCGCGACCCCCACGAACGCGGCCTTGGCGAGCGCTCCCTCGTCCACGCCGCCGAGGGCGATCCGATCCTCGGCTCCGACGCGAGGCGGGGGCCCGATCCTCGCCTCGTTCGAGGCTCCCGCGAACGAGGACGGGGGCTCCGCCGGCCGGCTCGACGCGAAAAGAGGCGGCGGCGGTGGCGGCGCGCCACGTCGCGCGGGAGCGACTACCGCGGCGCGGCTCGGCTCGACGATCGGCGGCGCCGGGATGAGCGGGGCGCTTGGAGACGGCGGGCGCGGCGGCGGGATCGACGCCGGCGGGCGCGGCGGCGGCGTAGGCGTCGCGAGCGAGCCCGCCTTCGGCTCGCTCCGCTGCGAGGCGAGCCACGGAGGCACGCCGAGCCCCCCTTCGGGCACCTGCACCTCCAGCGTCGCGCGCGGCCCGCGCAGCTCGACGCGCGGCGGCGCGCTCGGCGGCGCCGCCCCCGAAGCGCCCGGCGCGAAGGGCAACGCGGCAGGGGCGATCGGCTTTCCCACCGCGGTGATCGTGACGTCACGCGGCGGCGCGCTGCTGACCGCGAGCGGCGACGAGGCCTCCTCGTCCCGCGCGATGGTCACGTCGGTGTCGCCGCCGGTCGCCTTGAGGAGCGCGGTGAGGTTGGCCCACGAGAGGCGCTGGCCCGGCCCCGCGGCGGCCACCAGCACGCGCCCCGGTTGCTCGCGCGCCACGAGGGGGACCTGCCCTCGCCACGTCACCGTGCAGATCGCTCGATCGGTGTCGATCCACAGCGTATCCGCCACGAGACGAAGATCGCGCGGCGTCTGCCCCGGGATGTCGACGAAGGCCTTCGGTTGCAGCCCCGAGAGCTGGGTCGTGAGGCGCGGGTGATCCGCGAGCAGGTTCTCGAGCACCAGCGTCTCTTCGTCGCGGAGCGCGTCGAGCTGCTGGTCCGTCGGCGCCATCTGGAAGTACGCCGCGTCGAAGTCGTCGCCGAACGGCAGATCCTCGAAGCTCGTTTCGGTCCACGCCTCGGCGCGGTGACGGAGCCGCTCGCGGCGCACCGGCCACGACGCCGCGACCGGGCCGAAGCCAACCGGCGCTATGACCTCGGCGTTCCCGACGTGCGCCGCGCTCATCGGTCGCAGGTTCGGCAAGATCCGCTGTCCGTAGGCGTCCGGCGGCGCGTCGAGGCTCACGCCGACGGGGTTCCAGGTGCCCGGCCCGCCGGCCGCGCGCTCGTAGAGCAGCGGCATCGACGCCCAGCGCGCGCCCTCGCGGATCTCGCCGTCCCGCGTCAGCGCCCGATCCGCGCGCACGTCGATGGATTTGTCCACGTCCCCGACCGCGACGCGCGCCACCAGCGACTGCGCCGTGGTGCCTCGCGGCGCGAAGGCCTGACCGACGAGGACCACGTCGACACGGCGCTTGAAGGGCGCTCGATCGCTCGCTGCGTGGAGGCTCCGCGCCGGATCATCGCTCCAGTGGCTATCTCGCCCATGGAGAGTCTGCTGCTCGGCCGCGAGCGTCACCTTGCCCGGCTTGAGCGCGAAGGTGGCCTTGGCGATCACCGTGAGCACCCAGAGATCCGTCGCCGGGCGCCAGTAGATGGCGTCCGTGAGAAAAGGCCCTACGGAAATGACGTTCATGGTTGGTTCCCGGGAGCTCGTTTTCGGGCCACCCAGGCGGCCCGCTGTGCACCATCGTTGCACGACGTCAACACCTTGATCCGGTGGTAACCTTCGCGCCGGCGTGTCATCGGAGCCCGTGGCGACGCAAGAGCCGGAGGAGATGCGGCCGGTCCATCCGCGCCACCCGCGCGGCCTCGGAAGCGTTGCCCTCGCACGCCTGGATCAGCCGGCGCAGATAGTCTTTTTCGAAGATTGACAGCGCCTCTGCGCGCGCCTCGCCATACGGCCCCACCGGCCCTGCGGGGAGGCTGAGCGACCGCGGCGGCGCTTCGACGATGCGCCCTGGGGGCGCCCGCGAGCCACCGAGCGGGCCTCCGAGATCGAGTCGCCCGAGCATCACCGCGCGCTCGACCACCGCGCGTAGCTCGCGCACGTTGCCGGGCCATGGATGGGCGCGGAGGGCCTCCATCGCGGACTCGTCGAACGGCCATGGCAAGGGGCTCCCGGTCAGCTCCGTCAGCAGCGAGGCGATCAGCACCGGCAGATCTTCCAGGCGGCGGCGCAGTGGAGGCAGCCAGATCCCCGCCGTGGCGAGGCGGTAGTAGAGATCGGCGCGGAAGGCGCCGCGCTCCACTTCGGCGAGCAACGCGCGGTTGGTCGCGGCGACGAGTCGCACGTCGACCTCGACCTCGTCGTGACCGCCGACCCGACGAAACTTGCGGCGCTGGAGCGCGCCTAGCAGCGCCGGCTGGCTCGCGAGCGGAAGCTCGCCGATCTCGTCCAGGAACACGGTGCCCCCGTGCGCCCGCTCGAACGCGCCTTGCCTGCGTCGCTCGGCGCCGGTGAAGGCGCCGCGCTCGTGGCCGAAGAGCTCGGACTCGATCAGCGCCGCGGGGAGCGCGCCGCAGTCGACGACGACGAAGGGGCCGTTGGCGCGCATGCTCAGCCGGTGCACCGCGCGAGCGATCACTTCCTTGCCGGTGCCGGTCTCGCCCTCGATCAGGACCGACGTGGAAAAGGGCGCGAGGCGCTGGAGCGACTCGGCGACCTCGGTCATCGCCGGGCCGCTGAAGACGAGCCCCTCCGTGACGAGGCGCGCGCGCAGATCCCCGGTGATCTCGCCGGCGACGATCTCGAGGACGGTCTCGCCGAGGCGAACCCGCGTGCCGGGCGGGACGATGCCATCACCGATCCGCGTGGCGCCGAGGAACGTGCCGGTGGCGCTGCCGAGGTCGCGGAGCGTGACCCCCTCGGGCGCCGATCCGACCTCGAGGTGACGCGCGCTCACGCGCTCGTCGTGGAGCACGAGGTCGTTCCCGCGGCCGGCGCCGATGGTGACTTTGTCGCCGGGCGTTGACGGCACGGCCACGAACTGGCCCGCGTCGCGGCCGCGCACCACCGCGACGCGCATCGCCGCCGTCGACAAGGGGGTCGCCGAGGGGGCGGGCGCCCGCCCCCGCATCGTGCGAGTGGCCGCCACGCTCATCCATCATCTCCCGAAACAAGCGGCATGCTCTGGAGCTCTCCCGGGGTAAGGACGCTTGATCGTGCTCGTCGGAGGCGACGTGCTCAGCTCCCGCAAAGGTCCGTCGCGGGATCCTTTGCCGGGTCGCAGGCCCCGCTCAGCGGATCGAACGCCACCACCCCCATGAGCATCGCCGGGGAGGCCTCGAAGCCCACGCTGAACGAGAGCGCGTCACAAGGGTCGCTCGATTTCCCCGTGCTGGACAGGTCGATCTCGTCGCAGAGGGCCTTTTTTACTGGATGATAATACGTGTCTCCAATACAGAGGTTCATCCCACCGTTGACGCGGAGGCCGCTCAAGCTCTTGAACAGCTCCGGCTCCGTCCATGATCCCGAAAGCGTGCCGGCGGTGAGCTCGACAGCGCCGGTATCCTTCGCTGCGAGGGTGGCCGAGAAGATGGCCGAGGAGAGCTTGAACTCGAGATGAACACCGGAGCCCTGGAACACCACCGTCGCCGTGGGCAGGTGGGCCACGAGCACCCGATTGGTGACATAGGCCTTCGGGTCCTTCTCCACGGGCATATCGAGTGACATCGAGTCCAGAAGCGACGTCGGCGCGACCGGCCAGGCGTCCATTCCGTCCCATTTCGGGGTGAAAGCGCCGGTCCCCGGGGTGGTGTAGAGCGCGACCTCGACCTGATCGTCGTCGTCTCCGCCGTTGTAGCCACTCAGCTTCACCAGCACCGACCACTTGCCCTTGTAGGCCTGATCGCTGAGCTGAACCGAGCTGATCACCGCCCCGAAGGCCGCGTTGATGGTGGCGAACGCGTTGCCAGCGCCGTTGTCGCGCCCATCGGGATCGTCGCAGTGGTCGGCCTCGGCCCAGACGGGCTCCTGACAGCCAGTCTTTCCGGCACAGGTGCACTGGCCGTCGAGATCGAAGCCCACCTTCTTCTTGGGGCCGCCGAGATCGACCTCGCGCAGGGCGAAGGTGAGGACGTCAGCGCCGCCGGCGTCAGTCGTCGTCGGCGGCGTCGGGGGCAGCGCCAGGGAGCAGACCGGCGCCTGACCGCCGCTGCCGCCGGTACCGCTGCTCGACGTGGAGCTCGCGGTCGAGGTCGCCGTCTCCTGGCCGATGTGCCGCTCCCCGTCGACCCCGGCGAGGAGCGCACAGCCGGCGCTGGCGAAGAACATGGATACCGCGAGCGAGGTGGCGAGTCGGTGCTTCAAAATGCTCCCGTCACGATCAACGAGCCCGGGCCGAGCGAGACGCCGGGCCGGGGTGCAGAGGGTTTGTCGACGGTATCGAGGATCAAGACCACGCTGCCGGCCGCGGTCATCGCGCCTCCGACGATAAGGAAGACGTCCGACATCGTCGCGGCCGTCTTTCCCCGCGTGAACGCGTCGTACGCGGCGCCGGTGCAGCTCCCGTCCGGCTGGCATCCACGGGCGCTCTCGGAGCCCAGGCCGAGCGCGCGGGCGCCGAAGTACGAGCCCACGCCAATCCCGACAGCGCCGACGCCGAGCGCGCCAATCCCGACCGGCCGCTTCCAGCGCGACCGAGGCGGAGTCGGCCGAAGAGAGGGAGACGGCGCCGACGGAGGAGGCGGTGGTGGTGGGAGCACCACGAGCGCCGGGACACGGACCGACTCCGAGGCTGCTTGCTCCAGCTTCACCGAGCTCTCCCAGGCTCGACGACCCGGCGCCGTGGCGATCACCGCGTGGCTGCCGGAGTCGACGGGCACCGCCGTTCCCCAGGCGCCGCGCGGGAGCGGGAGGCGATCGAGGGTGACCTGGAAGCCTTCCACCGCGACCTCGTCGGGGACCGTCACCGTCAGGTGCGAGAGCTTCGGCTCGATCGCGGCGATGTGCTCTTTCGCGAACTTCTGCCGCGCGGCGAGATCGGCCTTCTTCGAAACCGTCAGCGCCTCGTTGAACTCGCCCCACGCGGTCGCGAGCCGCCCCTGCGTCTCGTGGCACGAGGCAAGGTTGAGCAGCGTGCCCAGCACCTCGTCGAGGTGGTAGCTCGACTCGAATTTCGCGCAGGCGTCGTCGATTTTTCCATTTGCGAGCAGCTTTTTGCCTTCGCGGAAGAGCGCCTCAGCCATGGCCTTCGACTCACCCGATTGCGCGCGCGTCGGCCCTGCGACGAGCGTCGCGCCGACGCTCAACGCCACCGCGAGCGGCCATGCCCGCGCCCGCGACCAGGGCCGCCGCTCACTGGCGGTCTTCCAGCGGATCGACAACCTTGCCTCCTTTCGGCTTCGTGATCGGGGCTCGCGTCGCGCGCGCGCTCGGCGCCGTGGGGATCGACGAGCTCGTCGGCGCATCGGCGACGGGGCCGGCCGAGATGATCGGCTCGGGCACGATGGTCGGCGCCGCGCTGGTGGTCTCCTTCGGTGTCGGCGTCGCCGTCGCGACCGCGGTGCTGCTCGCGCCGAGCACCGCGCTCCCTCGGGTGGCGTGGCCGCGGTCCCACGTCAACACCGAGATCGCCGCGCCGAGCGCCACCAGCGTCACCGCCGCTGCCACGGCGACGACCGCGCGGAGCTGCCGCCTGGCGCCGTCGTTGTGGTCGAGGACGGAGCCCGAGAGCGTGACGGCCGGGGTGGCGATCGCGGCGGCCGGCGCCGCCATCGGAGAGGGCTCGCCCCACGCGCGCCGCGGCGCTTGCTTCGCGAACGGCACCAGCCCGCGCGCGAGCACTTCGACGCTGGGAACGCGGGCCGCAGGATCTTTCTCGAGGCAGCCGAGCACCAGCGCTTCGAGTGCCGGCGGGATCTCCGGGCGATGCTCACGCAGCGGAATCGGCGGCTCCGAGAGCACCAGCGCGAGCACGGTCGCCGGGTTCCCGCCGTCGAAGGCGGGCTTGCCAGTGAGCAGCTTGTACAGGATCGATCCCAGCGAGAAGAGGTCGCAGCGCGCGTCGACGTTGCGGGGATCGCGGACCTGCTCCGGGGCCATGTACTGCGGAGATCCGAGCACGTCATCCGCGCGGGTGAGGCTCCGATCCGTCGGGCCGCGAAACTCGCCGAGCAGCTTGGAGATGCCGAAATCGAGCACCTTGATCAGCGGCGATCCGTCGTTTCGTCGGGTCAGAAAGAGGTTCGCCGGCTTGAGATCCCGGTGGACGATCCCGAGCGTGTGGGCCTCGGCGATGGCCTCGCAGGCCTGGAGAACGTAGTCGAGCGCGACGTCGAGCGGAGGGGTCCCTTCCTTGCGCAGGAGCTGGTCGAGATCGACGCCCTCCAGGAGCTCCATCACCATGTACGGCGCGCCGTTCTCGAGCGACCCGACGTCGAGGACGCGCGCCACGTGCTCGCTCTTGATCCGGACCGCGAGCTGGGCTTCGCGAAGGAATCGAGCCGCGAACGGGTGATCCGACGGCGAGGTGCTCCCCGACGCAAGCAAGAACTTGAGCGCGACCCGCTCGCCGAGCTGAAGGTGCTTCGCGGCGACGACAACGCCCATTCCGCCGCTGCCGATCACCCGCTCGACGACGTACTTTCCCGCGACCACCTCCCCGGGGCGTGGTGCTCGGCCCTCGGGGCGCGATGGATCGGTTGCGATCATTTCACGGGCAAAATGGCTGGACGCAAGCCTACCCGCCACCATAGAGGAAGCGCCCCGCGGTGCCAAGCGCCGGAGCGGCCTCTCTCCATCGTGCCAGGCGGCCTGATTCTGCGCTCGCGCCCAGGCCCCGGTGCATGACGCCAAGGCAGCGCCGCCGCGATCACCCAATGTCGGCCGACTCCGGGATTGCGACCAGAGAAATCTCTTCTCCGGTGGCAGGGAATACCCGTACGTCGTCTCGACGGCGAGGCGCCTCTCGACAAGCACGGTGGAGCCTGGTCGTTGCGTGACACGGCGTCTCGCCAGTAGCTGGATGAGCACAGGAGATCATCGTGGAGGGCGTGCGTACGGCCGGCGCCCGCGGCGCTGAAGGTGCTCGGCTGGAGCAAATGGTGCTCGTCGCGGGCCGGCGCAGGTGAGCCGGCGCTACAAGGTGCGCAGATACTCCACCACGGCATGTTCGTCGGTGGCCGACAGTCCAAGATCGAGATGGTCGTTGAGGTAGTGCACCGCGTCTTCAATCTTGTCGAAGCGGCCATCGTGGAAGAAGACGACGTTGTCCCAGGCATTGACGAGGCTCGGGGCCTTGAGGGCGCCGGCCTTGCGTGCCGGGCGCTGACGGAAGTCCAGCGTCTCCTGCACGAAATCACCGGGGCCGAGGTCGCGGTCGCCGCGGAGGGTTTTGAGCAGCTTTGACTCGAGCGGTGGAAAGAGGCTCTCGAAGAACGTCCCGAGGATCGCGCTGGCGTTGTCGGTCCTGGTACCCACGTCGAACAGCGTCGGGCCGCTCGCGATGCCGCCTCCCCACTCGTTCTTGGGATCGGGGTTTCCGCTCGTCATCTTCTCGCCCGCGTGGCATCCACTGCAGCTCTTCTGGAACACCGCTTTGCCCGTGGCCGCGAGCGCTTCGTCGACCCTGGGACCCTGGAGCCTCGGAATGCCGAAAGAGATGAACTTGCTCATCGCCTTCGTGTCCTCCGGTGTCAGGTGCCCTCCAAGACGCTCGGTGACGATGGTGCTCGAGAACTCGCTCGCGTCGACGTGCGTCGCCGAAGCGTGCAGCCAGCCACGACCGGCGACGCCGCCGGCCAGCGAAATGGTGCGCCGTTCGCCTTCCATCGTGCCCCAGAGCGTGCCGTCGCTACCGCCGTTGGGGTGACATGCGGAGCAGGTGCCCAGGCGGTCTTTGCTGAGATCCGGGTATTTTTCGGGATTCGACGACTCGAACAGGATCTTGCCGCGCCGCATCTCGGGCTCGACCGGATCCGCGTCCGCGACGGGCACCGTGGTCGTCTCCTTGATCTGCGGCAGATCGGGAACTGCATCGATGTAACGCACGAGCTGCTTGCTCCCGAGGCCGGCGCCGACGGTGGGCAGCTCGGGGACTTCACGGTACTCGTAAGGCACGAACGACGGGGCGGGCAGGTTCTTCGGATCCGCATACGCGGACAGGTCGAGCGCCGACGCAAAGGTCGAGTTGGCGTAGGCCACATACGCCTTCTTCCCGTCCGGCGTGATGGCGAGACCGGTCGGGTTCGACCCGGAGAGCATGAAATGGCGCTGGGTCGCGGGGTGCAGCGTCATCGCGTCGTAGACGACGATCTCGTCCGCGGTATAGCTCAGGATGAGCGCCCGCCGACCGCCGCGGGTGAAGCCGACGAACCGCGCCGGGCCGGTCTCACTGAGGCCATTGACCGCGGTGGGGAACGCGGGAAAGCGATTGACCTGCTGATCGGGTTTGGTGGGCACGATGTCGCGGTCCGCGAACTCGATCTCCGCGCCGAACTTCTCGCAGCGGAGATAATCGAGGCTCACCGGTCGCTCAACGAGCCCGATGCTGAGGAGCCGCTCGGTGGCTTCCGGGTTCCTCGTGTCGGTGAAGAACAAGAACGGCGGCGTGATCTCGCCGGGGCGCGCGAGCACGATCGACGAAAGATCGGGGTTTGCCTTCGCACCACGCTCCCAGATGGGCGCGCCGGCGATGCGCGTTCCAGGCGTCCATCCCATGGTCCCCGCGGGGTTCAAGAAGACGCCTGCGAGCTGCGTCGGGACGCCCTCGGTGGAGACGCGGCTCGCGGAGACGCCGAAGACGTCGGCGAGGCAATGCGCCTTGTCGGCGTTGAGCGGGTCCACGAAGGAGAGCTCCCGTGCTTTCGACAGCGTGTCGATGGCCACGATCGATACCCAGCCATCGTTCTTCGTGACAGTGCCTCGCGGCAGGAAATGCGCCACGAAGAGCACCTTGCCGTCGGGCGACACCGACAGACCCCCGGGCCTCCGACCGACCGCGACCGAGGTCTCCACGCGGTACCGATCGCCGTGGCGCACCAGCGAGGTGACCGTGTCGCTCACATAGCCGCTCACGAACGCTCGGCTGCCGTCCGGGGTGAGCACGAGGTGCCTGAGCTCCCGTCCAAGCCCGTCCGCCTCACCGAAGGTCTGGACCACGCTGCGGGTCTCGCGATCGATGATGGAAACACGGTTCGAGCGCTCACTGGCCACGACCACGAGCTTGCCGTCCGGCGTGATCGAAAGGCTGCTCGGATGGCCGGCGACAGCGAGCTTCGCCACGCGCTTGTCCGTCGCGGTGTCGATCGCCGCCACGACGTCGCCGTCGGGGAAGACGGTCCACGCTTCTTTGCCATCCGGGGTGACGGCGATCGGGCCGGACGTCGTGGGCAGTCGTTTGGTCGTCGTCCCTTTCAACGTGAGTGGCAACGAGACCGTGGTTTGCCCGGCGGCGAGGCCGATCACGACCCGGCTCACGCCTTCGGGGGAGAGCCCGCCGAGGTCGAGCGTCCGCGAGGTGGTCGCCTCGGCGAGCGGATCGCGGGTCAGATCGAACAGCTGGTCCGAGCCCGCGAACGCGCCCACTTCCACGGTCGCGTTCTTGACCGCGACGGCCTGCCGATTCTCGAAATAAAGCTCTACCCAGAGGAGCTCCGGTCGGGCCGGGACATGCTTCACGAAGGCCCGGAGACCGAAGTCGGAGGTCCCTCCCTTCACGGTCGTGGGCTCGGCCTTTGGATCCAGCGTCGGCTCCAGAAGCGCCGCGTTCGTCGGATCGATCGTCAGGGTGAAGGAAGCCGTGACGTCGACCGGGGCAATGTCCGGCTCGATGGTGACCGGCAGGTCCGCGACCGGAGTCGTGGTCTCTGCGGTACACGCCGACGCCGCGGCGCCCGCAAGCAACAGCGGTAACACCGTGAGCCACCGGAGATTTCGAACGATCATGGAACGCTTCCTTGCGACGAAGGGGCCGAGGCCCGCCGATGGGTAGCTCAGGCCGTGTCGTTCAGGGCTTGTCCGTCAAGGTCAGGTCCACTTTGGCAGCGGCACCGGCGGTGAGCTTCACGGCAGGCATGGTGATCGCCACGAGGTCTTCGGGGCCGGGCGACTGCGGGTTGTTGTTCCCGATGTCGAGCACAGCCACGATGTAATAATCCCTGGGCACCTCGAGGCCGATGAGCATGCCTTTCTGCGGGAACATCGGCATCTTGAACGACTGGAACGCGACCGGCGGGCCCATCGGAGGAAACGACGTGACGGCGGCGATGCTGAGCGTGCCAGTTTGCGTTCCAGCGTAATTTACCGTCACATCGACGTCGGCGAGCATCACCGCTGCTCCACCGCTGCCGCTGGCGCTGCTGGTGTCGGTGCTGCTGCTGCCGCCGCCGCTTCCCGTGGTCGCGGCCGCGCCGCCGGCCCCGGTTGTCGAGCCGCTGCTCGACGCGGTCGACGCATCGCCCCCGCAGCCCACCGCGCCGAGCACCGAAATCCCGATCGCCAGCACAATCCCCGGAGTCCGTTGCAAGCCAATCATCGTTCTCTCCAGGCGCGGATGAAGGGCCCAGGGTCCTTCCCTGCGCCCCAGCCGGCCGACGGGCGCTTCGTAGCGCGCCGACCGTACCGATCGCAAGAACAAATTTCGTGTGCTAAATATTCGTAGCCAAAACTTCACGGTGCTGTCGACCGCGAGCAACGATCGGGGGCGGAGCTCGAGCGGGCCGAGCTCCAGCGCGCTCTCGCCGTCGATGCGCAGACGGGGCCGGGGCAACTCGCGGCGCGACGTCGCCTGGAGCGCGATCGGAATCGACACTTGCGGGGGCCGCCGCGGCGACGAGGGCGTCCGCGCACGCCCACGCCTGCACGGGCTCGGGGCTGCATCCTGGTCTGGGCGCGGGCCGAGAGATGGGCCGAGCTCAGCGCCGGAAGATCGATTGATTGGTTGCCACGTTGCGAATGTGGTGAACTGCACCGATCTTGCCAGTCACGCTCACGCCCGCCGATGAGCTGATCGCGGCGCCGAAAGAGATGCAGCCGTACTTGTAGAAGGCCGGGTTGAACCACGGGTTCACGCCCGGAATCCACTCGGCCACGCCGGCGGCTTCACGGTTGTACCCGAAGAAGCCCAGGGTCGCCGTGCCTTGATTGCCGAAGCCCAGCGCCACGGACACCATCAGGCACTGTCCAGCCAGGCCGGTCGGCGGTCCCGACTCACCGCTGGCGTCCGGCGCGCCGAGCAGCCGGACGAAGTTGGGGCCCCAGCCCGGCATCTCCTCCGGCGCGATGCTCACCGAAGCGACTCCGAACAGGCTCGCACCGAGCCCCGCGGACCCCGTTCCGACCGCGTATTCACAGGTGTACACGTCGGGCAAGTGGCTGTTCGAGCGGACGTGAAAGTAACCCGCCTCGCCGCCGGCGCCGACGTTGAAGCCGACCTCCCAGCCATACTCCGCGCTCGCCGAGCCCGAGCCGACGAATTGCCAGCCCGAGATCTGCCCGAACTGTCGGATCGGGCCGAGAAGCTGGTCCAAGCTCAACATCTGCATGAGAAATCTCCTCTTCTTCTCGCCCTCTCGGAGGGCATGATCGGCGCGAGGTCCGTCAACCCCGGTCGAGCGTCTCCAGCACCTGAAGCAACTTCACCTGATTCGCGCAAAGGATCGAGCCCTGGTGCTCCACCATCGGCGCGCCGCACTCCGGGCACTGGCGCGGCGACGGATTGGCCACGAAGGGCCCGTCGACTTGACCCTTGCCCCGGATCGGGCCCGACGCCTGGAACGAGCGGTACAGGTTCGCCGCCGCGCCGATATCCAGGTCGGCGTGGACGTCCGCGTGATCGAACGCGAACAGGGTGATCGCCGGCTTCTTCGCCGCCTCCCAGAGTCGATAGAACATCGCGATCGAGACCGTGAACGAGCTGCGGCGGAGCGCGGCGCGGTCGAGCAGCGACCCCTCTTTCATCAGCTTCTGCGTGGCGCCCACCAGGGCGCCGAGGTTGGCTCTCTCGTCGAGATCGAAGCGCATCTTCGGGTGAACGCGGGTGTCGCCCACGACCCGCGCTATCCGGCTGTCCACGCGCCCGTCCTGCAAGAGGCCCTCGATCAAGCCCTGGTTCGGGGCGGCGTCGACGATCTCGTAGGCGTTCATCTCCGGCCCGCGGCCGAGGATCAAGAACTCTCGCTGATTGACGACATCGGCGTGGTAGTGGCCCCAGCCAATCCACGGTCGCGCGCCTCCGTCCCCCGCGGGGAACCGGACCGCGGCGTCGCCGGGCTTGCGCAGGCCGAGCTTCTCGCGGAGCGCCCCGGCGTAGCTGCCGGGCCGCGCCCCCGCGATCTCTTGCCCGTCCGCGGGGTCATCGTTCCAGGTCGGATTCATGGCTCGCCTCCTGTTGCTCGGCTGTAGAGGCCGTGCTCACGCGCGCTCCTGGGCGAGCGTGGCCTCGGCGATCGCGACGTTTTCCCGCTGCTTCTTGAGGTTCTGACACATCCATCCTCCGGTCGCGTCGTCGACGACGAGCACCGCGCCGCACTCGTCGCAAGCGTCGCCCTTGGGGTGAAACTCGACCTCGACGTGGGCTGGACGCGGATCCTGATCGAGCTGAAAGGGATTGAGGTGGACGTCCTTGGCGGCTTGCACGATCAGGTCCTCGTTTCGCGAGAGGACCAGCACCTTCTTGAACGCGGCGATCGCCGCCTCGCCCTCGGCCAGCACCGCGCAGTCCTCCATCGCTTGAAGGACGATGTTCCGGTTGGCGTGCAGGAGAATGTCGGGCCCTTTGAGGGTGATGGACGCCTCGCCGGTCGAGAGCACGATGGTGCGATCACGGATCTCGAAGGTGGTCGGGGGCGGCCCGTCCTCCAGAGCGAGGCCGTCTTCCAGGCCCAGGAGCCCGAGCAACGAGCGCGGAGCATGGGTTTCGAGGAGGTTCAATGCCTCCTCGGTCACGCCGCTGAAGGCGCCGAGGGCCGTCGCCGGCACCAGCCCGAGCAACGCCCCGGCCGGGCCGCGGAAGATCGCGCCGAGCGGCCCCTGGAGCACGCCTTCGAGGCGCTTCGCCAGCCGGGCAGTCATCCCCCGAGCCACGGTGACGCTGAACTTCGAGCCGACCACGGTGCTCTCTTCGCCGCCGATGAACGATTGGCGATTGACGCCCACGACCTCGGTTCGCGTGACGCCGGTCGTCTGCAGCTCGTTGAGCGCGACGGTGCTGGTCCGGCTGCCGCCGACGCCGATCGACTCGTTCCGCCGCACGGATCGGGTTCGGTTGCCGCCGACGGCGCACTGCTCGTCGTTCTTGACCAGCCGCTTGCGGTCCCGCTCGGCCTGCTCATAGACCATCTCCCGGCCGGCGGCGTCGTCGAAGCGGATCTCGTTGAAGCCGCCGGTGTACGGAGAAGAGCAGCTCTTCCAGGTGCTCACCGTCTGGTTCTCGGGGAGCTTGTGGGGGACGTTCTCCTTGGCGTTGTGAAGGCGCCCGGAGACATAAGGGCTGTCCGGATCCCCCTCGAAGAAGCTCACCAGCACCTCGTGCCCGACCCGGGGCAAGGCGAACATGCCATAGCCCGAGCCGGCCCACCCCTGGCTCACGCGGAGCCACACCGAGCTATGCTCGTCGAGCTCCCCCTCGCGATCCCAGCGGAGCTGCACGCGAACCCGGCCAAACTCGTCGGTATGAATCTCGGCGCCCGCGGGGCCGACGACGACGGCGCTCTGCGCGCCGTGCATCACCGGCTTCGGCGTCGACAGCGCCGGGCGATACTCCACGTCGCGGAACACCGCCTCTCCCTCGAACAAGAACGCGTCGACGCTCGGGATCTCGCCCTCCAGCGAGAAGCGCGTGACGAGGAGACCTCGTGTCGATAAATCGGTCCGGGCGTGGCCCATGATCTGGAGGTTGTCGCCCGGGGACACGTCCGCCACGCTCGCCCGGAAGAGCACGCGCTTTCGCGGGGTGCGCAGCGCGGCGAGCCGGAGCTGGGCGTGGCCGGTGAGGTGTTTTTCCAGGTGGCGCCCGACGCCGAGATCATCGCTCGGCGCCGTGGACGGGAGCTCGGTCCGGGGGATTTCGCGGAGCGCGTCGCCGGGGCGATAGACATACTGCTCGTACGCGAGCTCGTCGGCTTTACCGTCCTTGCGCTCGCCGAAGAGCGACAGCGTCGGACGGCGGAAGTCGTGATCGCGGAGGGTCACGCGCCCCGGCGCGACGTTCTCGTGAAGCTCGACCCGGGTGACGAAGTGCTCGGCGCCGGAGAGGCCCTGAGCCATCTCGTCGACGAAGGGCAGAGGGCCAGTCGCGCGGAGCTCGCGCTCTTGCGGCCGATCGTGGAGGACGAGCCGCGACGACCTCTCCCCGAGATCCTCGAACGAGTACGAGATCCCGGCCTCCTCGAGGAGGCGAGAGACGAAGGCGAAATCGCTCTCGCCGTACTGGGCGCGGAGCTCCAGCGCCGGATACTCGGAGCGGGCGATCTCGAGGCGATGCTCGATTCCCCACTCCAGAAAGATCTTCTCGACGATGTCGGGGATCGACACGTGCTGAAAGAGCCGGTTGCCGGTGCGCTGGGTGAGCTTCCAGAGCGTGGGCGCGATCTGGATCTCGTACGTCGAGAGGCCGGCGCCTTCGCTCCGGACCATCCGCATGTCGACGCAGATCCCGCGGAAATTTCGCTCGCAGAGGCCGAGTCCGCCGCTGGCGGTGAGCGCGAGCCCGGCGGCCTTGCCGACGAACGCGGCGAGGTCGAGATCGTCGTGGGGCGATCGGGCGACCACGTGGATCGCGAACAGGCTCGACAGGGCCGCTTCGACCCGGAACCGGCGGACCGAAAAAGAGGTGTCCCCTTGCTCGAACGAGAGACGTACGTTTTCCATGGATACCTCGCGCGTAGTTCCGCCCGTCGGAAGTTTGATCGTCTTTCCAGTGCCGTCGGGCGGAACTGGTGCGGCCGCGTAGCGGCCGCGGGGTATGGGGCGCAGCCCCATCGAACTAGCGGCGGAGCTGAAGTTTCTGGCCTTCGCCGACGAGCACCGAGGGGCGCCCGGTGCCCAGCGTGGCGGACGGGCAGCTCACCGTGGAGCCGATCACCGCGAGAGGAGAGCCGTTGGCCAGCACGTTTTGCCAGGCGTGGGTCACGACGGCGGCGTGGGGCGGGTGACTGGAACAGGCGTGCTCCTGAAGCGAGTCGCCCTGCCGAGCGACCTCGAAGGTCTCGGCGAAGACATTGGCACTGAAGGTCGCGAACGGGCGCGGCGCGCAGGCGTCGTGCCCGCTGCAGAGATCCACTTTCGTCGTCACGTCAGGCATACGGGCGCTCTCCTCGTCCAGAGGCTAGAGCAGCGTTCATGCCAGCGCGCGCCTGGCTGGGCTCCAGGGGATTCCTCGACGAATTCTCCCGCAAATCTACCGTTCGCGGATGTGTGCGCGGGTCACGTGCGCGGAGCCTGTTGGGGTGAGACAACAGGCTCGAACCGGCGCGGCTACCCAAGGTGCTTTGACGGGGGCAACGGGCAGATGGCACATCGCAAAAGCAGAGTCACCCCCCGAGGCGCCCCTTCAGCAAAGCATGCTGCTCCCACAACCCCGGAGGCGTGTGCTCGCCGAAGCTCTTCAAGAACCCTTCTTGATCCCCGACCTCCGCCAGCCAAGCCCCACGATCCACAGCAAACAGCTCTTCCATGGTCCCCGCCGCCAGCTCCAGCCCGGAAATATCAATCCCGCCCTCTTCCGGCAGCAACCCGATCTCCGTCTCCCGCGCCGCGGCGGTGCCGTTCACGCGCCCATGAATCCAGCGGAGCACCCGCAGGTTGTCGCCGAAGCCGGGCCAGAGAAACTTTCCCCCCTCGCCGGTGCGGAACCAGTTGATGTGAAAAATCTTCGGAAAGGCCGTCTTCCCCGCGCCGAGCGAGAGCCAGTGAGCAAAATAATCGCCCATGTTGTAGCCACAGAAAGGCCTCATCGCCATCGGATCGCGGCGGACCACGCCGACCTGGCCCGTCGCGGCGGCGGTCGTCTCCGAGGCCAGGGTGGCGCCCATGAACACGCCATGTGCCCAGTCGCGGGCCTCGTAGACCAGCGGCTCGAGCCGGGCGCGGCGGCCGCCGAAGATGATGGCCGAGATCGGGACTCCGCGCGGCGAGTCGAACTCGGGGGAGATGCAGGGACACTGCCTGGCAGGCGCGGTGAAGCGGCTGTTGGGCTGCGCCGCGGGGCTCTTCCCGTCCCAGGGGTTGCCCTTCCAGTCGATCAGATCGGCGGGCGGCTCCTTGGTCAAGCCCTCCCACCAGGGCGTGCGATCCGGGGTGAGCGCCACGTTGGTGAAGATCGAGTTGGCGTGGAGGCTGGCGAGGGCGTTGGGGTTGGTCTTCTCGCTGGTACCGGGGGCGACGCCGAAGAAGCCGGCTTCGGGGTTCACGGCCCAGAGGCGGCCGTCTTCGCCGACGCGGAGCCAGGCGATGTCGTCACCCACCGTCCAGACCTTCCAGCCCTTTTGCGAGAGCGGGGCCACGAGCATGGCCAGGTTGGTCTTGCCGCAGGCGCTGGGGAACGCCGCGCAGATGTACGTGACGTGGCCTGTCGGATCCTCGAGGCCGAGGATGAGCATGTGCTCGGCCAGCCACCCTTCGTCGCGGGCCATGGTGCTGGCGATGCGGAGAGCGAAGCACTTCTTGCCGAGCAAGGCGTTGCCGCCGTAGCCCGAGCCCACGCTCCAGATCAGCTTTTCGGCCGGGAAATGGCAGATGAAGCGGCGATCCGGGCTGAGGTCGCCGAGCGAGTGGAGGCCTTTGCAGTAGTCTTCCGACGTGCCGAGCGCGTCGAGCGCGACCTTGCCCATCCGGGTCATGATCCGCATGCTCGCCGCGACATAGGCGCTGTCGGTGATCTCCACGCCGACCTTCGACGAGGGCGAGCCGACAGGGCCCATGAGGTACGGGACCACGTACATGGTGCGGCCCTTCATGGCGCCGGCGAAGAGCGGAGTGAGCCGGGCGCGGGCGGCCTCGGGAGAGAGCCAGTTGTTGGTGGGGCCGGCGTCTTTTTCGAGCTCGGAGCAGATGAACGTGAGCTGCTCGGTGCGGGCCACGTCGGACGGGTGGCTCCGGTGGAGGAAGCAGCTCGGGTACTGGTCCTCGTCGAGCTGAAGGAGCGTTCCGTCCGCGAGCATCTGGCGAATGAGCGAGCGATATTCTTCTTCGGAGCCGTCGCACCAGACGACGCGATCGGGCTGCGTTTGCCGCGCGACGTCGTCGACCCACGCGGTGAGGTTCGAGTTCTCCATGGTAGGCGTGGAGCCTAGTGCCCGACCCCGGGGGCGCCAAGCATGCCCGCGGAAAAAAGCGGCCGTATGAGCCGACGACCGCGCCGCGTCGCGTGGGCCGTCGTCATCGCGTTGGCGCCCCGAGGGCGCCGGCGGAACATCGAGACGCGCGCCTTCTTCGCGATCGCGCGCGGTATGGAGTAACCTCCCCGGCCGTGCGTCGTGTGGTTCATTTGCCCGATCGGGGCCGGCTCTTCGTTGCCACCGACATGCAGGGCAACGTCGAGGATTTCGATCGCATGGCGTCGATCTTCGAGTCGGCCGCGAAGGACTCCGACGGGGCCCACCTCGTCGTCACGGGAGACCTCGTGCACGGGCCCGAGCTCACCGAGGCGCAGTGGCCCGACTACCTCGGCACGTTCTACCGGGGCGACTCGAAGACCGTGGTCGAGCATGCGCGGGTGCTCGCGGCGCGCTACCCGGGGCGCGTGCACTACCTCCTCGGCAACCACGAGCACGCCCACGTCGGCGGGCCGGTGGTGTCGAAGTTCTTCCCCGACGAGGCACGGCGCCTCGAAGATTTGCTGGGCGTCGAGGGCACGCGGCAAATGCGCGCGTGGATGCGGAACTGGCCCTTCGTGGCCGTGGCGAAGAAGGCCCGCCTGGTGATGTTGCACGCCGCGCCGCACGCGCGGATCGAGAGCGCCAACGATCTCGAGCGCCTGCCGCTCGACGGCTTCTTCGATCTCTCGTTCCCCGATCTCGCGGGCGGGGCCACGCCGATGGTCACCGACATGGCGCTGCAGAACATCCTCGGCGCGCTGCTGTGGGCGCGCACCACGTCGACCGAGCGCGGGTATGCGTTCGTGCACGCGCTCGATCCCGAGGCGCGCGTCGCCATCTATGGCCACGACGTGGCCCGCGCCGGCTACGCCGTGGAGCGCGAGCCGCTGCTCTGCGTCTCGACCAGCTTCGGGTGCTTCGACGGCGACAAGCTCTACCTGGAGTGGGATCTGGCGTGCCCCGCCGAGAGCGCGCGCGACGTGGCCAAGCAGGGCCTGCGCGCGCTCCACCCGGGCATTGCGCCGGTGCACCGCGCCCCGCTCAGCGTCCGGTGAGCTGAGCGCGATCGTCGGGAAACGAAGTCGATTTCGTTTTCAGGCGGTGGGCTTGGCGATCGACGACGAGGGCCGCGGCGACTCGGGCGTGGTGGTCTTTCGCGCGCTGCGGATCCACGCGAAGGCGGCGAGCGCGACGAGGACGAGCTGCGCCGCGCAGGTCTCGATCGTGGCGTGCACGCCGAGCGCGGGGAGCGACGGCATCGCGAGCGGATGAATCGGCAGCGTGCCGGTGAGCTGGAGCGCGGCGATCCCCTGGCCGATGAAGACCACCGCGAGGGCGTAGAGCAGGTAGCTCGAGACCTTGAAGAAGACCTGCGGCGGGGCGAAGCGGCCCGCGCGCGAGTAGGCGAAGACGATCACGCCGAGGACGACGATCCCGCCGAGCGCACCCACCAGCGCGGCAGCGGTGCTGGCGTTCGACGAGAGGAGCGCCTGGTAGAAGAGCACGGTCTCGAAGGCCTCGCGGTAGGCCGCGAGGAAGGCCACGCCGAAGAGCGACGCCGCCGCGCGCCCGGGCGAGACCTGGGCGCGGAGGAACTTCATCCAGCGCGCCACCTCCTTCTTCGCGAGCAGCGAGAAGCTCACGTAGAAGAGCACCAGCGTCGCGAGCAGCGCCGTCACGCCCTCGATCATCTCGCGCCTGGCGCCGGAGACGGCGATGAGGCGCGACGAGAGGAGCCAGGTGATCAACCCGAGCGCGAGCGCCGAGAGGTACCCCGCGTGGATCCAGCGCTTGCGATCGCCGAGGCCGGCCTGGGTGGCGACGCCGAGGAGCGCCGCGATCAGGAGCGCGGCCTCGACGCCCTCGCGGAGGAGGATCCCGCCGCTGGAGATCGCGGTGGAGACGAACCCTCGCTCCTCGGCGGGCTGCGCGAGGAGGTAGTCGGCGCGGGTGACCTCGCCGAGCAGCGCGGCGATCCCGTCGTCGAGCTCGGCCGGCGCGGCGCCCGCTTCGAGGCGCGCGCGGAGCGTGCCGAAGCGCTGCTCGAGGCCGTTGACCAGGCTCGCGTCCATCGCGCGGAGCGGGCCCTCGGCGGGCTCGATCCCTTCCAGGTAAGCGTCGATGATCTCCCCGCGCGCCGCGGCGCGATCGCCGCGGCCGACCGCGATGCGCGCGCGATCGAGCTTGGCCCGCGCGATCGAGAGCGGGCTCTTGCCGGCGCGATCTTCGTAGGGCGCGCGGCGGCGCAGATCGGAGAGGATCCCCTCGCGGCGATCGGCCGGGACGCCGGCCGCGGCGAGCTCGACCGCGAGCTGGGCGTCGGAGCGGATCGAGAGCTCGGCCAGCGTGTACGTCGGCGATCCCTCGCCCGGCGCAGTTTCGTGGCGGAGGCCAGTGACATAGAATGCGAGCGCCCAGCGATCGGCGTCCGAGAGCTGCGTGAACGGGATCATCGCCGTCCCGTTGATGCCGAAGCGCACCGTGCCCGCGACCCGCAGCGGCGTCAGCGCGTCGCCGACGCGGGGATCGTGGAAGTTGGCGGGGTGCGGCGTGAGGCTCGCCGCGCGCGCCGTGTCGGCCCGCCCGCTGTCGCCGTGGCAGGTCGCGCAGTTCTCCAGGAAGAGCGATCGGCCGCGCAACGGATCGGGCGGCGTGGTCGGCGCCTCGGCGAGGTGAAACGCCGAGGTGACAGCGGCGCGGATCTCGGCGACGGCCGCGGCGACCTGGGCCTCGGGGGCCTTGCTCTCCACGAGGCCGCGCACCCTGGCCACGCCCGCGGCGAGGTTCGGCGCCGTCGCGCCGTCGCTCGGCGGCGGCTGGATGTGCGCGGCGATCTTGGTGGCGTCCGCGAGGAGCGCGAGCTGCTCTTCGTACTCGGAGGGGTTGCTGATCGCCCCGCCCACGACCGCGCCGCCGTAATCCGACGCGGTATAGCCGAGAATGTGGACCAGGCGCTGCGCTTCGATCTCCGGAGAGTCACCGGCGTCCGCCCGGGCTCGCCGCGGAGCCACCGCGAGGAGGACCAGGATCACAGCGAGCAGGGCTCCCGGGACGCGGCGGCGCTTTCCGAAGATGACAATCATATTCAATAAGCATTCTACCGATCGCGCCGGAGGAATCAAGAGCGTCGAGCGAGCTGGTCGGGGGCGGCGCGGGCGGGAGACGCGGAGCGCGGGGCTCAGCAGCCGACGAGGATCAGCGCGAGCACGCCGAGGAACACCCCGACGACCGTGGTCGCGCCGTAGCCAATCTTCGCCCATCCAGCGAGGTCGTTGGTCTGCGGATCGCGCGGCGTGCCGACCACGAGCATGTAGAGCCCGAGGAGGATCGTCAGCGGCGTGACCAGCGTCGCCTGGACGAAGTACGTGCCCGACGCGATCAGCGAGCCGACGTTGATCGCCAGGAGAAAGAGGCCGAGCGCGAAGATGCCCGCGCCGCGCGCGCGCGAGATGTTCTGCCAGCCTCCTCTCGGCGCAAACGCCGCCGAGAGCACGTCGTTGCGCTGCTGGTCCTTGACGCTGTCGGCCGCCCACGAGCCCAGCGGCATCGGTGGCCCCGGCGCCCACCCCGGCTGCGCGGGCGCCTGCTGCTGCGGATAGCCCTGCTGCTGGGGTGCGGGATAGCCCTGCTGCTGAGGCGCATACCCTTGCTGCTGCGGATAGCCCTGCTGCTGTTGCTGCGGATAGCCCTGCTGCTGTTGCTGCGGATAGCCCTGCTGCGGTTGCTGCGGATAGCCTTGCTGCGGCTGCCCCTGCTGCGGGTAGCCCTGCCCCTGCGGCGGCGCGCCGTAGGGCGGGGGAGGACCTTGTCCGAAGGGCGGCTGGCCGGGAGGTTGGTTCATGGTTCCGCCCGATGCTACGCCAGCCAACCCGCGGTGGGAAAGGGGGCCGTCCACGCGCTGGGTTGGCGCGGTCAGGGGCGGCGACCGCGGCGTGGCCTGGCGGGCGGCGCGGGCGCCTCCTCGACGAGCGCGCCTTCGGGCCGCGTCGCGGCGCGGAAGTCGACGATGGCGCTCCCGCGCTCGTCGGGCTGGCAGGTCGGGCAGAAGAACGCGTCGTGGCCGTGGACCCCGGCCTTGCGGATGGTCGAGCCGCAGCGCGGGCAGGGCTTTCCATGGCGATTTCGCACCTTGAGAAAGTCGCGCACCTTCTCGTCGATCGGCGGCGCGCGCCGCGCGACCTCGGCGCTGGCCTCGGCGATCACCGTCACGATCCCGTCGTGGAGGCGATCGACCTCGGGCTCCGTCAGGCTGCGCACGAAGGTCTTCGGGTGGATCCTGGCTTCGAACAGGGCCTCGTCGGCGTAGGCGTTGCCGAGCGAATCGAGCGCGCTCTTGTCGAGCAGGAAGACCTTCACCTGATCGCGCCGCGTCTTCGCGAGGGCGCGAAATGCAGGGCGGGTGAAGGCTTTCGCGTCGAGGACGTCGACCCCGACGCGCTCGAGCCCGGGTACGTGGCTCCGCTGACCGGCCTCGATCACGTAGGCCTTTCCCATCTGCACGTCGTCGCGGTAGCGGAGCTCGCGCCCGTCCGAGAGCGCGAGCGTGAGCGCGAGATCGGCGGAGTGCTTGGCGGTCGGCGCGACGATCGAGAAGCGACCGGCGAGCATCGGCGCGACCGCCAGCTCGAGGGCGCGGCCCGAGGCCCCACGCAGCGCGAACACCACGAAATGCGCGCGGCGGCTCACGCCCTCGATCGTGGCGCCGGGGAGCAGCTCGGAGGCCGGCTCGCGCAGCGCGACGCGAAGCACGACGGGGCTGGTCGCGCGCAGCTCGGTGATGGTGCGCCCCGTCAGCTCGCGCGCGAGGATCGGGACGACGTAATCGAGCTCGGGGCGCTCCGGCATCGCCGCCGATCGTAGACGATCTCGCGCCGCTCAGCTCAGCGTCGTCGCGCGGAGCTGAAAGTAGATCGATCGCGGCGCGCGGCAGAACCGACACGCCGCGCGGGCCACGCGCAGCCGCAGCGACCCCCGCGTCTCGGCCACGTGCTCCTCCACGCGAAGCTCGCCCTGGCAAATCGGACAGCGCGTGCTCCGCGCCAGCGACTCGACCTCCGACGGCGAGGTGATCACGATCGGCCGCTCGGGCGACCCCCCGGGCCCGAGCTTCCACAGCCGCTCGAGATCCTTCCCGAGCCTCACCTGCGCCCGATCCATCTCCCGCCGCTCCGCCCGCTTCGGCTTGGCCATGTCCCTCAATGAAAAACGGCGACCCAGCCTCCCGGATCGCCGCTCATTCACCCGCTCATCTCATCGATGCTCGGTTCCCTCTCGGGCTCCCTCCGTCGGTGCGCGAGTAGCGCGCCGAGGGGGTTTGGGGGTGCTTGCACCCCCATCGAAACAGGGGGTGCTTGCACCCCCATCGAAATCAAGTACCGCCCTTGGCGCCGCCGCCAACCGAGCCGCCGACGCTGGCGCTGGCCTTGATGTTGACGTTGATCGAGACCGACGCGCTGGCCGTGGCCGCGATGCCCGTCGCGATGCACGCCGCAGCCTTGCCGCCGGCCGAGAGCGCGACGTCCTTGACCTCGACGCCGGCCTTGACGACGCCCGCCGCCATGGTGGCGACGCGCTTGCCGGTGCCGAGCTGGATCTTGATGATCTTCGGCAGCGTGATCTGGAGCGCGGTGATCAGCTTGGTGAGGTCCGTCGAGGCCTGGCCCTTGAAGCCGAACTTGATGTTCGGGGGATCGCAGGTCACGTCCTTGACCGTCTTGACGGTGCAGGAGAGCTGGCAGCTCGGATCGACGCTGGGGGGTTCGAAGGTGCCCGTGCACTTCGGGGCCTTGATCTCCGCGCTGCAGCCGCCCGAGCAGGTGCCGGAGCACTTGCCCTTGGCCGCGATCTCGCAGGTGCCGGAGCACTTGCCCTCGCACTTGCCACCGCAGGTGCCCGAGGCGCCCGCGTCGCACTTGCCTTCGCAGGTGCCCTTGCAAGCGGCGCCCTTCGAGGCCTTGCCGTCGCACTGGCCGTCGCACTTGCCGCCGCAGGTGCCCTTGAACTTCGCCTCGCACTTGCCCTGGCAAGCGGCCTTGCAGGTGCCCGAGCACTCGCCGCCGACCTCGGCCGTGCAGCTACCCTTGCACTCGGCGTCGCACTTGCCGGCGATCTCGCCGCCCTTGCACGAGGCCTCGAGCTTGCCGCCCTTGATGGGCGAGCCGCAGGCGCCGAGGCACGCCGTCATGGCGTCGATCGGGATGAAGCACTTGGGGGCCTCGATCTCGACCGTGAGGCTCGCTCCGGCGTTGGCCTTGAACATCGCGCCGACCTTGTCGGCGACGGCCGCGCAGGCCTTCTCGACGGCCTTGTCGCCGCCTTCTTCGGACTTCATGTCGGCCTCGGGCACGCCGAGGGCGGTGCCGAGCTCGACGCAAGACGCCGTGAGGTCGGCCGTCAGCTCGGCAGTGACCTTGTTGAAGCTGTAGGCGGCGTCGAGGAACGCCTTGATCTTACCCTCGACGGCCGCGCCGCCCTTGATCGAGAGCTTGGCGAAGTCGCCGCCCTTCATCTCGTCGCAGCCGCCGGCGGCGTCCGCGAGGTCGCCGAGGGCACCCGGGGGCTTGAGGCCGCCGGGGAGAGCCCCACAGTTGACAAGCAGCGGAGATGCCAGGCCGAGGACGACCACGGGCATCGAGATCAACTTCCAACGATTGACGCTCATCTTGAGAAACCTCCGGCACCCGACGGGCACCCCGTTTTGGGGCGCGGACCCTACACCAGACCGCCGCGCCATGGAAGGGATGACCAAGTGGCCATCCCGGTATGTAGAACTGCGAAGGAGACCATCGTGCAGGCCTTCAGCGATGTGCTGAGGAGCCCGCGGAGGCCGATCCGGCCTTCACCGGTGCGGCGTCCCGACCACGATCAAAAGATTCCGAATTCACCCTTCGCCGTAGCGAAACGCCGATCCCCATCCGCCATCACGACCGGGATGTGGGAGCGCCGTGCGGATTGGGCTGCGAGCTTCTTTGCCCCGCCACCCGCTCGGCGGGGCCCTCATGCACCAACCTGAACATGCTGTAAAGCCCAACCGACCTAGCGCCCTCTGGACGCGCGAGCTTCGGCGGATGGCTCACGCCTCGCGTCGGTGACCTCGTTCGCGGGGATGAAGCACGAATCGGCTCGTTCCAGCGAGGTTCAACGTTTCCGTGGAGGCCGGCTGCCCCTGGCTGCGCCGGGGGCGACCGCCTCGAAAGGAAATGTCATCTGGGCGAGCGGGCGCGCGCCGATGTCGGGGCCCTGCTTCTCGAACAGCGCCTGCTCGCGCGCGATGTCGGCGTCGATGACGTCCTGGTTGTCGTAGGCGAACGCGAGCGCGTCGAGGATGCGCGCCGGGCCGAGGTTCGGGTAGCGCTTGACCAGGGTCTCGACCGCGGCGCCGCCGCGATGCCAGGCCCAGAGCCGACGCACCGGCACGCGCGAGCCGGCCACGTGCGGGCTCCCGGCGAGCACGTCGATGTCGGAGCGCACGTGCGGGTGGGGGACACGAATACGCGGGAGCGGGGCCTCGACCATTCCGCGGCGGAGCCTAGCGCGAGGCGCGCGGCGACCGCTCGGGAAAATGTGCGTCGCGTCCGCGCTCACGGACGATCTGAAAACTTTTTGTGCGCGGTCGCGGTCGCGGCGACGCCTCCCGCCGACGTCGGGCGCGGGTCGACCGGAGGGCTTCCAGCGCGCCGATTTCGTGTAGGCTTCGGCCGCCGAACGCAGGGGCGAGGAGACACCGATGAGCGAGATGGCGATTGGGATGATCGGGCTCGGAGTGATGGGGCGAAACCTGGCCCTCAACATCGAAGAAAAAGGCTTCTCGGTCGCGGCCTGGGACGCGTGGCCCGAGCCGGTCGACCGCTTCGTCGCCGCGAGCGCGGGCAAGCAAATCGAGGGCTTCAAGGACCTCGAAGCCTTCGTGAAATCGATCCGTCGGCCGCGGCGGATCATCATGCTCGTGAAGGCCGGGGAGGTCGTCGACAAGACCATCGCGGCACTGCGCCCGTTCCTCGACCAGGGCGATCTGCTGGTCGACGGCGGCAACGAGTACTACGTCAACACCGAGCGGCGCGCGAAGGAGCTCTCGGCCGTCGGCCTGCGCTACTTCGGCATGGGGGTCTCGGGGGGCGAGCTCGGCGCGCGCAACGGCCCCTCGATGATGCCCGGCGGCGACAAGGAAGGGTACGACGAGCTCGCGCCGATCCTCACCAAGATCGCCGCGCAGACGCCGGACGGGCCCTGCGTGACGTACATCGGGCCGGGCGGCTCGGGGCACTACGTGAAGATGATCCACAACGGGATCGAGTACGGCGACATGCAGCTGATCGCCGAGGCCTACGACGTGTTGAAGACCGTCGGCGGGCTCTCCAACGCCGAGCTCGCCGACGTGTTCGACGCCTGGAATCACGTCGAGCTCGAGAGCTACCTCATCGAGATCACCGCGAAGATCCTCCGCAAGAAAGACCCGGACGGGAAGGGCGATCTCGTCGACATGATCGTCGATGCCACCGCGCAGAAGGGCACCGGCAAGTGGACCGTGCAGGAGGCCGCCGAGCTCGGCGTGGCCGTGCCGACCATCGCCACGTCGGTCGAGGCGCGCGTGCTCTCGTTCGCCCGCGAGGATCGTTTGCGGGCGGCGAAGCTGCTGCCGGGGCCGGATCCGTCGAAGGCCACCGCGCTCGGCGCCGAGGATCGGAAGCGGCTGATCGAGGACGTGCGCGCGGCGCTCTACGCCGCGAAAGCGTGCAGCTACGCCCAGGGGATGAACCTGCTCCGCGTCGCCTCCGAGACGCACAAGTGGGATCTCCACCTGGGCGAGCTCGCGCGGATCTGGCAGGCCGGCTGCATCATCCGCGCGAAGTTCCTCGGGCGGATCAAGGCGGCGTTCGATCGCGATCCCGGGCTCACCAACCTGCTGCTCGATCCGTCGTTCCGCGACGAGCTCGCGCCGCGGCAAGACGGCTGGCGTCGCGTCGTCGCGGCCGCGGCCATCGCCGGCGTGCCGGTGCTGTCGATGGGCGCGTCGCTCGGCTACTACGACAGCTCGCGCCGCGAGCGCCTGCCCGCGAACCTGACCCAGGCGCAGCGCGACTTCTTCGGATCGCACACCTACAAACGCCTCGATAAAGAGGGTGATTTCCACACGGAATGGAGCGCGACCTGATGAGCACCGAAGCTGCTGCGCCGAGCGGATCGACCCCGGTCAACCCGACGATGCCGCCGAACCCGCTTCGCGAGGGCATGCCCGAGGAGATGGCCCCGCGACCGGCGGCGATCATCATCTTCGGCGCCTCGGGCGATCTGACCCGACGCAAGCTGGTGCCGGCGATCTACAACCTGGCGCTGAGCCGCATGCTCCCGCAGGGCTTCGCGCTCGTCGGCGTCGCCCGGCGACCCAAGCCCGATTTCGCAGGCGAAATGAAGGAGAACGTCGCCAAGCACTCGCGCCGCAAGCCGCTGAACGAGGCGGCCTGGAACGAGCTCGCGGCCGGCATCTCGTACGTGCAAGGCGACCACAACGATCCGGCCACGTTCACCAAGCTCAAGGAAGAGCTCGAGAAGGTCGACAAGGCCCGCGGCACGGGCGGCAATCGCTTGTTCTATCTCTCGGTCGGGCCCGACGAGGTCTCGAAGATCGTCCGTGGATTGAAGGAGAGCGGGCTCGTCGTCGCGCCGTCGGAGGATCCCGAGGCGCCCTACCAGCGGGTGATCGTCGAGAAGCCGTTTGGCATCAACCTGGCGACGGCGAAGGCGCTCAACCGCGATCTGCTCGCCCACCTCGACGAGAGCCAGATCTTCCGGATCGATCATTACCTGGGCAAGGAGACGGTGCAGAACCTCCTCGTCTTCCGCTTCGGCAACACCATCTTCGAGCCGCTCTGGTCGC